>DAIRFN010000185.1:0-11379 GCA_036795065.1 Vicinamibacterales bacterium
CACGTTGTTCGGGAAGTCGAAGAACGTGGAGCCGTCCAGGAAGAACGTCCGCCGTTCGGGGAAGAACAGCGGGAACCTCGTCAGGTTGACGCGCCGCTGGTCCACCTCGGTCTCGGCGAAGTCCGTGTTGAGCGTCCCTACGGCGCGCAGGCTGGGCGTCAGGTTGTAGGCCGCGTCGAGACCGATGTCGGCCTCGCCTTCGCGGGGCGCCCCGCCGCCGGGCGAGTCGAGGTAGCCGGCCAGGTACGGCCGCAGCTCGAACCCCTTGCCCCGGCTCACGTCGTTGAGGCCCACCAGCAGGCCCGCGTTCGCCATCCGCCGCAGGCCCTGGTTGCGCTGATACCCCGTCCAGAGCAATTCCTCCTGCTTGCGCCGGACCGTGCGCTGGAAGTTGATGCCCCACGCGGGCGCGTTGGGGTCGAACGCGAGCGTCCGGAACGGGATGTCCACCTCGATCACCCAGCCAATCGAGGTCTGGCGCACGCGCGCGTTCCAGATGCCGTCCCACTCGCGGTTGGTGGAGCCCCCCGGCCCCATCAGGGCGTCGGCCATCAGCCCCGCGGGGTTCATCTCGAAGAAGTAACCCGTCTGCTGGTTCAGGAACGTGTCCATCGTCCACATGAACCGGTCGTCGGCGCCCAGGAACTCGTCGCGCTTGCTGGTATTGCCGGCCAGCTTGTCGGGCTCGGAGTCGTAGCAGATGACTCCCATGTAGAGGTGGTCGCGGTTGAACGCGAAGCGCACCTCGGTGCGCTCGGTGGGCTCGGCGCCGAGGACGGGGTCCTGCTGGATGAACTCGCCGCCGTGCGTCGCGCGCTTCCAGACCGGCTCGTCGAGGATGCCGTCGAGCACGATGCGCTCGTCCGGCCCCATCCGTTCGGCTCGGATGATCCGGCGGCCCGACGTGAGGGGATCCTCCGGCTGGGCCAGCGCCGGAGCAGCAACGAGACCAATGATGAGTAAGACCGGGACCGCCAGACGATGCATCAGCGTTCAAGAGTACGACACGGCGTGGCCGGGTTGTCTACATTCGTAACCACGCGCGCCGTTTCCCAGCGTCTACGACCGGGCTGGCCGAAGTGTTACGCTGTCGGCGCATGTCACTCGACAAGTTGAACGTCAGCCTGGCCAGCGACGTGGCCGACCTCGAGCGCGAGGGTCGCGCCAAGGCACCGGAGCGGATCATCGAAGGCTACGAGGCGGCCGCGGGCACGCGCGGGCCGCGCTACCTGTTGCAGGGCGGCGCGGGCCGGTACCTGCGGATGAACGCCAACAGCTATCTCTCGCTCTCCCATCACCCGGCGCTGCTGCACGCGGCGGACGAGGCCGCTCGCGTGTTCGGTGCGGGGCCCGGCGCGGTGCGGTTCATCGACGGCACGTGCATCCACCACGTGATGCTCGAGTCACGCATCGCGGCGTTCACCGGACGCCCGGCGGCAAAGGCGTTCAACTCGGCGTACACCACCATCCTCGGCACGGCCATCACGCTGTCGGGACCCGACACGTACTGGGTTGGCGATGAGCTGAACCACAACTGCATCATCCGGGCCATGCGTATCGCCAACGTGCCGGGCGATCGCCGGTCCATCTTCAGGCACAACAGCGCCGACGATCTCGCGCGCAGGCTCGAGGCCGTGCCCGATGGCATCGGCCGCGTCGTCGTCATCTTCGACGGCATCTTCAGCATGCGCGGCGACGCCGCGCCGCTGAAGGACCTGCTCGGCGTGACCGCCGCCCACGAGCATCGCTTCCGCGACGGCGTGGTGACGATGATGGACGACTCGCACGGCATCGGCGCGTACGGCGCCACGGGACGGGGCACCGAGGAGCACGCGGGCGCGCAGGTGGACATCCTGGTGGGCACGTTCGGCAAGGCGTTCGGGGTGAACGGCGGCTTCGTGGCCGGAAGCCCCGAGCTCGTCGAGGCGGTGCGGCAGAAGGCCGACACCTACATCTACACGAACCCCCTCGGCGCCGCCGATTGCGCGGCCGCGGTGGCGGCGGTGGACATTGCCGACAGCCCGGAGGGACTGGAGCGGCTGGCCAACCTGGGCGCGCGCACGCGGCAACTGCGCGAGGGTCTCGCCACACTGGGGTTGGAGTCGATCCCGGGGCCGCATCCAGTGGTGCCGCTGCTGCTGCGCAGCACCGACAAGGTGCGCGCGGCGGTGAGCGGGCTGTTCGACCGGCACATTCTTGCGGTAGGGCTCACCTTTCCGGTAGTGCCAAAGGGCGATGAGACCATCCGGTTCCAGGTGAACGCGGCGCACACCGAGGCGGACATCGACGAGGTGCTGGACGCACTAGCCGCGCTCACGCGATAGGGCGAGACCGGCAGATGCGCGGCATGGGCTCCTCCTCCCGCGCGAGACGCGCGCGGCCCTGCATCGAGAGGCCGGGGAGGGTCCCCACGCACCGCTCAGGGGTGCGCGCGGTAGAGTTGAAGGCCCGGCAGCCGGATCGGCCACGGCGGCTGGCCCTCGGCATCGGCCATCGCCTCGATCAGGGGGCCGCCGGGGCGCAGGGCGATGACGGCCCAGCGTCTCCCAGTCGCGAGGACTCGCCCGCGGAGGCGGACGCTGACCTCGTCCGCCACGGTTCGCAGCTCGAAGTCCGCCGGGGAGAGCTGGCCATCGGCGCCGAGCGGATCGCCAATGAGCACGTGCAGGCGCCCGTCGTCGCGCAGCGCGGCGGCGGGGGGCTTCCCGACGATGCCCACCGCAGCCACTGAGGATGCGGCGGGAAGATCCCGGTGACCGAGGAGCGCCAGCGCAGCGAGGGCGGCGTCCGGCCCGACGTCGGGATCCGAAACCGCAACGGCTATGCCTACGATGGTTCCCGCCGGCAGCCGCGCCACGTAGTCGGCGACACCCTCATGCGCTACGGGCACTGGTGCGAGACGGTCGTGCGAGTGCGCGGTCCCCGCGAGATCCTCCAGCAGGTAGCGCGTCTCCGTGGTTCCGGCCCCGACCGCGCGCACCGGTCCCACCACTTCGATCCGGGACGGTCGTCCGCGGAACAGCGGGCCGCTGAGGGCGGCCGCAGCCGCGTTGCCGGTCTCAATGCGCGTGCCGACGGGCACGGCACGCTCGACGGCATCGCGCCACGCGATGAGGGCCCAGGGCGTGGGCGGCGGCACACTCCACGCCTCGGCCATTGCGACGCCCATGAGCCCGGTCACCAGCACGATGCGAGCGCTCCGCACCACCGCGGGCAGGCTCGTCACGCCGGCCGCCAGGAGCCATGCCGGGAACACCGCCAGCGCGGACGCCTGGTGTCCGGCTAGAACCATCGCCACCATGACCGCAGTGCCAATGAGGGCCGTGCCAGCCGCCGGCCGGCCCCAGAGCGGCGCCAGGGCGTTGCTGACCATGATCACCCCGAGGGGCCAGAGCCACGGCCGGTTCAACAGGTCGAGTCGTTCCGCATCGGCGGCCGACGCGGGCGCGCAGGCCGCCCAGCCAGCGGCGATGACGCCGAGCAATCCGGCGAGCGCGCGGGCGGGCATCGACTGGCCCCAGGCATGCGTGACGATGAGCGGCAGCGCAGCGAACGCGGCAGGCTGCAGGGCGCCGGCAGCCAGTTGCAGCAGTGCGGACGTCGCGGCCCGGACACGGGGAGTGCCGCCGTCCGCGAACGCCACCAGGACCGCAGCCGCCGTGAGTACGGCCGCCAGGCTCGCGGGCAGATGAGTGGCGAGAGCGAAGCTCCCGTACGAGAGCACGCCGATGGCGAGGGCCACGCCCGCGGACATCAGCGCGTCGTAGCCGAGACGTGCAAGGATTCGCGCGTGGAGTGCGGCAGTGATAGCGGCGAGGCCCACGGCCGCGGCGGCGGCACGATGCAGCGGATCCCCGAGGGGGACTGCCGACAGCGCTTCGATCGACCACAGGCCGGGAATCGTCGGGCGCTCGGAGGGCCACGCCGGCGAAAGGGGGGTCGTCCACAGAATGGCCGCGGCCATGCCGGCCAGCGCCATCCCTGCGCTCGCGGCGGCCGGGGCCCGTGCCGTCATGGGGCGCGATTATAATCCGCCCCCAGTCGTGCCCTTCGCCGCGCGCGCGTCGATCCCACCGGTCTCCCTCGCAGTCGCGGCACTGGCCGCGGCGCTTCTGGCGGCGGCGCGGTCCTCCGCGTTCGTGTGGTGGCCGCATGCCGCCTTCGACTCCGATCAGGCCATCGTCGGGTTGATGGCCAAGCACGTGGCCGAGGGTCGCGCCCTGCCCGTCACCTTCTACGGCCAGACCTACATGCTCGCGGTCGAGGCGTACCTGGCGGCGCCGTTGTTCGCGATGGGCGGTGCGTCGGTGCCGCTCCTGAAGTTGCCGCTCCTGGCGATCAACGCGGCGGTCGCCGCGATGCTGGTGGTCCTCCTGACGCGGGACGCTGGGCTGCGTCCGGGCGCAGCGCTCGCGGCCAGCGGGTTCTTCACGCTGTGCACGCCGATCACGGGGGCCTCCCTCGTGGCGGCCATGGGCGGCAGCGTCGAGCCCTTCCTGTACGTGCTCCTGATCTGGATCACGCGCGGCCGCCCCATCCTGTGCGGAGCCGTGGCAGGCTTCGGCTTCCTGCATCGCGAGTTCACCCTGTACGGATTGACCGCCCTCATCGCCGTTGACGCGTTGCGCGAATGGCGGGCATGGAGGGCGCTGCTGCCTCGCGTGCTCTCCGTGCTGGCCGCCTTCACGACCGTGCTGGCACTCGGCAATGCGGCCATCAGGTTCGGCGATGTCTTCGGCCCGGAGATGCCCCGCTTCGAGCTGCCCGCGCAACCATCCAGCGTGGCCGCGGTCACCTCCCGCGCGCAGTGCGATGTCACTGCCGAGATCGGGCCCAACCTGGCGTGGCTGGTGCGCCAGAACCTTCCGACCCTCGCCGGCGCGCGCGAGCGAGGGCTGGACGAGTACTACGTGGGCCGGCCCGCGCCCGCGGCACCCCTGGTGTGGGCGATGCTGGCCATCGGGCTCCTCGTCGCGGCGGGTCGCGCGTCGTTCGTGGGGTGGCGAACGCGCACGCCGGTGCCGCCGTTCGTAGTGTTCCTCGCGCTCGTGGGCGGCCAGGCGATCGCCGCCTACACCGGGAGCTGTGGCGTGCGCGATCCGACGCTGATCCGATACACCCTTCTGGCGTTGCTGATCCCGGTGGCCGTGGCGGCCTGGCACCTCGGCGTGGAGCCCGTCCGCGCCCTGCGCCGCTCGACCCTCGTGCTGCTGCTGGCCTGGATGGCCTGGTCGGGGGCGCGCCATCGGGCGGTCATCGGCGAGTACTTCGAGCGCGCTCCGGAGACGCCGCAGTCGCGTGTCGCGGCGGAGCTGGAACGCCGCGGCATCCAGTACGCTCGCGCGGGATACTGGGTCGCGCACTACGTCACGTTCGTGACGGGCGAGCGCGTGCGCGTGGCCTCCGACTACCCGGCGCGCATCCTCATCTACGACACCGAGGGGTCACGGGCCGGGCGGTCCGTGCACATCCTGCCGGGCCGGTGCCCGAACGGCACCGAGGTCGGCCGGCTGTGGATCTGCGAGTAGGGATGTCGCGCACGCACCGCCCGGACGAGCCCCGCCCCGCGCTGCGCCGCGTGCTGTCGCTGCCCGCACTGGTGCTGTTCGGGCTGGTCTATCTGGTTCCGCTCACTGTCTTCACCACCTACGGGCTGGTGACGGTGCAGACCGGTGGACGGCTTCCGACAACCTATCTCATCACGCTGGTGGCGATGACGTTCACGGCGCTGTCGTACGGCGCCATGGTGCGCGCGTTCCCGGCGGCGGGTTCGACGTTCACCTACGCGAGGTCGGTGTTCGGCCCGCACGTGGGCTTCCTGGCCGGGTGGTCGCTGCTGCTCGACTACCTGTTCCTGCCGATGATCAACTACCTGGTGATCGGCCTCTATCTCAACACCCAGTTCCCCGGCGTCGCCCCGTGGGTGTTCATCGTCATCGCCATCCTCGCGGTCACCGTGCTGAACGTGATCGGCATCGAGACGATTGCCCGGGCCAACGTCTTGATCATCACGGCCCAGGTGCTCTTCGTCGCGACGTTCGTGGTGATGGCCCTGGGTTCGGTGAGCGGCGAGGTGAGCCTCCTGGAGCCGTTCGCAGGCAATCCATCGTACGCCGCCGGAGGCGTGGACCCGTCGGTCGGCCTCGGCCCGCTGCTCGCGGGCGCCGCGGTGTTGTGCCTGTCGTTCCTGGGCTTCGACGCGGTGTCCACGATGGCCGAGGAGACGCCGGAGCCCCGTCGCGACATTCCCCGAGCCATCCTGTGGGTGACCCTCTGTGGCGGCTTCCTGTTCATGCTGCTGGCCTATATCGGCCATCTCGTGATGCGCGAGCCGCGCTGCCTTCCCGCAGTGGATCCCTCGTGCACCTTCGCCGACACGGCCGCGCTCGACCTGATGGCGCGTGCCGGCGGCCGCTGGCTCGGCGCCTTCTTCATCGTGGCCTACGTGGCCGGTGCGTTCGGCTCGGCGCTCACCTCGCAGGCCTCGGTGTCGCGCATCCTCTACACGATGGGGCGCGACGGCGTGCTGCCACGCGGCTTCTTCGGCCGGCTGTCGTCGCGCTTCGGCACCCCGGTACTCGTCATCCTGCTGGTCTCGGCCATCTCGCTGCTCGCGGTGTGGTTGTCGCTCGGCCTGCTCGCCTCGATGATCAGCTTCGGCGCGCTGGTGGCGTTCTCGGTGGTGAACCTGGCGGTGATCAAGCATTACTTGATGGATCGAGATCGGAAGTCGGGAGTCGGGAGTCGGGAGTCGGAAGCCGGGAATTGCCGCTCGACGCGGCTCGGGGCCGCCCTGAAGCGGCCGAAGGGCCGGGAGCGCGACTACGTCCGCCACGGTGTCCTCCCTGCGATTGGCTGCGTCCTCACGGCGTGGCTGTGGACCAGTCTGTCGGGCGACAGCCTCACGATCGGCCTGCGCTGGCTGGCCGCCGGCGCCCTCTACCTGGCCTGGCTGACCCGCGGCTTCACGCGACGGCCGCCCGATGTTGCGTGATCACGTTCTCCGTGCGTTACTCTCTGTTTCCTGTCCGTTTCCTGATGTTTTCCTTCGTGTTCTTCGTGTCCTTCGTGTTCCCGTGACTCCACGCATATGCTGACGATCTACTCTGACCTCCACCACCGGCATCACGGCAATGCCGAGCTCATCGACGGGAAGCTGTTGCCGTGCTTCGAGATGCCTCGTCGCGCCGAGATGGTGCTGGCGCGCGTGCGCGAGGTCGGCCTGGGCGACGTCGTCGCACCCGACGGTTGCGACGACGATGCCATCCGGCGCGTGCACGATGACGGGTTCGTGGACTTCCTGTCCACGGCCTGGTCCGAGTGGGCCGCGGAGGGCCGCACGCACGACGCGCTGCCGCTGGTGTGGCCCGTACGCAGCCTGCGCGGCGACCGGGTGCCGCAGTTCATCGACGGCAAGCTGGGCTACTACTCGCTGGACGCCGGCGTGCCCATCACCGCCGGCACCTGGGAGGCCGTGCGCGCCAGCGCCGCCGTGGCCCTCACCGGCGCGCGTGTCGTGGCGGACGGCGCCGCCAGCGCCTTCGCGCTGTGCCGCCCGCCTGGGCATCACGCCGCATCCGCGGCCATGGGGGGCTACTGCTATCTCAACAACGCGGCGATTGCCGCGCAGTACCTGCTGGACCACGGATGCACGCGCGTCGCCATGCTCGACGTGGACTACCACCACGGCAACGGCACCCAGGAGATCTTCTATAGCCGGCGCGACGTGCTGTTCCTCTCGCTGCACGCGGATCCACGCGTGGAGTATCCCTACTTCCTCGGCTACGCGGACGAACTGGGTGCGGGCCCGGGCTTCGGCTTCACGCACAATTACCCGCTGCCCCACGGCACCACGTGGGACGGTTACGGCCCCGCCCTGGCCGACGCAGGCGAGAAGGTGCGCGCCTTCCGGCCGGACGTGCTGGTCGTGTCGCTGGGCGTGGACACCTACGAATACGATCCGATCTCGAAGTTCCGCCTGCGCGGCGACGACTTCCCGAGGATTGGCGGCCACCTCGCCGCGCTGGAGGTCCCGACGCTGTTCGTCATGGAAGGCGGCTACGCGGTGGAAGACGTCGGCGTGAACGCCGTCAACGTGCTGACGGGATTCGAGCAGGGCCGGTGACGACATGCGCCCCTTTCACACCATCATCGAGCCGTTCCGGATCAAGTCGGTCGAAGCCCTCCGCTTCACCACGCGCGAGGAGCGCGTGGCCGCGCTGGCGCGCGCGGACCACAACGTGTTCAAGCTCCACGCCGACGATGTGCTCGTCGACCTGCTCACCGATTCGGGGACGGGCGCCATGTCGTCGGCCCAGTGGGGCGCACTCATGCAGGGTGACGAGTCGTACGCCGGCAGCCGCTCGTTCTACCGGTTCGAATCGGCGGTGCGCGACCTCACTGGCTTCAAGCACATCATCCCGACCCACCAGGGGCGCGCGGCAGAGCGCATCCTGTTCCACACGATTCTTCATCCCGGCCACATCGTGCCGAACAACAACCACTTCGATACGACCCGGGCGAACGTCGAGGTCGAAGACGCGGAGGCGCGCGACCTGGTCATCGACGAGGGCCGGCATCCCGCGGTGGTTCACCCCTTCAAGGGCAACATCGACCTCGCTGCCCTCGAGGCCCTGCTCGACCGCGAGGGCGACCGGGTGCCGCTCGTGATGGTGACCATCACCAACAACTCCGGCGGCGGGCAGCCGGTGTCGCTGGCCAATCTGTGTGGCGTCCGGGCGCTGTGCGACCGATATCGCAAGCCCTTCTTCCTCGACGCGTGCCGCTTCGCCGAGAACGCGTGGTTCGTCAAGGAGCGCGAGGAGGGCCAGTCGGGCCGGACGCCCCGTGACATCGCCCGGGAGATATTCGGCCTCGCCGACGGCTGCACGATGTCGGCCAAGAAGGATGGCCTCGCCAACATCGGCGGGTTCCTCGCGATGAACAGCGACGCGTGGGCCGAGCAGTGCCGGAACCTGCTCATCCTCACCGAGGGCTTTCCCACCTACGGCGGATTGGCGGGTTACGACCTGGAGGCCATCGCCCGCGGACTGGAAGAGGTGGTGGAAGAGCCGTATCTGAGGTACCGCATCAGGTCCACGGAGTATCTCGCCGACAAGATCCTGAACGCGGGCGTGCCCATCGTGAGGCCCGCGGGCGGGCACGCCGTCTACATCGACGCGCGATCGCTGCTGCCGCACATCCCCCCGCTGCAGTACCCCGGGATCGCGCTGGTCAACGCCCTGTACACCGAGGCCGGCGTACGCTGCGTGGAGATCGGCACGGTGATGTTCGGCCTCCACGCCGACGGCACCGAGACAGCGGCGGCGCTGGACCTGGTGCGCCTGGCCATTCCCCGACGCGTCTATACGCAGTCGCACATCGACTTCGTGGCCGAGGCCGTGATCCACGTGGCGGGGATGCGCGACCAGTTGCGCGGCTACCGGATCACGGCGGCGCCCGGCGCCCTGCGGCACTTCACCGCGGCGTTCGCTCCACTCCGCTGACCCCTGCGCTACCATCGGTCATGCTCCCCGGAACCGGAACCATCGTCCCGCTCGTGACGCCGTTCGACGCGAACGAGCGCGTCGATGGCGCCGAAATCGAGCGCCTGGTCGCGTTCATCCTGCGGGAGGGGGCCGACGCGCTGATGCCGACGGCGCTCACCGGCGAGGGGCCTCTGCTCGCCGCCGATGAGATGGTGGCGGTGTGGGAGGCCACCTTCGCCGCGGCGCGGGGACGCGTGCCCGTGGTGCCGGCCATCATCGCCACCACCACGCGCGAGGCCGTGCGGCTGGCTCGCCGTGCGCACGAGATGAGGGCGGCCGCCGTGATGGTGGCGCCGATCGTGCCGGAGCTGTACGCCGGCCGGTCGCGACGGGACGTGCGTGGGTTCTACGAGGCGGTGGCCGATGCGACGCCGCTGCCCTTGATCCTCTTCAACTACCCGTCGCTCACCGGCGTGGACCTGACGCCGGACTTCCTCGCCGAGCTGGCCGGTATCCCGCGTGTCGGCTATGTCAAGGAGAGCACAGGCGACAGCCGGCGCGTGCACGCCATCCACCGCCAGTGCGAAGGCCGGATCGAGGTCATCTGTGGCAACCCGAACGCCGCGTTCGAGTCCATTGCGCTCGGCTGCCGGCTGTGGATCACCGGGATCATGAACGTGGTGCCGCGGCAGGCCCGCGCGATGCTCGGCGCGATCCGGGCGGATCGCGATCTCGTGCGCGCGCGCGCCATCTACTACGACCACGTGCTGCCGCTGGTCGATCTCATGTTCCGCGCCAGCAACCCCACGGGCACGATCAAGGCCGGCCTCCGCGCTCGGGGCGTGGACGTCGGCGTCCCCCGGCGTCCGGGCAGCGACGTGTCGCCGGAAGAGGCGGCGCAGCTGTCGCTGTTCGTCGAACGCCTCGACACGGCCCCTGCGCCACGCGCGTAGCGCGGAGTGGCTTCGTGCTTGCTTCGCGCTCTTCGTGTTCCCGTGGACACCGCCGCGCGTGCGCGGCTCGTGTCACTTCCCGGGCGGCGTGGCTGGCTTCGACAGCGGCTCGCCCGCCTTGCCCAGGATGACCACCGCAATCGTCGCCGGCTCGGTGTCGCTGGCGTTGGCTGACGTGCTGTGCACCGATCCCATCGGCTCGAAGAACGACTGCCCGGCCTCGAGCACCTTCGCGGGCTCGCCGTTGATGGCCCAGCGGATGCGGCCGCGCACCACGTAGCCGAACGTGGGGCCCGGATGCTGGTGCGACGCCGACACCACGCCCGGCGGGTACGTGACCTCGAGCATGTTCCCCTGCCACCCCTCGAACGGTGCGCCGAGCGGGTGCACGCCGAGCGGCTTGGACTGCGTGGCCGCCGGCTTTACCTGCGAGACAGCCCCGGTCCCGTTCGCCGCGGCCCGTTCACTCACCGTCACCGCGCCCGCGAGCGCCGCGAGCCCGACCTGTAACACCTCTCTGCGGTCCATGCCTGCCTCCCTGCGCGAACGCTATCACGGACGAGACGCGCATCGCCGGGGCTTCGGCCCCGTCGACGACCCGCATCCCTACGTCATCGGCACGAGCGCCGTCGGGCGCTACCTGACCGTGGCGGAAGAGTGCGCAAAGGCGGGCCTGCTGCGCGTGCCCTGACTACTGCGGCTTCGACCCCGCGGGACGCAGCGTCGGATACTGGATGCCCAGCTGCTCGAGATACGTCCCGTACTTCGTCGGGTCGTAGTAGTACTTCTTCATCTCCTCGCGGTACTTCGCGAGGATCTCCGCGTTCAGGTGGATGGCGGGCGGGGTGTCCGGCTTGATGAAGGGGATGTATTTCCGGTCCTTCGTCTGGACGGTCCTGAAATAGTCCCACGCCTGCTGCACCAGCTCGGGGCGGGTC
>DAIRFN010000186.1:0-11372 GCA_036795065.1 Vicinamibacterales bacterium
GCGCGAAGAAGCGATCGACCCGCGCGCGCAGGCCTTCATTCGCGAGCTGGTCACCCGCGTCGGCGAGGACTACGTCACACATTTCGCGAGCGACGACATGCGGCTCACGCTCGTGCTGCGCGAAGCCCTCGACCGGGGCGAGATCGTGGCGCTGCAGGGCGACCGGCCCAGGATGGGCAGCCGGACGGTCCCGGCAACCATTTTCGGCAAGCCAATGCCGCTGCCGGCGGGCCCGGCGGTCCTGGCTCGCCTGGCGGACGTTCCCCTGGTGCCCGTCTTCAACTTCCGCGAGGGGCCGCTCACCACCCGGACGGTCGTACGCCCGCCGGTGCACGTCGCCACGACCGGCGACCGGGACGAGGCCATCGCCGAGGCGACCCGGCGCGTCGCGGCCGAGATCGAATGGGCGATCCGCGAGCGCCCTTACCAGTGGTTCTGCTTCCGGGAACTCTGGCCAGGCTAGCGGCCCGGATGGTCGAGAGCCCGCCGCGCGGTGTGGTCGCCCAGATCGAAGAGGCCGTCGGGGGCGCTACGCTCGTCGAACGCCGTCACCTCGATGCGGGTCGCTGCGCCCTTCCGAAGCAGGTCGACGACCTCTACCAGCCGTGCATACCGCTGATCCGCGCTCCACTCTTTGAACCGGACGAGCGTGGCCTCGCGTCCGCTCCGCAGCCGATACAAGGCGCTCACCGGCATCGCCGTCGCCGTGTGCACCACGTAGCGCACCTGCGCGTACTGCCGCGCATCGTCACGGGCGCGCAGCTCGAAGGTCGTGAGGGGGCCTTCAGCTGACGGCGTCGACTCGACGGACTCGATGCGGTAGTCGTCGGCCAGGCGCAGCGTGAACAGCACGTCGATGGTGGCGGCACCATAGATACGGTGCGAGGGGCCGAGGCGCACGGGCTTGCTTGCGGTCGGGACCAGGAGCCAGAGGTCGGAACCTCGGCGCAAGAGGAACTTCCCACGCTCCTTCTCGGCGAGGAACCGAAGCAGGGTCCGATCCGCGCCCCCGCGCCAGATCTCCACGTCGGTCGCGACCTCGGCGCCCCGGCTGAGGGTGAGGCGCGCCCGGAACGTCCCCGGCACGAAGGCGCCAACGTCGCTCCGGCGCAGCAGTGCTTCCTGATCCTGCCCCGCCGTCCCGGCCGCCAGGAGGGACGCCACGACGAGGGTGCAGGCGAAGAAGCGCATCACGCGATCCTATACGTGGCCCAGGGCCTCGACGACCTGGAGCCGGAGGACCCGCAGCATCGGCGGCACGGCTGCGAGCACGAGCAGGGTCGCCATGAAGAGGGCCATCCAGAGGAAGTCGGACGGTCGGATGAGCAGCGACAAGGTGATGGGATCGACGGCGGCCGGTGGCGGGGGCATCTCGATCTGCAGGGTGTTGATGACCACGGACAGGGCCAGCGTGATCACGCCGCCCACGAGGCTGCCGAGCACGGCCAGCCAGAGGGCCTCCAGGACCATCAGCCCCGCCAGCTGCGCGCGACTGGTTCCGATGGCGAGGAGCGTGCCGAACTCGCGAACCCGCTCGAGCACCGACATGAGGAGGGTGTTCGAGATCGAGAGCAGCACCAGCACGCCGATGATCGAGCCGAGGAAGAGAAACACGCCGACGTACAGCCCGCGCACCTGCCGGTAGAAGGGTGCGCGCGTCTCCCAATCGACAACGGAGAGGGGCACGGGGAAGCCCGAAACTGCCTGTTCGAGGTCGGCCGCGACCTGCGCGGTCGTGTTCGTGTCGTTGAGCGTGACAATCAGGGATGAGGCCTTGTCGGTGGCCAGCAGACGCCCGGCCGTGGTCACGTGGACCTGTACGAGCCTGGCGTCGAGATCCTGGAACCCGCTCGTGAACACGCCCGCGACCGTCAGGTCCAATGCGTTCAGCGTCCCGTCGGCAGTGGCGCCCATCAGGACGATGACATCGCCGGGGGCGGCATCGAGGGTCCGGGCGAGGCCCAAGCCGAGCAGGACTCGGTCGTCGCCGGCGGCAGGTGGGGTGTCTGGCAGCCGGATTCCGCTGCGCACTTTGACTGTCATGCCCATGCGCCGGACGCGGTCGGGCTCGATGCCCACGCCGAGCACGGCGCCACTCCGGTCGCCGTTGGTGGCCACGCCCGCGAACTGGATGGCGGCGCCAGCCGCCAGCACGCCCGCCCGGCCCTCCACCACGTCTCGCAGCGTGCGCCAGTCGTCGAGCCCGGGCGGGATGCCGGAGCGGTCCATCAGGCCGGCCGCCTGTTCCGTGTCGGCGCGCGGCGCGATCTCGAGGTGGCCGAGACCGCCCTGGATGATGGCGCCGCTGAGACCGGCGAACGAGTAACGGACGAAACCCAGCGTGAGCAGCACGCCAGCCGTGCCAAAAGCGATCACGAGCACCGAGAGTGCGGTGCGTCGGCGGTTCCGCGAGAGGTTCCTGAGGGCGACGAGCACGAGCATCACGCGCGCCTCCGCTCGTCAGCGATGATGCGCCCGTCAGCCAGCCGAACCACGCGGGGCGCACGGTCGGCGATAGCCGCGTCGTGTGTGGCCACCAGGAACGTGGTGCCCTGCGTGCGGTTCAGCTCGACCAGCAAAGAGACGATGGCGGCGCCGGTCCCGGAGTCGAGGCTGGCCGTCGGCTCGTCGGCGAGCACCGCGCGCGGAGCGTGGACGAGTGCGCGAGCGAGTGCCACGCGCTGGCGCTCGCCGCCGGAGAGGTGGTCGGGCCGGTGCGACATGCGGCCGCCGAGCCCGACCGATTCGAGGGCCCTCTCCACCCGCTCGCGCCGTTCCGCGCGCGGCATGCCCGCCAGCCACAGCCCGTACTCCACGTTCTCGAAGGCCGATAGCACCGGTACCAGGTTGAAGGCCTGGAAGATGAACCCCAGCTGGTGCCGCCGTAGCGCGATACGTTCCCCTTCCGGAGCATGGCCAATGCTGCGACCGGCAAACCGCACATCGCCCGTGTCCGGCCGATCGAGACCGCCCATCAGGTTCAGCAGCGTGCTCTTGCCGCTGCCCGATGGCCCGGCAAGGACCACGAACTCCCCGGCGCCGATGGACAGCGTGACATCGCGCAGGGCCTCTACCGACTCGTGGCCACGGCGATAGACCCTGGAGAGGCTGACAGCCTCGAGGAGAGGGCCGTTCACGACCGGAGCAGGGGCGGATAATGGCGACGAGATCACGACCCCGACCCCGCCGTGGTGCCGTTGTGCGTGCTGATGATGGCGTGCATCACGGTGTGGCCGTCGACGGCGACGTCGATCCTGTAGATCGCGACGGGAGGCGCGGCGCCCTCGAGCCGCGCGGTCACCTGGAGGGGCACATCGACCGGGAGATGTGGCGCAAGCAGTGTGGCCTCGCGGACGCGCACGAGACTGCCGCGCACGGCGCCGCTGGAGGGCTTTCCGCGTGCGCGCTCGATGGCCTCCATCGCCGCCGCGGCCTGGGCGCCCAGCTCGAGCCCCAGGTAGATGGGTGCGTGCCTGCCGTCACACAACGGGTGCGAGGCAGGGATCGCAGCCGTGGCCCGGACGGCGCCATTCTGGCAGGACGTGACCCCCGTGAGGAGCCGCGCCACTCCCGTGTGTGGAAGCACCACCGACAGATTCCCGGGAAGCTCGGCCACGCCTAGTCTGTTACCTCGGAGAAGAGCAGGAGGCCGGAGGACACGAGCTCGCCGAGGCTCCGCAGCTCGAAGCGAACCGAGGTGGGCAGCCGACCCGTGGTCAGCGCCACTTCCACTTCGTCTCCCGGGCGGAGCGCTCGCGTGAACCGCACGTCGCGGAGTCCCGTGAGGTCGCCCACGCTGGACCACGCGCAGCCAATGGCCGACAGTGCCAGGGCGATGTGCGCGACACCGGGCAGAATGGCTGCGCCGTCGAAGTGGCCGTCGAAGAGGCCATCACCTGGCGCGAGCCGGAAACGCGCCGTCCCCGTCGAGGGATTCACAGACAGGGGGGTCGGGACCCCATCAGGACGCGACCGAGCCACGTCGAGAGTATAGACCGGCCCCGAGAGAGTCGACGTGCGGGTTGAACTGGAGCAATGTCGAACGTAGACTGACGCCGGTCCAACTCACGACCTGAGAGGCGTCTCCCCATGACCCGTGCGTCCCGCCTGCTAGCCGTCCTTCTCGTCCTCGGGGCAGCGCTGCCGGCGATGGCGCAACCGCGCCCGCTGCTCGTGACGCTCAAGTTCGTGCCGCAGGAGAGCGTTCACGTGGCTGGCACGGCGCTGCCGCCATCCGTACTCGATCGCTCCGTCGAGATTCGGGTCCAGGATTCGCGCAACCTCGCTGACGCCGCAACCATCGGCGAAGGCACCGACGATGACGATCGTCCTTTCCCGATACGGGCATCGTCGGATGTCGTGCCGTTCGTCAGCAACACGGTGACAGGCCTCGCTACCTCGCGCGCCCTGAAGATCGCGTCTCCAGCGGATCGGCAACTCCGCCTCCGCCTGACGCGCTTCAACGTGAATGAGACCAACAAGGCCGTCGGGTCAACGTATTCTGCGGAAGTCCAATTTGCGTTCGTCATCGCAGATGGAGACGGCCGCGCGCTGGCTGAAGGTGCGGCGTCGGGCACGGCGAACCGCTATGGCCGCGCACGGAGTGGAGCGAACTGTGCCGAGGTGCTCAGCGACGCATTGAAGGACGCCTTCATGAATGTGCTCGCCGACACAACCCTCCAGTCCGCCTGGAGGTCAGGGACGCCCTCGGCGTCGAATACGGCCCCCGCCGGTCAGGAGACCATGGAAATGCGGCTCCGCCGGATTGACGATCTCCTGCAGAAGGGTCTGATCACGCCAGAGGAGCACAAGATTCTGCGCGAGCAGATCCTGAAGAACCCGTAATTCGGCATCGACCAAGGAGAGGGACAGCCCATGCTTCGAGCAGCGGTCACGAGCGCGTTGTGCCTCACGGCCTGCGTGGCGTCGGTTCAAGCGGCACCGACGATTCGGGAGATCCGGTTGGCGGATGGATGGAACGATACCAACCGGATTACGGCGCCTGTCTACGACGGCTCGGCACTGCTCGCCATCGAGCCCATCGTATCGAAGTACGACAAGAAGGCACGGTTCGTGCGCCGCATGGGCGGCAACATGTTCACCAAGGGCCCGGAATACGAGCTCGACCCAGGTGTTGATCTCGCAGCCCTGCTGAGCGAGGCCCTGCGGACCGAGGCGCCGGTGATGGGCTTCAGGCAGCCGGCCGCCAGCGCGTCTGCCTGGCGCCTGAGCGGCACGCTTGAGGACGTCTTCCTCGAGAGCCGCCAGGTCTACATGGGGGCCACCCTGTTCTACGGCTACATGGACTTGGACCTCCAGCTGGTGTCTCCAACCGGAGAGCGTCATAGCCGACGTCTCCGGCTCCACAGTTACTCCGGCAGCTACAACGCGGGGATGGGCCGGAGGGACGAAGCGGAGGAAGCTGCCGCCCACATGCTGGTCGACGGCGCTCAGGAGGCACTGGCGCGGATTAATCGCGAGCTCATCCGGATGCCCGCGCATCAGGCGATGGGGGCCAGGCTCGAACAACTCAGCCCCGGAGGGCTGGCCGACCGCTCGGCGACGATCCGCGCTGTTGGGCTGTCCGGAGTGTCCGGGGCGGGAGCCAAGCTCATGGCATTGATTGCCTCAGAGCCCGATGAAAACCGCCGATCCGACCTGATCGAGGCGGTCGGCCTCGTCGGGCCTCCCGAGGCGGTGCCGGTGCTCGATGCGCGGTATGTGACGGAGGACGAAGACTGCCGATGGTCGATCCTGAAGGCCATGGACTACATTGGCGGCGCTGAAGCCGAGCATGCGATCACCGCGCGTGGATCCAAGGACCAGGATGGAGGACCGCGAAGGCTCGCCGAGCGGATTGCCCGCCAGCGGAAGTGACCTCCGTTACGACCGGGCCTCGGTCGCTGTCAACACGAACAGCACGTTGCCGAACGGCCCCCTGTCACCTTGGACCGGGTACTCGACGTCGAAACCGATCTGGTGAAACAGAGCCACCCAGTCGTCCGGAGACCGGAAGCAGAGCGGCTGGTGCCAGGCCCCCGTGGCCATCGCCTTGAGGCGATTCGCCATCCGGACGAGGGAGAACCGCCACCCTGAAGACGGGTCCGCTTCGCGGACCAGCAGAACACCGCCCGGCGGCAGTGCCGCCCAGACGGCGGCCAGGAGTCGGTCTTGCTGGTCACGCGGCATCATGTGCAGCACATCGAAGAGCACCGCGGCCGAGCACGGCGGAAACGACAGCGCCGCGGCATCGGCTTCCATCACATCCGCATCGGGGCCGAGTGCGGCCCTGGCGAGACGAGCGACGCCCGCCCGTGTCTCGATGCCCAACAGCTCGTCGAAGATGGGCAGCGACGGGGCTCCGACCGCGTGTGACTCCGCGCGGGCCTCCGCCAGCAGCGCAAGCATCAGCCCCTGGCCGCACCCGATGTCCACGAACGTTCCGCCCGGTGGGAGCAGGCCTCCACAAAGTGAGGCCTCGTACACCGGGTCGGATCGCAGCTTCGCGTTGGCGAACTCCCAGCCCGTCAGGCTGCCCTGCACATAGCGGTCGGCTGCCCGGCTGGCCAGGCGCTCGAAGACCGGGCGGCGCGGACCCCGCCCGATGGCCGCGTAGGTCAACGCAGCCGTGCAAGTACCCAGGATCAGGGCAAGGACGATCGCACCGACGACGAGGTCTGCTCCGAATGACCGGGGATCGACGGTCCGCATCGTTTCGAGTGACAGCGCATACGTCTGGCCACTTCTGAGCCACGCGCCGCCCTGAACTTCAGCGAGAAGCAGGAAAGGAAGGAGCAGAGGGTTGGAGATATTGGCGGCGAGGTAGAGCTTCAGCCGATTCAGTCCGAAGAGGCGCCCCAGGAACAAGCAGATCGGCAAGTGGAGGCCGTACAGGGGCAGGCACCCGACAAAGACACCGAGGCCGATGGCGACAGCTTGGCGCACGGGCCCTGCGCCTTCGATTCTGTAGCCGTGAAGCCGGCGACGCCAGCTCGCCGCGATGCCGTCAGTGCCGAAGAGTCCGATCGACACGCTTGCTCTACGGGGCGCTGGCCGGTGGCACGCGCCGCTTCGTCAGCTGCTCGAACGCATACGCCAGCTCGATGAGACGCGGCTCGCTGCACGCCGTGCCCGTGAAGCTCACCCCGTAGGGCGCGGGCTTCGCGTCGAAGCCCGCCGGGAACGGGTTGTTCGCCGATAGGTTCGGCACGGTGGCGAACGGCACGATCACGGTCGGGTAGCCAGGCTTGGCCGCAATCCCCGCCCCGCTCGCGCCCGGGAAGAGCAGGGCATCCAGCTGGTGCGCCTTCAGCGCCTCGTCGATGCCGTGCGTCGCGCCCAGGTGAATGTCCTTCTTCCGATCCGCCTCCCACTTCGCGCGGTCGCGCTCCACGTCCATCTCGTCCGACACGTCCAGCTGCGCCTGCTGGTACTTGATGGCGCCCATGTTGGCGTGCGCCAGGTTCCAGGTCCTGAGCTCGGTGAGCGTCTTCACCGGCGCCTTGCCGCCGAGCGACGCGAGCCAGAGGTTGAAGTCGCGCTTCATGCCGTATTTGAGCGACGACGAGCAGTTGGCGTCCTTGCCGCGGACGTCGGAGGGCCCTGCGCACGTGCCCCACAGCAGGAAGTTGTTCTTCGGGTCCGGGTCCACCACGCTCGGGATGTCGGCGTCCACCACTTCCGCGCCCGCCTGCTTCAGGATCGCGATCGCCTCGTCCATGGCCTTCTTCTGCTCGGGGTTCAAGCCGCCTCGCGGCTCCTTCGCGCCCGGCGGGGTGACCGGATCGTAGAAGTTCGCGCGCGGGATGCCGATGCGCGCGCCCTTCAGCGCGTCGGCCTTCAGGTGGACGGTGTAGTCGCGGTTGGCCGGCGCCTGGCACGTGGCGGTGGCGGTGTCGTTCGGATCCGGCGCCGCGCTCTCGAGCGCGCCGAGCATGATGGCCGCGTCGGTGACGGTGCGCGCCATGGGCCCGGCCGTGTCCTGATCGGCCGTGATCGGGATGACGCCGTAGCGGCTGATGCGGCCCACGGTGGGCTTGATGCCGACCAGCATGTTCTGGTTCGACGGGCTGAGGATGGAGCCCGAGGTCTCGGTGCCGACGTTGGCGGCCCAGAAGTTCGCTGCCGTCCCCGTGCCCGAGCTCGAACCGCCCGTGCCGAGCGCCGGCCGCCCGTCGTCGAAGCGCGCGGGCCCGCCGGGACCACCCGGGCCGCGACGGCGCGCGCTGCCCGGGGCCGTGGGCGCCGGACCGCGGGGATCGCGCCGCGGGTCGTACGGGTTGAAGCCGTAGCCCTTGAGCGCGTTGTAGTTGCCCGGCATGCCGGCGGCCACCCAGTTGGCCAGCTCGGTCATCATCGTCTTCGCGATGATGATGGCGCCGGCGTCGATGAGGTTCTTCGTGAGCGTGGCGTCGTAGGGCGGGATGAGGCCGTCGAACGCCAGCGCGCCGCCGGTGGTGGGCATGAAGGTGGTGTGGACGTTGTCCTTCAGGGCGACCGGGATGCCGTGCAGCGGGCCGCGCACCTTGCCCTCGCGGCGCTCGCGGTCGCGCGTGTCGGCCTCCTCGAGCGCCTTCGGGTTGACGGCGATGACCGCGTTGATGGCGTCCTCGTACATCGCGATGCGCGTGAGGTACTGCGTAACGATCTCGCGGGAGGTCGTCCGGCCCTCGCGCATGGCCGTCTGCATGTCGGGGATCGTGGCTTCGACCACGGAAAAGGACTCCGCGGGGGCGGGCGGTGGTGGCTGGCTGCAGCCCGTGGCGGCAACGAGGAGCAGGCAGACCGGGAGACTGAATCGCATGGCCGGGCATGCTAGCAGGTTGCTGAAAATGCCGGCAACCTGAGCACCCGAGGAGTCGCTTTGAGCGTCCTTACTGACGTGTTTCCCCGTTTCCTTGTTCGCGTCCTCTTTTTCCTGGCCGCGGCGGCGCCAGGTGCGGCCATGGCCCAGGACACCACCGGCGTGGGCGCCATCGCCGGCCGCGTGGTCGACCCGGCCGGCCAGCCCGCCGCGGGCGTGCGGATCTGCGCGCTCGATACCCCACAGTGCGTGGTCAGCGGCGCCGACGGCACGTTCCGCATCACCGGGCTCCGGGCGGGGGCCTACCGTCTGGAAGTCCTGCCCGCCGAGGGCCTGCCCTTCGTGAGCGACCCGGTGGAGGTGCGTGCCGGGCTCGATGGCACGGTCGAGGTGGACCTGCCGAAGATCGAACAGGTCGAGCAGACCGTCACCGTGACGGCCCCCGCGTACACCGTGCCGGAAGAGGTGAAGAACTCAGGTTTCCTCGTGGCTCCGCGCGAAGTGTTGAAGAGCGCGGGCGCCTTGCAGGACGTGTCGCGCTACGTCCAGTCGCTGCCCGGCGTGGTCATCGGCACCAACGACTTCCGCAACGACATCATCGTCCGCGGCGGGAGCCCGCTCGAGAACCTGTTCATCGTGGACAACATCGAGATCCCGAACATCAACACGTTCGCCAACTTTGCCTCGGCGGGCGGAACGGTGAGCATCCTCGACGCGGAGCTGCTGCAGGACGTGACCTTCCTCACGGGCGGCTATCCCGCGCCCTACATCAACCGCACGTCCAGCGTCCTGCAGGTGACCCAGCGCGAAGGCAACCGGAAGGAGTTCGGCGGATGGGCCACGCTCGGCTTTGCCGGCGCCGGCACCATCCTGGAAGGTCCGGTCAACGGCGGGAAGGGCTCGTGGATCGTCTCGGCGCGGCGCAGCTTCCTCGACGTCTTCACCGACGATATCGGCTTCGGCGGCGTGCCGGTGCTCTATACGCTGAACGCGAAGGGCGTGTACGACCTGACGCCACGCGACCGCGTGTGGGTGGTGAACGTGTCGGGGTGGGACAACATCCGCCTCGGCTACCGGGACGATGAGGTTCCAGAGGATGAACTGTCCACGCTCGACATCCGCTACGACGGATGGCGCAGCGCCACCGGCTTCAACTGGCAGCACCTCTTCGGCGCCCGCGGCGTGGGCCTGCTGGGCGTGACGCACTCGGAGGCGAAGGTCGGCCAGCGCGTGCGCGACCTGCTGCAGCCCGGCCAGCCGCCGCCCACGGGTCCCGAAGACGAGGTGATCGCCGCGGGCGAGACGGTGTTCTTCGAGGACTCGCGCGAGGGCGAGACCACGTTCAAGTACGACCTCACGCTGAACGTGCCGTACGTCGACAAGATCCAGGCGGGCGGCAGCTTCAAGATCTTCCGCATCGACTACGAGGCGGCCTCGCCCTACGGCAACGACACGCCGTATTCGCCCGTGCCCGGCGTGGACCCGTTCTTCCTCGTCACCAGCTTCCGGGCCTACCAGACCGGCGCGTACGTCCAGGCGACCCGGGGACTGTCGACGAAGCTCAGCGCCACTGCGGGCCTGCGGCTGGACAACTACGACTACCTGGGCGACACACGTGTCAGCCCCCGGCTGGGGCTCACCTATCAGCTGGTGCCCACGGTGGCCTGGAGCGCCAGTTACGGGCGCTACTTCCAGCAGCCCGCGTTCCTCTTCCTGTCGGCGTATCCCGAGAACCGGGCGGTGGTGCCGTGGCGCGCGGACCATTTCGTCACGGGCGTGGCATGGACGCCCTCGCCGGACCTGCGCGCGACCGTCGAGGTGTACGGCAAGCGCTACGCCGACTACCCGGTGGCGTCGACGCTGCCGTCGGTGTCGCTGGCCAACATCGGCGACACGTTCGACGTGCGAGAGATCCTGTTCCCGCTCACCAGCGCCGGGCGCGGCAACGCATACGGCGTGGAGCTGTTCGTCGAGAAGCGGCTCACCTCGAAGGTCTACGGGCAGGGCAACCTGGCGTTCTCGCGCACGCGGCACGCGGCGCTCGACGGCGTGCTGCGGCCGGGATCGTTCGACTACCCGTTCGTGTTCAACGTCACCGGCGGCTACCGGTTCAACCCCCGGTGGGAGCTCTCGACGCGCGTGGCCCTGCTCGGTGGGCGCCCCTTTACGCCCTACGACGAGGCCGTGTCCACGGAGCAGCGGCGCGGCGTCTACGACCTGTCGCGCGTGAACGCCGAGCGCGGACCGATGTACGCGCGCCTCGACGTGCGCGTCGACCGCACCTTCACCGTCGGCGGGCAGCCCCTCAACGTATTCGCCGGCGTGCAGAACATCACCGATCGCCGCAACTTCGGCGGCGATATCTGGAACCGCCGGACCAATGCACTCGAATTCAACGAGCAGCAGGGCGTCTTCCCGATCATCGGGTTCGATTGGAGGTTCTGATCAGATCGGGAGTCGGGAGTCGGGATCTGGGAGTGGAAGACCGGGAGTCGGGAACTGGGCGCTGATCTGCGAGAGCAGTTCTTTTTTATACGAGATATCCGTGTCTTCGATTTCCTCCGCAAGG
>DAIRFN010000187.1:0-9530 GCA_036795065.1 Vicinamibacterales bacterium
TGCGCGATCTGCTTCGAGCAGTGCCCGTGCCACGCCATCACCATGGTGCGCGAGCCCGACAAGGGCTGAGACCTTTCGATGCCAACGTCCTCTCCCTCTTCGCGTCCCCGGCCGGCCGTGGCCACGATCGACGGCAACGAGGCCTGCGCCAGCGTCGCCTATCGCCTGAACGAAGTGTGCGCGATCTACCCGATCACGCCCTCGTCCACCATGGCGGAACTGGCGGACCAGTGGTCGGGCGAGCGCCGTCCCAACATCTGGGGCGACGTGCCCACCGTCATCGAGATGCAGAGCGAGGGCGGCGCCGCCGGCGCCGTCCACGGATCGCTCCAGGCCGGTGCCCTGACGACGACGTTCACGGCGTCGCAGGGGCTGCTGCTGATGATCCCCAACATGTACAAGATCGCCGGCGAGCTGACCTCGGCGGTCTTCCACGTGGCCGCGCGCTCGCTGGCCTCGCACGCCCTCTCCATCTTCGGCGACCACCAGGACGTGATGGCCGTGCGCGGCACGGGGTTCGCGCAGCTGTCGTCTGCCTCGGTGCAGGAGGCGCACGACCTGGCCGCCGTCGCGCAGATGGCCACGCTCGAGTCGCGCGTGCCGTTCGTGCACTTCTTCGACGGCTTCCGGACGTCGCACGAGATCAACCGCATCCACATGCTCTCGGACGACGATCTGCGGGCGCTCGTGGACGACGAGCTGGTCATCGCGCACCGGACGCGCGCGCTCAATCCCGATCACCCCTTCATCCGGGGCACGGCGCAGAACCCGGACGTGTACTTCCAGATGCGGGAGGCCGCGAACCTGTTCCACCAGCGTGTCCCCGGCGTGGTGGAAGCCGCGATGGCGCGTTTCGAGGCGCGCGCGGGACGTCGCTACGGCCTGTTCGAGTACACCGGCTCGCCGGAAGCGGAACGCGTCGTGGTGCTGATGGGGTCGGGCGCTGGCGCCGCCCGCGAGGCCGTGGACCGGCTGGTGACGAGCGGCGAGCGTGTCGGGCTGCTGCAGGTGCGGTTGTTCAGGCCGTTCTCCCTGGGTCACTTCCTGGCCGCGCTGCCCCGGTCCGTGCGTGCCATCGCCGTGCTGGATCGCACGAAGGAGCCGGGCGCCACGGGCGAGCCGCTGTACCAGGACGTGGTCGCGGCGCTGGCGGAGGGCGCGGCCGCGGGCGAACTGCCCATGGCGGCCATGCCGCGGGTGGTCGGCGGGCGCTACGGCCTGTCGTCCAAGGAGTTCACCCCGGCCATGGTCAAGTCGGTGCTCGACGAGCTCTCGTCGCCGGCGCCGCGCAACCACTTCACCGTGGGCATCACCGATGACGTGTCGCACACGAGCCTGGCGGTGGACGCGTCGTTCAGCACCGAGTCGGACGAGGTGTTCCGCGCGGTGTTCTACGGCCTCGGCGCGGACGGCACCGTGGGCGCCAACAAGAACACCATCAAGATCATCGGTGAGGACGCGGACGTCCACGTCCAGGCGTACTTCGTCTACGACTCGAAGAAGTCGGGCTCGCAGACCGTCTCGCACCTGCGCTTCGGGCCCGAGCCCATCCGATCCACCTACCTGGTGCGGCAGGCGCAGTTCGTCGGGTGCCACCAGTTCGGGTTCATCGAGAAGATCGACGTGCTGGGCGTGGCGGCCCACGGCGCGACGTTGCTGCTGAACAGCCCGTACGGCCCGCGCGAGGTGTGGGATCACCTGCCGCGCCCGGTGCAGGATCAGGTGCTCGCGAAGGCCATCCGCCTGTGGGTGATCGACGCGGACCAGGTGGCGCGCGAGGCGGGCCTGGGCTCGCGCACCAACAGCGTGCTGCAGACGTGCTTCTTCGCGGTCTCCGGCGTGCTGCCGCGCGGGAAGGCCATCGAGAAGATCAAGAAGGCCATCGAGAAGACCTACCGCTCGAAGGGTGCGGAGGTGGTCAAGAAGAACTTCGACGCGGTGGATCGGACGCTGGCCGCGCTGGACGAGGTGCAGGTGCCGCGCCAGGCCTCTGGCGACCGCCGTCGGCTGCCCATCGTCGCCGCCGGCGCGCCGAGCTTCGTCACCGATGTCGTGGCGGCCATGCTCGAAGGGCGCGGCGACGACCTGCCGGTAAGCGTGTTCCCGGTGGACGGCACGTTCCCGAGCGCGACGTCGCGGTGGGAGAAGCGCGGCATCTCGGCGACGGTGCCGCGGTGGGACCAGGGGCTCTGCATCCAGTGCGGCAACTGCTCGTTCGTGTGTCCGCACAGCGTGATCCGGACCAAGGTCTACCCGTCCGCGAAGCTGGAAGGCGCGCCAGACGGCTTTGCCTCGGCGCCCATCGATCTTCGCGGCTTCCCGGACACGCGCTACACGCTGCAGATCTACGAGGAGGACTGCACGGGGTGTGGCCTCTGCGTCGAGGTGTGCCCGGTGAAGCATCCCGCGGAAAGCGGCCGGCGCGCCATCAACATGGCCGAACGCGATCGCGACCCCGATCCTTCACGTGGCCGCATCGCGTTCTTCGAGCAGCTGCCCGTGACCGAGCGCGGCCACGTGGATTTCTCCACCGTGCGGGGCACGCAGCTCCTCGAGCCACTGTTCGAGTTCCCGGGCGCGTGCGCGGGCTGCGGTGAGACGCCGTACCTGAAGCTGATCTCGCAGCTGTTCGGCGATCGCATGGTGGTGGCCAATGCCACGGGCTGCTCGTCCATCTACGGCGGGAACCTGCCGACCACGCCGTGGTCGGTGAACGCCGAGGGGCGGGGGCCCGCGTGGGCCAACTCGCTGTTCGAGGACAACGCGGAGTTCGGCCTCGGGATGCGGCTGTCGGCGGATCACCAGCTGGCCGCGGCCCGGCGCCTGCTCGAGGCGCTGGGCGCCAGCGTTGGCGGCGAGTTGACGGAGGCGCTGCTGACGGCGCCGCAGCGCACCGAGTACGACATCCGGCAGCAGCGGGCGCGCGTGGCCGAGCTGATGGACCGGCTGGCGGGCCTCGACACGCCACTGGCGCGCCAGCTGGCGTCGATGGCAGGGCACCTGGTGCGGCGCAGCGTGTGGATTGTGGGCGGCGACGGCTGGGCCTACGACATCGGATCGGGCGGTCTCGATCACGTGCTCGCCAGCGGGCGCGACGTGAACGTGCTGGTGCTCGACACCGAGGTCTACTCGAACACCGGCGGGCAGGCCTCGAAGGCGACCCCCCTCGGCGCCGTGGCCAAGTTCGCCAGCGCCGGCAAGCAGACCGAGAAGAAGGACCTGGCGCTGCAGGCCATGGCGTACGGCCACGTGTACGTCGCGCGGATCGCCATGGGCGCCAACCCGCAGCAGACGCTCGACGCGATGCGCGAGGCCGAGGCCTACGACGGCCCGTCGCTGGTGCTGGCCTACTCGCACTGCATCGCCCACGGCATCGACATGCGGCAGGGGCTCGACCAGCAGCAGCGCGCCGTGCACACGGGCTACTGGCCGCTGGTGCGCTACAACCCCGAGCTCCGCTCCGTCGGCGAGCGTCCGTTCACGCTCGACTCGGTGCGCCCGACGATGCCGTTTCGCGCGTATGCGGAGCGCGAGCTCCGCTACCGCATGCTGCTGCTGAGCGACCCCCCACGAGGCGAGATGCTGCTGAAGGCCGCGCAGGCCGCGGTGGATCGCAAGTGGAAGCAGTACGAAGATCTGGCGCAGCTGAGGTGAGCGACATGGCGAACTTGTCCACCAGGTATCTCGGCCTGTCGCTGTCGCACCCCGTGGTGGCGTCGGCGGGACCGCTGTCGCACGACCTCGACGGCATCCGCCGGCTCGAGGACGGCGGCGCCGCGGCCATCACGCTGTTCTCGTTGTTCGAAGAGCAGATCCGCTGGGAGAACGAGGCGCTCTCCATCCTCACCGGCATGGGCGCCGAGAGCACGGGCGAGGCCAGCTCCTACTTCCCGCCCATCGGCGATTTCGCGGCGGGGCCCGACGCGTACCTGAACCTGCTCCGACGCGCGCGCGAGGTGACCGGCGTACCCATCATCGCCAGCCTGAACGGCGTGACGGCGACGGGATGGGTGAACTACGCGCGGCTGATGCACGAGGCCGGCGCCAGCGCCATCGAGCTGAACATCTTCTACATCCCGGCCGATCCCGCCGCCACCGGCCGCGCCGTGGAGGATCGCTACGAGGACATCGTCTCGTCGGTGTGCCGGGCCGTGCCGATCCCCGTGGCCGTGAAGATGGGCCCGTTCTTCAGCGCGATGGGCGAGATGGCGCGGCGGCTGGTGGCCGCCGGCGCCAGCGGGCTGGTGCTGTTCAACCGCTTCTACCAGCCGGACTTCGATCTCGACAGGCTCGAAGTGTCGCCGACGCTCGAGCTGAGCTCGCCGAGCGAGATCCGGCTGCCGCTGCTGTGGCTGTCCATCCTGCACGGGCGCCTGGAGGCGTCGCTGGCTGCCACGACCGGCGTGCACACGCACGCGGAGGTCGCGAAGTACCTGCTGGCCGGTGCGGACGCGGTGATGACCACGTCGGCGCTCCTCAAGCACGGCCCCGCGCACGTGCGGCACGTCGTGCACGACCTGAATGCATGGATGGACCGCAAGGGTTTCGAGTCGGTGGCGCAGATCAAGGGATCGATGAGCCAGCGCCACGTCGCCGACCCGTCCGCGTTCGAGCGGGCGAATTACGTGAAGGTGTTGCAGAGCTGGGCGAAGTAAATGTCGGGAGTCGGGAACCGGGAGTCGGGAGTCGGTCAGATACGGCTGTCGCGGACTGGCGCCTGACGTAGCGGATTCAGCCCTCACCGATCAGGACGTTAGACAAACTGACCCGGGTAACCGACTCCCGGCTCCCGACTCCCAACACCGTCCTGCCGTGCTTTCCGACTCCCGACTCCCGGTTCCCGACTCCCGACACCGTCTTAAGGTGTTACCGCAAATCGTGTCGGCACCGACGTCGCGATCGGGGCGTCTCCCTTCAACGCGGTGACTTGCCAGACATAACCTTCCGGCTCCATGGCCACCGTGTTCGGCAAGTGCGCCTCGGTCTCCTTCAGAACGGGGCTCTCCCAGATCAGGCGGCCGTCGGTGGTCGCGTTCACGCGCATGCGGTAGCCCTCGGCGCCCTCGACGGGGGACCAGCGGAACAGATCGATGTGGCCCGACGAGTACCCTTCGGAGGGCTCGATGATCGCGACGACACCGGGGGTGGCAGCTGGAGGAGCCGAGGCGGCCGGTGTGGCCGCAGGCGCCGGCGTGGCGGCTGGCGCGGGGGCCTCTGGCGAACCGCCGCAGGCCACGGTGAACATGAGTGCGGACGCGGTGATCGCGCCGGAGAGCGGGGACAATGCGCGAAAGGTCATCCAAAAATTGTAGCGCAGACGCGCACCCCAGCCCTCACGTGGACGTGGCGTTGTGGGTGGCCAGATTGCGGGTGAGCAGATCTTCCCAGAGGGTGCCGATCGCATCGAGATGCGCGCGGGCGATCTCGCGCGCGCGCGGCGCCAGCTCGGCCGCCCGCGCCGGCGTGTCCACGCGCAGCCGGAGGTCCACGGCCTGCGGCTCCTCGATGGGCGAGCCGATGCGGCTGACGAGCTGCACGTACGCCTCGCGCACGTCGGCCAGCTCCGCGACCAGGGTCTCGGCCATGCGCGTGGCCGCCACGTTGTAGAGCTTGCCCACGTGCGTGATGGGGTTCTTGCCCGCGACCGACTCCAGCGACATGGGTCGCGCCGGCGTGATCAGCCCGTTCGCACGATTCCCACGCCCCGTCTGCCCATCGTCTCCCGCCTCCGCGGACGTGCCGGTGACGGTGAGGTAGACGCTGCCGGACGACGGGTCGTCGGCGGTGTTCACATCAACCGTTGCGCCGGCGCCGAGCTCGCCATGGGCCGCGCTGCGCGCCATCGCTGCCGTGCGTTCCCGCGCTTCGAGGTACGCGCGGAGATCGGCCAGGTGCAGGCCGACGAACGCGCAGGCCACGGTCAGCGTGCACGCCTGGCCAACGCGCACGCCCATCACCTTCACGTCCTCGCCGCGTTCGGGCGCCGCCGCATCCTGCAGCGTGTGCTCGGTGGCGAGCACCGCGCGCTCGAGCGGGGTGAGCGGGGCGAAGCCGACGCCAAGCGAGGTGTCGTTGGCGAGCTTCGGCGCACCCTGGCGCTGGCGCTCGAAGAGCTCCACCAGGTCGCGCGATCCCGGCCGCACGAGGCTGTGCACGCGGACATGGTGTGCATCGAGGCCGCGCATGTGGCCAGCCAGCCACCCACGGGCGCTCTCGTGGACGAGCGTCTCGACGGGCACACTGACGCCGCGATACTCGTGCGTGGCACGTCCGGCCACGTAGATGTCGATGGGCTCGTCCACCACGCCACCGCCGAAGGCCGGCCGCGCGGCCCCGCCGCGCAGCAGCACTTTGTCCACGTTGTGATGCAGCACGAAGCCGAAGCGCTCCATGTAGAAGCGCGAGAGCGCATGGCTGGCTTCCTCCGCGAGGGCGTCGCAGATGGTGTCGGGGTGGCCGAGGCCCTTGCGTTCGACGATCTCGACCGGCAGCGCCGCCGCCGGCGTGCCGTCCAACTCGCTGACGAGGATGTTCATGTGGCCCTCCCGCGTCAGGGCCAGCAGTCCAGCGCCTGCCGCACGGCCACCAGCTGGCCGACAGGATAGGCATTGTGATCGGCCACGAGCAGGATGGCGCGAAGGTGGGTCTCGTCCCACGCCTTCAGGCCTGGCGGCGCGGGGCGCTGCGGCCAGTAGTCGTCCGGCCACGCGAGCGCGTGCTCGTATCGCGCATTCAGGCAGAAATCGAGAAGATCCTTCTGCGCCAGGCGCAGGTGCTCGAGCAATTGCCACGGGGAGTGCGGGAAGCCCGCGGCGCGAGCGCCGCGCTGGTCCACAGGGATACCCAGGACAGCCTTGTCGAAACCGACGTGGGCCTCTTCCCAGTCGAGCAGTCGTTCGAGCTGCGCGCGCAGAGGGTCGGATGATGCCGCCTTCACGGTGAGATTATTGCGCCTCGGTTACCGGACTGTCGAGGTCTGTTGAGGCACGCCGCCTGGGTCGTCGAGGCGTCGAAGCCCGGCCCGTCAGCACCGCGCTACGGTGGACCGTTGATGCGCGCGCTCTTGACAGCCGGTACGTACCGGAGTGTGCGCGCTTGGCTTCGTACATGGCCGCGTCGGCGTTCGCCAGCAGGGTCTCGGCGTCGTCGCCGTGATCGGGATAGACGCTCACACCCACGCTGACCGTCACCGTGACGTCCCGCGATCCGACGACCTGTGGGGCGGCCACGGCGCGCAGGATCGTAGACGCGACGATGCCTGCGTCCCGAGCGTGCTCGATCTCGGGCAGGACGATGACGAACTCATCGCCTCCGTAGCGACTCACCGTGTCCGAATCGCGAAGCGACCCGCGCAGCCGCTGGGCGACCGCGGTCAGCACCTGATCAGCGGCCGCGTGCCCCATCGCGTCGTTGACGTCCTTGAACCCGTCGACGTCCAGGAACAAGACGGCGACCCGTGTCCCGTGACGCCGGGCAAAGGCGATTGCATCGGTGAGCCGGTCGTTCATCAGCAGGCGGTTCGGCAGGCCGGTCAGGACGTCGTGCTGCGCCCGGTGGGCCATCTGCTGCGACATCCCGAGTGCCGCGCCCACGTCGCGAAATACCATGATTGCGCCGGTCACCCGGCCATGCGTGTCATGGAGCGGCGCGGCTGAGTCTTCGACCGCGACCTCCTGTCCGTCGCGCCTGATCAGGAGGCAGTTGGGGGTGAGGCCCACGGTCCTGTCAAGCTCGACCGCGAGACTCATCGGGTTCCGGGCGACCGCCCGGGTCTCGCGATCCAGGATGTGGAGCACTTCCGCACAGGGCCGACCTGCGGCTTCCTCGAGGGACCAGCCGGTCATGGCCTCCGCGGCGCGGTTCAGATAGGTCACGTTGCCCGCCTTGTCCATGCTGACAACGGCATCCCCGATCGAGTCGAGCATGGTCTGAGCCTGGTTAACGGGATCCATCGAACATCCAGCATCTCGTGCGTACCCTCCCGGCGTCTGTGCTCTTTCGGACACCCCCGGCCGCGGTAACCTTGGCCCGGTATGAAGCTCCGCACCCTTGTTCGCGACGACGAGCTGCTCGCCCGGACGCAGTCCGAGCGGGTTGGCGAGCGCGTGCTCCGCCCGTTCCAGCAATTCGCGCGATGGCAGGCGTCCGGCGCCGTCCTGCTGCTGTTCTGCGCCGTCTGCGCGCTCGTCTGGGCCAACTCGGCGTGGGCGCTCGCCTACCAGGAGATGCTGCACGAGCCGTTCGGTATATCGTTCGGCGAGCACCTGCTGCGCTTCGACCTGCACCACTGGATCAACGACGGCCTCATGGCCGTCTTCTTCTTCTCGGTTGGCCTTGAAATCAAACGCGAGTTCCTCGTCGGTGAGCTCGCCGAGTTTCGGAAGGCGATGCTGCCGCTTGCGGCCGCTGTCGGAGGGATGCTGGTTCCGGCTGCCATCTACACGGCGTTCAACGCCGGCGGCGAGGGGGCCCACGGATGGGGCGTCCCGATGGCGACCGACATCGCCTTCGCGCTCGGGGCGCTCGCCGTCCTGGGCAGGCGTATCCCCGAAGGCCTGACGCTATTCCTGGTCGCGCTGGCGATCGTGGACGATCTCGGCGCGCTGCTGGTTATCGCGCTGGTCTACACCGCGTCCATCAACACAGCCGGCCTCGCGATCGCGGCACTGTTCTTCGCCGGCCTCTTCGTGGCAAACCGCGCGGGCCTCCGGCGGGCTCCGATCTACCTGGCGCTCGGGATCGGGGCGTGGTACGGCCTTCTCATATCAGGCGTGCATGCGACGCTGGCCGGCGTGCTGTCGGCCATGTTCGTTCCGGCACGAGTGAGGATCCTCCCCGAGGCGATAGCGGGCGTGATCCGCCGGAGCGGAGACGCGATCGAGGCCCACGACGACAACGGAACGGGCCTCGCGATGGACCCCGACCGGTTTGCGGCGATCAGCGCGCTCGGCCGCGTGCTCGAGGCGGCCAAGTCTCCACTCCAGCGCTTCGAGCACATGGTGCACCCGTGGGTGGCGTTCGGCATCGTGCCCGTCTTCGCGCTGTTCAACGCGGGCGTCGCCATCGACGCGTCGGCGATGCGCGCGCTGGCCTCGCCCGTGCCACTCGGCATCATGGCCGGGCTCGTCATCGGCAAGCCGGCCGGTGTCTGCGTGGCGAGCTGGATTGCGGTGAAGATGGGGCTGGCCGCGCTGCCCGACGGCGTATCGTGGCGGCACGTGTACGGAACGGCATGGCTGGCCGGCATCGGGTTCACCATGGCGCTCTTCATCAGCGGCCTCGCCTTCCCGGGGACCGGTCTCGAGGGCCAGGCCAAGCTGGGCATCCTGGTCGGGTCGTTGGTGTCGGCCGCGCTCGGGATCGGCATCCTGCTCACCGCGAGTCGACGCACCGAGCCGGTCTGAGCCGGCCGGCGGCGTCGAGCCTCGTGCTCAGCCTCGGCCGCTGCGCATCCGGTTCTTGATGCCCTTCTGACCCATCTTCTTGCCGACCGGTTCGCCCATGCGCTTGTCGAGCCGCTCCTGCGGCGG
>DAIRFN010000187.1:9630-11360 GCA_036795065.1 Vicinamibacterales bacterium
GGAGCGCCTCTCGATCGAGCCAGCCCTCAGCCTTCGCCTGGACGGTCCCGAGGAACCATCCGAGCTGCTCGGCCAGGGCCACGACCTTTTGTTCGATCACATCGCTCGTTGCTCTTCCAGCGTCCGATTGATCTTTCCGCACTGTCTTCTGCGCCGCCATGATGACCTCCCTCACGATGATTCCACGCAGTCATTGTGCCGGGAGACGCGCCGGATCCTGTGTATCGTTTGGCACACCTCGCGCCAGCATCTCGGATATCCTCGACCCATGAAGAAACTGCCGCTGAGCGTCGTGCTGGTGCTGACCGCCGTTGTCGCCGGCTGCTCCAGCCAACCGGATGTCGAGAAGATGGCGGTGGGCACCGAGGTCCAGGTCGTCACGGAGGACGGCGCCGTGGTGACGGGCACGCTGGTCGCGCGCGATGAGAAGGTCGTGCAGGTTGATGTGGGCCGGCAGACGCGCGAGGTGCCGCGCGAGCGGATTGCCGACGTGCAAGTCGTCGAGGCGTCGAAGCCCGCCCCACCGCTCCCGCCGATTGCGCGGTTCCGCGAGTTCACGGTCCCGGCCGGCACCGATCTCGTCGTCCGGCTCGAATCCGCCGTCGCCTCGGACACGAGCCGTGTCGAAGATGCCGTCACTGCCACGCTCGCCGAACCCGTGGTCATCGACGGCACGACCGTCATCCCCGCGGGCAGCGCGGTGCGTGGCGAGGTGGCGGCTGCCCAGCCAGCCGGGAAGGTGAAAGGACGCGCGAGCCTGGCCCTGCGCTTCGGCACGATCTCGGTGGCGGACGAGCGCTATCCGATCCAGGCGCGCGTCAGCCGGCTCGCACCAGCTACCAAGGGTGAGGACGCGGCCAAGATCGCCATTCCCGCTGGAGCGGGTGCGGTGATTGGTGGCGTGATCGGCGGCGGAAAGGGAGCGGCCATCGGGACCGCTATCGGCGGCGGGGCCGGAACGGCCGTCGTCCTGACGACGTCCGGGGACGAGGTCCGGCTCCCGAGCGGCTCCAGGTTGACCCTGCAGATCGACTCCGCAGTCGACGTGCGCGTCCCGATTGCCCGTCCGAACTCGGAACCGTGACGATGACCCCGGCCGAGCCACTCGACCTGCTGGCGTTCGGACCACATCCCGACGATCTCGAGATCGGGCTCGGCGCCACCATCGGGCGCCACACCGCGGCCGGCCATCGCGTCGGGTTGTGCGACCTGACCGGCGGCGAGATGGGCAGCAATGGCAGCGTGCCCGAGCGGTTGATGGAGTGCGAGGCGGCACGCGTCGTCCTCGGCGCCCTCTGGCGCGAGAACCTCGGGTGGCCCGACCGTCGGTTCGGCCGCGACCCGGCACACCTGCAGCACGCCGTCGACTTCATCCGCCGGCACCGGCCGCGTGTCGTCGCGGCGCCGTACTGGTCCGACCGCCATCCCGATCACGTCGCCGCCAGCCACGTGCTCACCGAAGCGGTGTTCAACGCCGGCCTGCGCCGCTGGCCGGGCGAGGCGCCGGCGTGGAAGGTGGAGTGGATCTGCTACTACTTCATCAACGATGCCGCCGCCCCGTCGTTTGTCGTGGACGTCTCGGACTACTACGGGGTGAAGCGGCGGGCGCTCGACTGCCACACCAGCCAGTTCACGCCGCCGGCGCCCGAGGGCGCCGTCGCCACCCGGCTGAACACGCCGCTCTTCCGCCAGATGATTGAAAGCCGCGACGCGCAGTTCGGGGCGCTTGC
>DAIRFN010000413.1:0-3116 GCA_036795065.1 Vicinamibacterales bacterium
CGGTCGGCTCGTCGCACAGCAGCACGTCGGGCCGCTTGGCGATGGCGCGCGCGATGGCCACGCGCTGCTGCTCGCCTCCCGACAGCTGGGCGGGAAAGTGGTCCAGGCGCTCCGTCATGCCGACCATGGCCAGCGCCTCCTCGGGCGTCATCGGGTTGACGGCGATCTCGGTGACGAGCGCCACGTTCTCGCGGGCGGTCAGGCTGGGAATGAGGTTGTAGAACTGGAACACGAACCCGACGTGGTGGCGCCGGTACTCCGTCAACGCGGCCTCGCCCGCCTTCGTCAGGTTGTGGTCGCCGTACACCACTTCGCCCGAGGTGGGCACGTCGAGCCCGCCCAGGATATTCAGGAGCGTGGACTTCCCGCTCCCCGAGGGTCCGAGCAGAACGACGAACTCGTGCGGGTACAGGTCGAAGTCCACGCCGCGAAGGGCGTGCACCTCCACCTCGCCCATCGGATAGACCTTGGTGAGGTTGCGGGCGGCGAAGACGGGCGCGTTGTCGGGCGGCGCGGTCAAACGGTCAGCTCCCTGTCATCTGCGCCATCCCTCACGCGGTTCTTCGTGGTCCTCTTCGTGCTCTTCGTGCGCTTCGTGTTCCCGTGGTCCCACCTACTCCACCACGACGGCGGTCCCGCTGACGCTCACCATCAGCATGCTGCCGCTGCCGCCCACGGTCTCGTAGTCGATGTCCACGCCGACCACCGCGTTGGCACCCAGCTCCACGGCCGCCTGCGTGAGCTCCTTCACGGCGATGTCACGCGCCGACCGCAGCTCGTTCTCGTAGGTGGCCGACCGCCCGCCCACGATGTCGCGGATACCGGCGAAGAGATCCTTGAAGATGTTGGCGCCGAGGATGGCCTCGCCCGTCACCAGCCCCGCATAACGGGTGATGCGGCGACCCTCGACCGTGGGCGTGGTGGTGACGATGATGTCGGACACGGCGCTGGCCCCCTGGCTGTTGGTGTGAACTGGCTCCTATAGTACGCTTCCCGGCTGGAGGAACTCACGTGATCCGACTCATTGCATCCCTGCTGGTCGCCGCCCTCGCGCTGGCCACCGTCTCGGTGGGCGCCGAGCAGGCCGCCGCCAACCGCAAGGCCCTGATGAACCCGGCCGCCCTGAAGGCCCAGGCCCCGGCCACCTACAAGGTGAAGTTCGACACCAGCGCCGGCGAATTCGTCGTCCAGGTGAACCGCGACTGGGCGCCGCACGGCGCCGATCGCTTCTTCAACCTGGTGACGAACGGCTTCTACGACGAGGCGCGGTTCTTCCGGGCCATCGCGAACTTCATGGTGCAGTTCGGCATCAGCGGCGACCCCGCGGTCTCGGCCGTCTGGCGCAACGCCACGCTTCCCGCCGATCCGGTGAAGCAGTCCAACCTCCGCGGCTACATCACCTACGCGATGGGCGCGAAGCCCGACACGCGGACGACGCAGGTGTTCATCAACTTCCGGAGCAACACCAACCTCGACTCCATGGGCTTTGCGCCCTTCGGCCAGGTGGTCTCCGGCATGGAGGTCGTGGACAAGATCAACACCTTCTACGGCGAGGGCGCGCCGCGCGGCAAGGGCCCGGAACAGGGCCGCGTGCAGATGGAAGGCAATGCCTACCTGATCAAGAACTTCCCCAAGCTCGATCACATCAGGAAGGCCACGATCGAGCCCTAGCGCGTCGCATCAGGTGGCCGTCCCGATGACGGCCAGATGCTCTCGCCTGGCACCGACGACGGCCTTCAGGGGAATGCCCCGGTCGAAGGTGGCCAGGCGTCCCTTCATCTTCGCCGCCAGGCCCAGCAGGTAGACGTCGGTGAGCTGGCGGTGCCCGCGCGCGGCCGCCAGGTCGAAGATCGCGCCATCGCGCAGCGACACGGCATCGAACCAGAAGTGATGATGGCCGCTTGCCGCAAAGCGGCGGAGCCGCTGGGCTACCGTGTCGGCGCGCAGGCCGTCCAGGCCGTAGCCGGGGTTCGTGATCACACGGATGAACCCGTTCTCGGTGACGGGGCACGTGGCCCAGCCCCCGGGCCCTTCGTCCGCGAACCAGTCGTGGGCCGCCTCGTGGTGCACGTGGTCCGGATCGAAGAGCGCCACGAGCACGTTGACGTCGAGCAGCGCCACGCGGCTCATGCCTCGTCTCGCAGCTCGTTCACCAGCTTCATGGTCGCCTTCGGCCGGCCAGTCTTGCGGCGCGCGAGCAGCGGGACGCCGTTCCGGACCCGACCGGCCGTCGTGACCGGCGTCTCGAGGCCCTTCCGGGCCAGCGCCGACACGACCTGGCCGATGGTCTCGCCGCGCATCTCGGCGAGCTCGCGTGCCGCCTGCAGCACGTCGAGGTCGATGACGAGGGTGGTGCGCATGAAGCCGAGCATCACGCATCACGCATCAGATGTCAAGAACGGGCGGGCTTGCGGTTCGTCCGACCCGGCGTCTACGATGCCCGCGTCGCGACGCGTCCGCGTCAACTGCTGGAGGTCCGCATGGTCCCTGTCACCTCGCTCTGGCTCCCCATCCTCGTCTCGGCCGTGATCGTGTTCGTCATGTCCTCGGTCATCCATATGATGACGCCCTGGCACAAGGGCGACCTCCGAGGCGTCACCGGCGAGGATGACGCCCTCGCGGCGCTGCGGCGGCTGAACCTGCGACCGGGCGACTATGCAATGCCCTATGCCGGGTCGATGGAGGCGATGAAGGACCCGGCCTTCGTTGCCCGGCTCGAGGCCGGGCCGGCCGTACTGATGACGGTCTGGAAGGGCACCACGTCGATGACCGCGAACCTGGTCCAGTGGTTCCTCTACTCGGTCCTGGTCAGCCTCTTCGCCGGCTACCTTGCCGGTGCGGCCCTGCCGATGGGCGCGTCGTATCTCGACGTGTTCCGGTTCGCTGGCACCACGGCGTTCGCGGGCTACTCGCTGGGGCTGATGCAGAACTCCATCTGGTGGCGGCGAAACTGGGGCATGACGATCCGCTCGATGATCGACGGGCTCCTCTACGCGTGCCTTACCGCCGGCGCGTTTGGTTGGCTCTGGCCACGGTAGGCCGCGATTCGCGCGGTGGGCCCGGGTAGGCCGCCCTCGGCGGTGGGCCCTGGCTACGCTCGGGTGGGACCGCGCCCT
>DAIRFN010000188.1:0-11265 GCA_036795065.1 Vicinamibacterales bacterium
ACCACCGTCGAGATCTTTCATCGCGGCGCTCGGCTGCCACGTCGGCCCGGATCGCCGTCGAGGCATCGCGATCCGAGGTACTGCCGGAAGGTCGATGGAACTACGTGACCGGCGCCTGGCTCCAAAGCGCCGGTCAGGCGGACTCCTTGCGTCGATTCCTCGGGATTCCCGGAGGCGTCTGGCCGATGGTCACGCTTTCGCATGGGCGGACAGCGGTGTTTCATTTCGGCGGCGGGCGCCGGGAGGCCGTGCTTGAACTGCTGCTGAACCGAGCCCTTCCTGGGCTCATGGGCATTGACGGTTGGGCATTGTATTTCGCCGGCCTGAGTCCCGAAAAGCCAGACGCTCTGGCGACAGCCCGCGCATCAGTGGTGTCAATCCAGGTCCCAGACAGGCTTGCGTCCCAAGAGAAGAAGCTGGCCCGGCCGCGGGCAAATGCGAAGCTCCCAATGAGTTGGCGACTCAGGGAAGTTGTCGGTTGGCTGAACGCCGATGCCGAGTGCGCGGTCGTTTCCCGAGCCGAGTGGAAGCCGCTGTCCGCTGGGGACGAGATGGTACTCCGTGTGTTTGCGGAGGCTCTGCTGCGGAAGAAGAGCAGTGCCGCGTTCCCGGCAAAATAGAAACCCAGAGGAGTATCGACAAGCGATGGCTCGTCACATCAAGCAGCTTGACCTGGGCCCAGTATTGTCTGCAGCGAGAAAATGGATCAACGACTGCCTCGTGGCCGACGGGGCACTATTTGTTCTCAGGCGCCCTTGTGGACGCCTGTGCTCGTTGAAGAGGCGCGAGAGGCGTTTGTTGATCATCCCGACCTCGGCAGTGACCCATTCATGGTCAAGCTCGGCCGGCAGATGGAGGGTCACTCACCCGGCGCCAAGCAGCTGATGGCCGAGATGCTTTGGGCCCTGCTGCTGTTTCCATCGAACATGCGGGCCATGCGCAAGCGTGCGGTTGTGACGGAAGCCTGGGGGTGGTCTGGGCAGGCGCTGCTTCCTACCCACGCTTTGTTGGCAGATGATGTGCTCGTCGGCATCGGATCCGGAGGGACCGCGTTCCACTCTCTTCGCTACGCCGCCCGTGGAGACGAAGTGCAACAGGTCCGCGTCGCTGACCGCGAAGAACGGCGAGCGCAGCGCCTGGACCAGCGACAGGCGGTCCGCCGGGTTGTCGATGGCGCGGAGCACCGCCGCCAGCGCCAGCACCTCGGCTCGCGCGAAGTACTCCTTGCCGTCCACCAGGCGGTAGCTGAGCCGAAACGACCGACGCTGTCGTGAGCATGCAGAGGCCGACCAGTAGGCAGATTCTGAAATGAGGGAGTGACAGGTGAGGACGCAGCGCCCCTGCCTATTCAATCCACTCATCTCGTCAGGCTTCGTGTCGGCCCATTACATATTTCGTACCGGCACACATCCGCCCTTCTACGTGCGGAAGTGCGCAACCATGGGCGTCCGCGGTCATTGGCGACGTGGCTGCACGGCGAGGTGTGTCACAACAGCTCGGACGAACGACAACAAGTGTCAGCAGGCGTCGACGCGCCTTCGAGCATCGGCGCCACCGTCTAGCGTCCACTCCGGCGAATGATGCGGGGGCAAGCCAGGATGTCGCGTGAACTGCAACAGGCAACGGCCTCCGACAGAGCAAAGACTGCGACGTGATCACCGGCGCAAGACGGATTCCCACGGAATCACGCCCGATCCACGCCGGGTACGCGACTCGCGATCCACCTGGGCGTGTCGATCCGCTTCGAGTGGGACGCGAACAAGGCGCAGTCGAACCTCCAGAAGCACGGGGTGTCCTTCGACGAGGCAACCGGGGCCCTCGACGACCCGCTGTCGAGAACGATCCCGGACCCGTATGCGTGGCATGAGCATCGATACGTCACCATCGGCAGGACCCTTGACGGACGCCTACTGGTGGTCATCCATGCCGACCGTGGTGATACCATCCGATTGATCAGCGCCCGGCCAGCCACGCCGAGCGAGCATCGCACCTATGGGAACCAGAGTTCGTCGTAAGCCCACAGAGCCCGATCCCGCCGATTTCGAGTACGACTTCCGCCGCGGCGTGCGCGGCAAGTACGTCGAACGCTATCGTGCCGCGTGCATCACCGTGCGCATCGAGCCGGATGTCGCGCAGGTGTTCCCCGACGCGGAGGCCGTCAACGCGGCCCTGCGCAAGGTGATCCGGGAGTCGCGCCGGCAGACGGCGCAGAAGGCGCGCTGATCTCGGGCCGGTAGTCCATCTCGCACGAGCCCTGCTACCTCTGAATCGCCCCCGCGAAGTCTTTCCGCAGCTGCTGAATGAGCTTGTGCGACTCCGGCAGCGACACGCTCTTGTGCACCTTCCCCGGCTCGCGCGCGTCGAAGACGTCCAGCCGGTAGGTCTTCCCCGTCATGAACACCTCCGGGGCGTACTGATACATGCCGCTGTACGCCTCGTCCACGAAGCTCATGAAGGGGCCGCTGATGGACTGCTCCGTGATCTGCCGGCCAGGCGTAACGGGCGTCACCAGCTCGCCGTCCCGATAGAGCCGGAGCTCCTGGAACTCGGACTTGAACTCCATGGTCTGGTGCGTGGGCTGCATGGGCGTGCCACTCAGGCCCGCCGAGGCCGCGGTCAGGACCGACGCCCACATGCTGCCCTTGGTCTGCCCGAAGTCCGGCTTCACCTCGAAGGTGACCACGGCGTCCAGGAGGCGCGTGGCATTGCGGTGCCAGTCGTAGAACGGCTCGTCCACCGGGTTGAACTTCGGGTCCTTGATCTTCTTCGCGCGCCGCTTGTAGCGATTGGCCGCCTGCTGCAGGTCGGCCTGCACCTGGAGCTTCCCCACCAGCACGGGGGTGATGGCCGTGACGGTGAACTTGCCCCCGTCGAGCGTGTAGACCGAGGGGTCCAGCGCCTCGCCCATGATCTTCTCCTTCAACACCTCGGTGGGATAGCGGTCGGACCCGGCCGTGGGCAGTTCCGTCGCGTCAGGTTCCGGTCCCGCGTAGGCCACGACGCTCGGGTGCGCCAGCGCATCCCGGAGGCGATTCACGCGCACGGCGCCCGAGATACCGCCCTCGCCGAAGGTGTTGATGCCAATCACCTCGCCCTGCAGGTTCACCAACGGGCCGCCGGAGTTTCCCGGCTGGATGAGGAAGTCCCCAAGCAGCACGCCGGGCTCCACCTTCGACACGATGCCCTGCGTCATCATGAACGTCTGGCTGAGCGGCGATCCAAAGGCCACCACGGGTATGCCCGCGCGGACCGTGTCGTCCTTCTCCGCCGGGAGCAGCGGCACGGCCTTCAGGTCGTTCACCGTCGTGGGATGCACTTTCAGGATGGCCAGGTCGTTCCGCGCGTCCAGGAAGACGATGTCGGCCGTCACCTTCCGCCCGTCCGCATACTCCACGGCCACGTAGCGCGCGTTGGTGACGACGTGGTGGTTCGTGGCGAAGAAGCCGCGGGCATCCACCAGCACGCCCGAGCCATGCCCTGAATCCGCGTGCACCTTGACGATGCTGGGATTGAGGGTGTCGTACATGGCCGTGTAGTCATACACCACGCGCTCGGCGGCGACTTGCGCCAACGAGGGCGTCCCGCACAACGCGATGCCGAGTATTACGGATGCTGCCGACAGGCGCTTCATGGATGTCCTCCCTGTAAGAGCGACGGACGCAGTTCGGGCCATTCCCGGCGACGGGATCACGTCCGTGCACACGAAACGCATCGTCAGGCCGGGGTGTGTCAGGGGAGGTCGCGGGGGATCGGAGTGGTACAATCCGCATCATCGGTGCCCGCTTACCGACCCCTGACGAGCGGCGAGTGTATGAAGAAGACCAGACCTGAGACCGACGACCCAGCCGACCACGAGGTCGACTTCCGCGGCGGCGTGCGCGGCAAGCATTTCGAACGCTACCGTGCCGCGTGTATCACCGTGCGCATCGAGCCGGATGTCGCGCAGGTGTTCCCCGACGCGGAGGCCGTCAACGCGGCCCTGCGCAAGGTGATCCGGGAGTCGCGGGAGCGGACGCCCGAAAAGCCGCGGTAGATCAAGGCCACTGTCCAAAACCGTACAGCTCGGCTCGTGCCTGTCGGCCTAGAATCCGACCATTATGGATACGAACACGCTGATCATCATTGTGCTGGTCGTCCTGCTGCTCGGCGGAGGCGGCTTCTTTTTCCGCGGCCGACGCTAGGTCTCACCCGCTCTCCGCCCCGCACTGACCCCAGCGCTCGCGCGATCGGCGCGTCCAGGCGTGTAGGGGTCGTCACGTGCCCGTGCGGCCCGCCCTACAGCCGCACGGCCACCGCCCACAGCGCCGCGAAGTGCCCCTCCCCCACCTCGATGACCCCATCCGTGGCGTCGAACAGCGCATGCGCGAAGTCCACCTGGTCGTGCGCCTCGTCGTGGCGCAGGTAGCGCGGGTCCAGGTCCGCCAGCCGCACGCGGTCCAGGCCGTCCGCATCCTTCAACAGTGCAATCAGCGGCCAGTGCTCGCTGTGGCGTGACACGTCCTTCGGCGCCGAGTGCGCGGTGACCGCCGCCTGGATGGCCGGGAAGTCCGCCTCGGTGAGGCCCGCTTCGAAGAGGCGTTCCCGCAGGGCGGGCTCCTCCGCGAGCCTGCGTGCGGCATCCGCGCCATGCCGATGACAGACGCCGTCGTGACGACGGGCGAGGTCGTGGAGGAAGACGGCGGCCCAGAGCCGCGGGGCAAGCGCGTGCTGACCGGTGGCCTCCACCAGGCGGATGGCGTGCACCATCACGCGCGAGACGTGCGCCTGTCCGTGGAGGGAGCTGGGGTGCCAGAAGAGATCCGGCATGGGGACGAAGCGGGACGGCGCACCATCCTCCCTGTTCAGTTCGGCGCCCGGCATCGTTAATCCGATGAGCCCCGAAGCCGGCACCCCTGCGTCCCGCCCGGCACGGTTCGAGAGGACCTCGCCATGTGGTTCGTGTCCCCGAATTCGTCGGACTATTCGTCAAGGCGCAAGAACGAGCGCGATCTCAAGCTCGACTATTTCGCACACACCGTCGCCGATCTCCACCGGCTGCCGAAACGGCTCGAGGCGGAGGTCCTGGCGGAGCTGCCGTCCGGCATCAGGACCTTCGTCGCCGAGGTGGATGCCGAGTGCCAGCTGAAGCCCGAGAGCGAACCCAGGCTGGACTGGGGCGAGATTGCGACCCTGGAGGACAAGGTCCTCTCGCGGGAAGAAGAGGCGGCGCTCCGGCGCCGGGCGTGGCAGATCCGGACGCGATACGCGCGACTCGCGGGGCCCGACGCGTTCCACGCCTACATGCTCAGCGGGCCACCCGATGAGAAGGACCCCGGGGTCAGCATCGACGAGCTGCGCGCCGACCTGCGGAGGCTCCTGGCCGCCACGCACGTCACGTACAACCTCGCGCTGGTGCGCGAGAACAACCGACGGCGCGTCCTGAAGAAGCTGCTGCAGTGGGGCGCGGGCCTGTGCGTGCCTCTGCTGCTCATCGCCAGCTGGCTGATGGGTTGGGATCCGAGACTGGCCGGGGTGATCGCGGTCGTCGCCTTTTTCGGCTGCCTGGGCGCCTATGTCAGCATCCAGCGCCGATTGCAGAGCACGTCGGACGGCGGCGATCCCATCATCGGGATCCTCGCCCTCCACGAGTTCAACGTCACCCTCCACTTCCCCCTGATCGCCGGCGGCGTCTTCGCGGTGGTGCTGTACTTCATGCTCGCAGCGAGGCTGGTGGAGGGCACGCTCTTCCCCGATCTCCGGGACACCATCCCTGGTGATGCCACCGGCTGGGGAAAGCTGTTCATCTGGTCCTTCGTCGCGGGCTTCGCCGAGCGGTTCGTGCCCGACACGCTGGACCGGCTCGTGAACCAGGCGCAGCGCGCGACCGCGGCGATGCCGGCCGCCGCCCAGGCCGCGGCGATGTCGTCCCGCCGCCCGACGACGACCACCACGACGACGCCGGCCAAGGACATCGCCCGGCGCGCGACGGCGTTCCAGGCGAAGGCGCCGACCCCCCCGCCGGTGTGAGACCGAGGAGGCACCATGTCACCCATCGAGGAAATCGTGCTCGAGGCCGCGAAGGGCCAGCCAACGGTCGAGATCATGTTCGGCCAGGCGCACATCGGCAACTACCGCTTCTTCCTCTGGGACGAGGCGGGACAGAACGCCCGCGAGCTGGCGCAGGGCACGAACGCGGACGAGGTGGTGGACACCTTCCAGATGGATGTCGCCGCGGCCACGCTGAACCGGCGCATCCTGAGCTTCGAGGGGCTCGTCCAGGCGGCCGAGGCCCGGGCGGACAACGTGTACAGCCTCACCGTGACCGTCCGCCAGGATGGCGTCGTCTGCCAGGGCGGTGTGATCCAGGACACGGGCGGCTTCGTCGACGTGAAGGCCCTGCTCGCCTTCAAGAGGTTCAGGACCACATGAGGGCGCGCCTCTGCATCCCGCCGCTCCTGTGCCTGTGCGTCGACGCCGTGCCCGCCCTCGCACAGCCGGCCCAGGCTGCATCCACCTTCACGCTGCGCGACGGCACGGTGGACCTGGCCGTCCCCGAGTCACCGGCGTTCAGCGCGCTCGGACTGACGCCCGAGCAGGTGAGCCGCCCGACGACGGTGCGCGAGCTGGCTACGTCGTTTCTGAACGGCATCGATCGCGCCGGCCACCTGCAGACGGGCGTGGCCATCGACGCCGCGCCGTACATGCTGCTTGCAGGGCCGAAGATCACGCTGGAGAGCTATCGAACCGGCCCCTATCTCACGCGCTTCCTCGCGCGCTGGCAGGTGTCGTTCGCCTCGGCGAAGGGCGGCGGGGCCGACGATCCCTCCGCGAAGCTGGCGCTCGGCCTGCGGTTCACGGTGTTCGACCGGGGCGACCCCCGCATGGACCCGGTGCTCGTCGATTGCCTGGCCCGCGAAGCCGGCCGCGTGCTGAACGCGTCGGATCCGATTCCGCCGTTCGCGTCCGACGAGGAGAAAGCCACCCTCCTGGCGCAGCGCGAGGAGCGGACGCGCGTGGCGGCCAAGCCGTGCCGCGAGGCCGCCGCGAAGCGGCGGTGGAATCGCTCGGGGTGGATCGCCGGCGCCGCGCCGACCTGGACCAGCGCCGACGGCACGACTGCAGACATCGACTACAGCGGCACCGCCGTCTGGACCTCGATCGGCTACGGGTTCGAGCGCGTGCCCGTGCTCGAGGATCACGCGATGCTGGCGTTCTACCTGAAGGGCCGCACGCGGGAGATCGTACCCGACGCCTTCAACGACGGCGCCTTCGTCACCCAGGACAACGTGACCACGGGCGTGCGCTTCGTCGCCGGAGGCTCGTCGTCACAGTTCAACGTGGAGCTGCTCCGGCTCGACAACGACCGGCCGGATGGCCGCGAGGATCGATACTGGAACCTCGGGATCGGACTCGAGCAGCGGCTCATCGACAACACCTGGCTGAACCTCTCGTTCGGCCGGCAGCTGGCACGGGACACCTCGGGCCAGTTCTCGGTGATCGGCGCCTTCAACTGGGGCTTCGGGCCGCGGAAATAGGGTCCCCGGGCTCACAGCAGCGCTCGTCCCGGCGACTTGCGCTAGCATGTCCGCCGCCGGTGTCGCTCGTTCGCATCGCATCCGAGGTGCTCCCAATGGCAAAGCGCTCGTCGTCCAGGAAGACCAAGGCCGCCTCGAGGAAGAAGACCGCCCGGACCGCCGAGAAGAAGGGCCAATCGCCGCGCAAGGCGGGAACTCGCGCCCGGCAGGCGCGGCCCGCGACAGCACGCGCGAAAGCAACCAGGGCGCGCAAGGCCGACGAACAGGCGACGCTCCTCCAGCTGCTCGGCTGCGAGCCCGCGCCCGCGAGGCGTGTGGCGGCGGGACGGGTGGCCGCGGGACGCGTGGCGGCCGCGCGCGCGTCAGCGACCGCGGCTGGCCCGCCCGCCATCGACGCCGAGGCCGTGCGCGCGCTGCGCGAGCAGCTGCTGGCCGATCCCGAGGCGATGATGGCCTCCGCGCCGGCCCTCCTCGGCTCCACGGCCACGGTGGATGATGCGCTGCGGATGCTGAACGCGGCCGAGAGCGCGCTCGAGAACGCGGCAGGCACGCGCGTGGCCGCCGCCGCGAACCGGAGCGAGCAGTCCTTCGAGCTGCCGCCCGAGCATCGCTTCCCCGGCTACGACCACCGGGCCATCCCCGTCTTCCCGCACCGCACGCAGTTCGAAACCGCGGCGGATGGCCCCGCGTGGGCCGCGACCGCCGCCGCTGCGTGGGCCTTTCGGCTGTTCGCGCGCAGGCCGAAGCTGCCGAAGCCCGCGGAGAACGCTGTCTACCCGCTGGTGGCCCGCGACGGCCGGACCACCGTGGCGCTCTTCTCGGACTGGGGCACGGGCTACTACCACTCGCGGTACATCACCGCGCACATCGCGCGCATGGGCGTGGCGCAGGCCATCCACCTGGGCGATGTCTACTACATCGGCTCGCAGTCGCAGTTCGACGACCAGGTGACGCCGGTCCTCGAGCCGCTGCTGAAGCAGATGCCCGTCTACATGCTGAACGCCAACCACGAGATGGACTCGGAGGGCATCCCCTACTTCAAGTATCTCCGCCACAAGCGGGCCCAGGGCCGGAAGCGCGGCTTCGTGGCACAGCCGCAGGAGACGAGCTACTTCTGCCTGCGAAACGACGGCTACCAGGTGATTGGCATCGACACCGCGTATCACGAGAAGGGCCGGCACAACGACGACGACCTCCAGGCGTGGCTCGGCGCGCGGCTCGAGGAAGGGCGCGACGCGGGGCTGACCACCGTGCTCCTCAGCCAGAACGAGCCCTACGCGCGAAGGAAGAACAGTGGAGGCGTGGCCGTCCACGAGCGGCGCGAGCTCTGCGACGAGGACCTGGGCGCGTTCGTGGACGCGGGCCTCATCCACGCGTGGTTCTGGGGCGACGAGCACTACGCGGCGTTGTACGAGCCGAACGACGCGATGCCGTTCGTCGGCAGCTGCGTCGGGCACGGCGGTTACCCGTTCGGCATCAAGCGAGACGACGCGGGACCGAACGACCTCGTGCCCCTGGTGTGGGCCGAAACCGGATCGCGCTTCGAGGGCATCCCGGGGCTGCGGCAAGACCGGGGCAACAACGGCTTCTGCCACGTCACGCTGGCGCCGGACGGGATCGAGCTGCGCTACATCGACTGGCGCTTCCGCACGAGGAAGGAGGCGACCCTGCGGCGCGTGGGAAACAGGCTGCGCGTGGTGCCGCGGGCCCAACATTGAGTGATTGGCGATTGCAGATTGGCGATTGATTGCAGATTGGTCAATTGAGCCATTGGGCGATTAATTGACGATTGGGGGATTGCGGGATTGAGTGATTCGGCGTGTGTCGCGCTGTGGCGTGTGTCACGCGACGGCGTGTCGAGCTCACGCGAGGCGCCGCGACGGTCGAGGAATCGCTCAATCATCCAATCGCTCAATCGCCCAATCGCCCAATCGCCCAATCGCCCAATCGCCCAATCGCTCAATCGCTCAATCGCTCAATCGCTCAATCGCTCAATCAATCACTCAATCCCACAATCCCCAATCGTCAATCAATCGCCAATCTGCAATCACCAATCGCTCAATGTTCAGCCCCACCCACCCCCTCCGCCCGACAGGCCTCCAGCGCCTCGCGGTTGAAGCACGCGAAGATCACCTGCTGCAGTGAGCCGGGATCCGCGAGCGCCTCGCGCACCGTGGCCACCGCCACCCTGGTCGCCTCCGCCAGCGGATAGCCGTAGATGCCCGTGCTGATCGCGGGGAACGCAATGCTCTTCACGTTGTGCTCGCGCGCCAGCGCCAGACAGGCGCGATAGGCCGAGGCCAGTAGCTCCGCCTCGCCCGAGGCCCCGCCCTGCCAGATGGGCCCCACGGCGTGAATCACGTAGCGCGCCGGCAGGCCGAAGCCATGCGTGATGCGGGCGTCACCCGTCGGGCACGGCGCCACGTGCTTGCAGGCCGCCGCCAGCTCGGGCCCCGCCGCGCGGTGGATGGCGCCGCACACGCCGCCGCCGGGCAGCAGCCCGCTGTTGGCGGCGTTGACGATGGCGTCGACGTTGAGAGTGGTGATGTCGGTGAGAACGGCGGACACGTGAAGCGCCATGACGGGATCGTCTCACGGCGGGAGGGGCCGCGCACGTCGGGAGGGAATTGCGCCGGGAGTCCGTAGTCCGGAACCGACGGCCCCTTGCGGATTCTGCAGCGAGAGGCATCGCGAGAGTACGCAGGAACTGCGCACGGAAGGTTGGCCGTCCGACAGAACCGCGCGCCAATCGCGTGATCGCGGCGCCGGCACGATGTGTGCTCTGTTTCACCTGCGCGCGCCCGCGTTTTCCGCGCGGGAGACGATGGTAGGATGGCCGACGAGATGAGCATGCAGGAAGTGGCCAGCAAGCTGGAAGGCCGCTTCGATAACCTGGAGGGCCGCTTCGATAACCTGGAGGGCCGCTTCGACACACTGGAAGGCCGCCTCGACGAGCAGGCCGTCCGCCTCGACTCGCTGGACACGAAGGCGGGCCTTGCGCTCGACGCGTTCTCGCCTCTGAATGACTCGATGGAGCGCCACTTCAAGGCGGCGAACGAGAAGTGGGACGAGCAGTTCCGCGTGCTGAAGGACGTCGCCCGCATGACCAACCTGCGCGTGGGTCGGCTCGAGACGCGGCGGAAACGGCGGTGAGCATCACCGAAACCGCCCACCCCTCCGCGGCGTCCCAAGTACCAGCGTGACCCCCATCTCCTTCATCGTCCCCGCCCACAACGAACAGCAGCTGCTCGGGCGCACGCTCTCGGCCCTGCACGCGGCGGCCATGGCCGTCGGCGTGCCCTACGACATCGTCGTCGCCGACGACAGCTCCACCGACGACACCGCATCCATCGCCGCCCACCACGGCGCGACGGTGGTGCACGTGCGGCACCGGCAGATTGCCGCCACGCGCAACGCCGGCGCCGCGGCGGCGCGCGGCGACCTCCTCATCTTCGTGGACGCCGACACCATCGTCCCGGAGGAGACCTTTCGGGCCACACTGGCCGCGTGGCGCGGCGGGGCGATTGGCGGTGGCGCGAGCGTGCACCTGGACGGACGGCTGCCTCTTTCGGCCCGCTTGGGGATGCCCGCATTCCGCATGGGGATGCGCGCCGCGCGACTGGCGGCGGGCTGCTACGTCTTCTGCACGCGCGAGGCCTTCGATGCGGTGGGCGGGTTCGACACGCGGCTCTTCGCAGGCGAGGAGCTGGCCTTCAGCCGATCGCTGTGGCGGCAGGGCCGATTCGTCGTG
>DAIRFN010000189.1:0-2061 GCA_036795065.1 Vicinamibacterales bacterium
CAGAACTACATCTACATGCACTACGCCGACATGATCGGCAACGGCTACCACCGCACGGCGCCGTGCCCGTTCATGACCCAGGGCATCATGCTCAACCCGAACGGCGACCTGTTCTTCTGCGAGAACAGCGACATCGTCGGGAACGTGACGACGGAAGACCCGGAAGCCATCTACTTCCGCGAGGACGCGCAGGCACACCGCAAGCACATCCGCGACGAGAAGTGCCCGACGTGCCTCAGCCCGTGCCAGATGAACGTGGCAGCCATCAAGCAGGTGATGCCCTACGCGCGCTTCCTGGTGCGTGCCTCGATGGAGAAGCGTCGCGCCGGAAGTGCGACTCCCGTCGCGCCGCCGCCCGCGCCGCCCGCTTCCGAAGCGCCCGCGGCGGTCTAGCCAAACGACACCACGAAGGCACGAAGCCTTCCTGGTTTCTTTACCGTCTCGGACGCCAGTCGGGGACTCGGTCGTTGCCGCGGCCGGACGTGAGGCGCGTGATCGTGCCCGGCCTGGCGGCATCGGTGATGGCCAGGTCCCAGTCCTCGCCCTCGTGGTGCTCGGGGCTCACCGAGAAGGCGATGTAACGCCCGTCGGGCGAATACGCCGGGTAGTAGGACCACAATCCCCTGTCGCCAACCACCGTCCGCCGGCTGGTCTCGGTGACGGCCTCCAGCCGCGACGGATCCGAGTCCAGATGCACGAACGCCAGCTCGTTCGTGTCGGGCGAGAACGCCGGGCGGCACGCGCCGCCACTGGTGCCGACGGTCCTGGTCTCGCCGGTGGCGAGCGTGACGATCTGGATCTTGAACCCGATGAGCAACTGCGACGCGTAGGCCAGATACCGTCCGTCGGGCGAGGTCGCGGGCATGATGGCGCGCGCCAGGCCAGAGGTGACGCGCTCGACCCGCTTGTCACCCACCCCCACCCGGAAGATCTCCCCGCGGCCGTTCCGCTCGCTCGTGAAGAAGAGGCTCTGCCCGTCCGCGGCCCAGGCCGGATCCTGGTCGGGCGCCGGGTGATCCGTCACGCGGACGAGGTTCGTGCCGTCCGCGTTCATCACGTAGATGTCGAAGTTGCCGCCGCCCGCGCGCGTGGACGAAAACGCGATGCGGGCGCCGTCCGGCGACCAGCTGGGCTCCTCGTCCGTCCAGGCGCCGGGATTTCCCACGCGTCGAACGGCGCGCGTCGCGACGTCGATGACGAAGATCCGTGGCGGCCCCTCGCGGTCCGACTGGAAGACGATCTCGCCGGAGGGACGAGGCTGTACGGCCCGGGCGGCTACTTCCGGCAGAACGCCATGAGATGCCAGCCCAACGGCCGCACCCATGATCGCGGCAAGGCGTTGAAGGTTCCGACGAAGCACGTGTTGAAGACCCATCCCTTCCAGCCGCCATGCAGGCGCGACTTGACCGGAAACCGCTCGGGGACGATGCGCGTGTCGGCGAAGGGCGCCAGCAGGGCGCGGAACTCGCCGATGGAGAACTTACGCAGGCCCGGCGCGTCCTCGTGTTCGAGCGCCACTTTCATCACCTTCGACAGGGCGTTCAACCACGAAATGCGGTTGTAGACCATGAAGATGGCGGTGCCGCCCGGCTTCAGCACGCGGTGGCACTCGCGGACCAGCTTCGCCGGGTCCGCTGTGTACTGTATGACGCCGTGCCCGTACACATGGTCGAAACTGGCGTCGGGATATGGCAGCGCCTCAGCATTGGCCACGCGCAGCTCGACGGGTGTCAGCCCGTGGAGCTCGAAGTTCTTCGCGGCCAGGTCGATAGCGGTCTTCGAGAGGTCCACGCCGGTCACCCGTGCCCCACCCCGCGCAAAGCGGACAAGGTCAGTGCCGATGCCGCACCCCACCTCGAGCAGGGTTTCCCCCTTGAAACCGCCGAAGTCCACCAGCTCGGGCAGGTAGCGCAGCTTGTCGAAACGGTACTCGTCGAGATCGTCGAAGAAGCCCAGCGTGCCGACGGGCTCGTCGGTCATCTCCAGGTCGTGAATGCGATCGTTCCAGTAACGCTGAATCGCGTCGATCATTGGTCCTCGTGTCGCGCTGTGTCGTGCCCT
>DAIRFN010000189.1:2161-11258 GCA_036795065.1 Vicinamibacterales bacterium
GAATCTGCGTAATCTGCGTAATCTGCGGATCCTCTCTTCTGCGCCATCCTTCATCCGCGTCATCCCGAACGGCGGAATCTCATATCGTACAATGAACGATCGATGGTGCGCGACCTCCGCCGCCTGGCGGACACTCGCTTCGACGTGCTCGTGATCGGTGCGGGCATCTACGGAGCCGCCACGGCCTGGGACGCGGCCGCTCGCGGGTTGTCGGTGGCCCTGGTGGACCGCGGCGACTTCGGCGGCGCGACCTCGTTCAACAACCTCAAGACCCTGCACGGCGGGCTGCGATCGCTGCAGGCCCTCGACTTCCAGCAGATGCGGCGCTTCATCCGCGAGCGGCGCGCCCTCGCCCGCATCGTCCCCCACCTGGTGCGCCCGCTGCCCTTTGTCGTGCCGACCACGCGCCATCCGAAGCGAAGCGCGCTGGTCATGCGCCTGGCGCTGACGGTCAACGATTTGGTGGCGCGTGACCGAAACGACGGCCTGGAGGATTCGGATCTCCACCTGCCCGACGGCCGGGTTGTCTCGCGGGAAGAGGCCCTCCGGCTCAACCCGCTGGTCGCGCCTGGGGGCGTCACGGGCGGCGCCATCTGGCACGACTACCAGATGACCCACGCCGACCGCGTGACGCTGTCGTTCGTCCTGTCGGCGGCCGGCGCCGGCGCCGTCACCGCCAACTACGTCGCCGCGGAGTCTCTCCTCCTCGAGAACGGACGAGTGGTCGGCGCGCGCCTTCGCGACCGGGTGACGGACGCGTACCTCGACCTGCGGGCCCGGGTCGTGGTGAACGCCGCCGGCGCCTGGGCGCCGGAGCTGGTGAACACGCTGCCCGAGCGCGCCCGCGCCGTGCCCGCGCCGCGCCTGTCGCGCGCGATGAACGTGATCGTGAAACAGGCGCCCGGATCGCACGCCTGCGGCGGCGTGGTGGACGGGCGCTTCCTGTTCATGGTGCCCTGGCGCGACGTGTCCATCCTCGGCACCAGCCACGATGCCCACGAGGGGGGCGCCGACGCGCTCACCGTCACGGCCGCGGATCTCGAGGCGTTCCTGGCGGACGGCCGCCGGGCGTTCCCCGGGGCTGCGCTGGACCGCGCGAGCGTGCGGCTCGTGCACCGCGGACTGCTGCCGATGGTCTCGGGCGAGGGCGCCCACGTAGCGCTGCTGCGCGAGAGCGCCGTCGTGGATCACGCCGCGCACGGTGCGCCGGGGCTGGTGTCCATCCACGGCGTGCGCTACACCACCGCTCGCCACACCGCAGAGGAGGCCGTCAACTCCGTGTTTCGCGTGCTGGGGCACTCGACCCCGCCGCCCTGTCACACCGATCACACGCCGCTCTGGGGCGGCGCCATCAGCTCGGTCGGCGCCTTCGTGAAGCATGCCCTCGACGCCGGCGAATCGCCCGTGCCGCCCGATACGCTCGCGCGGCTGGCCGCCACCTATGGCACCGAGTACCCACGCGTCCTGAACATCGCGCGCGAAGCCCCCGCGCTTGGCACCGCCATCGGCCACCACACCCACGTCACCGGCGCCGAGATCGTCCACGCGGCCCGGCACGAGATGGCGGTGACGCTGGCGGACGCCGTCATCCGCCGGACCGAGGCCGGCTCGGCCGGCCATCCCGGATCCGACGCCCTGCAACGCGCGGCCGCACTCATGGCCTGGGTCCACGGCTGGGACGCGCGGCAGATGGAGGGAGAGATCGAGACGGTAGACGCGTTCTACCGCCTGCCCGACTGAACGAGCCCGGGAACACGAAGAGCACGAAGGACACGAAGACGAACCACGAAGAAGACCGGTCAACACAAGGGAAGGCGGGGTTCTTCCTTTCCTAATCTTCGTGCCTTCCTTCGTGCGCTTCGTGTCCTTCGTGTTCCCGTGGACCCTTCACGTCGGCAGATGCTCAGCCGCCCAGCGCTCGAAGACCATCAGGGGGAAGAGGGTGTGCGCGTGGTTTTCGCGGCCGGCAACGTGGTCGTCCATCAGGCGCGTCACCTCGGCGGGCTCGAACAGGCCGCGCGCGCGGATGCGGTCGGGTGCCAGCAGCGTGCGCATCAGCGGCTGCAGCTCGCGCCGCAGCCAGTTCTTGATCGGGATGCTGAAGCCTTCCTTCTTCCGCGTCAGGATGCCGTCCGGCAGGATGCCGCGCATCGCCTGCTTCAGCACCCACTTGCGCTCGCCGTTGCGGATCTTCAGGTTCGCCGGCATCGAGAACGCCAGCTCCATCACATCCGCGTCCAGGAACGGCGCTCGCGTCTCGAGCGATGTGGCCATCGCCATCCGGTCCACCTTTACCAGGATATCGTCCGCCAGGTAAAGGCTGAGGTCCGCATAGAGCTGCCGGTTCAGCACATCGTCCTGGGAGAAGCGGCCCAATGTCTCGCGCACGGGGGCGTAGACGTCGTGCGCGCGGAGGCGGTCGCGCAGCCCGCCCGCGTAGAGCCGCGCCTTGGCCGCCGCGCCCATGTAGACCATCCACCGGTAGTGGCCCAGGTCGCTCGGCGCCGTGGCAGCGCCCGCCGTGAAACGCTTCACCTTGTTGACGAGGCCCTTCTTCTTCTCCGTGGGCGGAAGCGTGGCCGCGACCGCGGCCAGCGCGGGCATCACGGCTTCGCCCAGTCCGCCCAGCCTCGCGGCCAGCGCCTGCGCCTCGTAGGCGTCGTAGCCGCCGAAGAGCTCGTCGCCGCCGTCGCCGGAGAGCGCCACGGTCACGTGCTCGCGCGCCAGCGACGACACCATGTAGGTCGGGAACATCGAGACATCAGCGAACGGCTCGTCCAGGTGCACCACGAGCTTGTCGAACAACGACTCGAGGTCGGGCGTCACCGTCCGCTCGCGGTGGTTGGTCTTGAACGCCGCCGCCACCTCGCGCGCAAACGCCAGCTCGTTGTAGCTGCCGTCGTCGAAGCCCATGCTGAAGGTGTTGATGGGCAGGCGCGAGGCCTCGGCCATGAACGCCACCAGCGTGCTCGAGTCGATGCCGCCCGACAGGAACGCGCCGAGCGGCACGTCGGCCATCATCTGGCTGATGACGGCGTGGCGCATCCGGTCGCGAAGCGCCTCGATGGCCTCCGCGTCGGTCCACGACTTCAAGGCCACGGACGAAGCGTCCCAGTAGCGCTTCACCTCCACCTGACCGTTACGCCAAATGAGGTAACTGCCAGGCGGGAGCTTCTGCACGCCCTTCAGAATCGTCCGCGGCGCGAGAATGTACTCGTAGGTGAGGAACTGGTCCAGCGCCTCGGCGTCCAGCTCCCGCGACACCTCGGGGCGGACGAGCAGGGCCTTCACCTCGGATGCCAGTCGCAGGCCCTGGGGCGTGTTGGTCCAGTAGAGCGGCTTCTCACCGGCGCGATCGCGCGCCGCGAGCAGCGTCCGCGTGCGGCCGTCCCACAGCGCCAGCGCGAACATCCCCCGCAGGCGGGGCAGGAAGCCCGGGCCCCACTGCTCGTAGCCGTGGACCAGCACCTCGATATCCGAGTGCGATCGGAAGGTGTGCCCGAGGCTGTCGAGCTCGCGGCGCAGTTCGGGGAAGTTGTAGATCTCGCCGTTGGCCACGAGCTGGATGTCGCCGGCCTCGTTGGTGAACGGCTGCTGCCCGCCCGCGAGGTCCACGATGGCCAGCCGGCGCATCGCCAGCCCCACGCCCGGCAGGATCACGTGGCCTTCTTCATCCGGCCCACGATGGACCAGCGTGCGGACCATCTGCTGCAGCTCCGCCTCCGGGACGGGGCGGGCGGGGTCCGATTCGACGAGGCCGACGATGCCGCACATGGGTCTTGGGTCTTGGGTCTTGGGTCTTGGGCTAATGCGACTCGCGACGATCGCGCATCACCTTCGCCGGTATCCCGGTCGCGATTGCGAACTCCGGGATCTGTCCCACCACAACCGCGCCGGCGCCGATGATGGCGTCGCGGCCGATGGTGGATCCGTCGGTGACCACCACGTGCGTGCCGAGCCACACTCCGTCGCCCACGTCGATGCCGCGTGCCGTCCGGCCCTGCTCGAGCACCGGGATATCCACCCGATCGTACAGGTGATCCCCGCCCACCAGGTAGGTGTAGGCCGCCATCAGGATGCTCTTCCCCACCCGCACGCGCGAAGCGGAGAAGATCTCGCAGTTGAAGCCGAGGTTGGCGTTGTCCTCGATGATGATGTCGCCGTTCTTGCAGCTGAGGATGGTGTTGCGCCCGATGAACACGCCGTTGCCGATCACCAGGCCGCGGTTGTCGGTGCCCTTCGCGTCCAGGCAGCACTGGTCGTCCACGACCACGTTGTCGCCGATCTCGATCTTGTGCGGATGCCGCAGCGTGACGTTCACGCCGAAGACGACGTTGCGTCCCACGCGGCCCATGACCAGCGGGTAGAGCTTCGCGCGGAGGAAGAGGCCCAGCGCGCCCGGCACCCAGCTGGCCAGCAGCATCACGATCTCGTAGCGGATCAAGGGCCACAGGCCGGGCCGCCCGACCACCAGCTCTCGGTACTTGTCTACCTTGGAGCGCTTCTCGTTGAACAGCTCCTGCTGGATGACCGTGATGCGCGGGTCGTGCTCCCGAGGCGCGCCCGGTGGCATCAGCCGTCGACCGTGGCAAGCTCCGCGGTCTGGCGGATCTCGCGGATGACGTAGGTGGGCTTGTTCTGCGACTCGTAGTAGGTGCGGGCCAGCAGCTCGGCCAGCAGGCCGAAGGTGACCAGCTGCACGCCGATGAAGAGCAGCATCATGCCGAGCAGCAGCAGTGGCCGGTCGCCAATGGCCTGCCGCTCGAACAGGCGCACGTAGCCGAGATAGCCGGTGATGAGCGTGCCCAGCCCGAAGGCGCCGAGGCCCAGCAGCCCGAAGATCTGCAACGGCCTGGTGGAGTAGTTCAGCAGGAACTTCACGGTGGCCAGGTCGAGGATGACGCGAACGGTGCGCGACAACCCGTACTTCGAGGTGCCCGCCTCCCGCGCGCGGTGGTTCACCACCACCTCGTCGATCGACACCCCCTGCTGGCTGGCAATGGCCGGCAGGAACCGGTGCATCTCGCCGTAGAGTCGAAGCGGCTTGATGACCTCGGAACGGAACACCTTGAGCGAGCAGCCGTAATCGTGCAGCTCCACGCCCGTGGCCCACGAGATGAGCTTGTTCGCCAGGATGGACGGCACGCGCCGCGTGATGAACGTGTCCTTCCGATCCTTCCGCCAGCCGCAGACGATGTCGTGGCCGGCCTCGATGCGAGCGACCATCTGCGGGATGTCGCGGGGGTCGTTCTGGAGGTCGCCGTCCGACAGCACCACCAGCCGCCCGCGGGCGTAGGCGATGCCGGCGGAGAACGCCGAGGTCTGCCCGAAATTGCGGCGGAAGCGAATGACGCGCAGCCGGGGATCGCGGGCCTGGAAGGCCGCCAGCTGCTGGAACGTGTCGTCGCGGCTCCCGTCGTCCACGATGACGAGCTCGTAGCTGCGCCCATATTGACCGAGCACCTCGGTCAGCTCGTCATACAGACGCTTGATGTTGGGCGACTCGTTGTAGACCGGGATGACGATCGAGAGCTCGGGAGTCATCGAGCGAGACAATCGGGTCATTATATATCCTCCCCGTGCTTCGCTTCGACATCCTTTCGCGCTGGGTGGGCCGCGTGGCCTTCCTGCTGGGCCTGGCCGCCGCGGTCGCGTATGCCCGCGCCGGCCTCACCCTGAGCCACTACGACGCCAAGGCCCACCTGGTGGTGTCCCGGCGCATCCTCGACAGCATCACGCCCGGGTGGGAACAGATTGGCGCGGTGTGGCTGCCGCTCCCCCACGTGCTGAACATGCTGCCGGTGCAGCTGGACGTGCTCTACCGCACGGGCGCATTCGCCATCCTGGTGTCGGTCGTGTCCCTGGCGTTTGGCGCCGCTGCCATGACCGCCATCGTGATGCGGCTCACCGGGTCGCGCGCGGGCGCCGTGCTCGGCGCGGCGCTGTTCGTGAGCAACCCGAACGTGCTGTACCTGCACGCGACGCCGATGACCGAGCCGCTGCTCTTCGGCACCACCCTGGTGTGCGCATGGCTGCTCACCGAGTGGGCGACGGCTCCGGGCCTGGCCGTGCCGCGCGCGTTGGGCTGGTGGATGGTGGCCGCGTGCCTCACGCGCTACGAGGCGTGGCCCATTGTCGGCACGCTGGTGCCGCTCGCGCTCCTGGCCCGGTGGCGCCGGGGCACGTCCGTGCGCGACCTGGCGCCGGTGGCCTGGCAGCTGGCCCGCTACCCCATTGGCGCGGCCGTCTTCTTCGTGTTCCTGAGCCGGGCCACCGTGGGCGAGTGGTTCGTCAGCGGCGGGTTCTACGTGCCGGACGCCGAGCTGCAGGGGCAACCGGCCGAGGTGTGGGAGAAGATCCTGGAGGGCACGCGCGAGTTGGGCGGCGTGTGGCTCGTGCGGCTCGCGCTCTGGTCGGTGGCGGCCGTCAGCCTTGCGGCCCTGCTCTGGCGGCAGGGCGCGGCGCTGCTGGTGCCGCTGGGCATGTTCGCCGCGGCGGCCCTGCCCTTCTCGGCCTATCTCGCGGGGCACCCGTTCCGCATCCGCTACGAGATCCCGCTCGTCGTGGCCTCGGCGCTCGCCGTGGGCCTCGGTGTCGGCCTCACCAGGCGCGCGGCGCCGGTGGTCGCGCTCGTCGCGCTGGTGCTGATCGGGCGCGACGCTAGGCCGTTCGACGCCGACACGCCCATGACCCGCGAGGCGCAGCTCGATCGCGCCCACGGCGCGGGCCGTGAGGCCGTCACCGCCTGCCTGGCGCGCGACTACCGCGGCGAGACCATCTTCGCCAGCATGGGTTCGCTCGCGCACTACATGCAGGAGCTGTCATCCATCGGCCTCGGCATCGAGGATTTTCTGCACGAAGGCAACCACCCGATGTGGGACTCCGCGATCGTCGTGGGCGGCGCCCCGTTCGCGGGCTGGATGCTGGTGGAGGAAGCCGCGGAGGGGGGCGACGTGCTGGCCCAGCAGATCCGCGCGAACCCGTCGTTCACCGACGGCTACGAGCGCGTGTGCGAGGGCGGGAACGTGGCGCTCTATCGCCGAACGCGCTGACCACGAAAGGAAACCACGAAGGGCACGAGGGAACTCAGGGTCTTGGGTCTTGGGTCTTGGGTCTTGGGTCCTGAGGTCTTGGGCTGGTGAATTGTGTTCTTCGTGTCCTTCGCTTTCCTTCGTGCCTTCGTGGTTTCTTTTCCTACTGAGACGACTTGTAGATCGCGAGCATCTGCTCGTGCAGCAGGCCGTTCGACGCCAGGATGTGCCCGTTGGCGGGCACCCAGGGACCGCCGTCGAGGGCCGTGACGCTGCCGCCGGCCTCCTGGACGATGAGCGCGCCGGCCATGGTGTCCCAGGGCTGCAGGCTCTCTTCCCAGAAACCGTCCATGCGGCCCGCGGCGACGTAGCAGAGATCAATGGCCGCCGAGCCCAGCCGGCGCACCGCGCGCGCGCGGCTGATGTAGGCGCCGAACACCTTCAAGTACTTCTCCGGGGTCTGCTGCACCGTGTAAGGGAACCCCGTCACGAGCAGCGCGTCGATGATCGCGGCCGTGCCCGACACCTGCATCGGCTCGCCGTTCAGCCACGCCCCGACCCCGCGCTCGGCGGTGAACAGCTCCTGGCGCGTGGCGTCGTAGATGGCCGCCACTGCCGCCTGGCCGTCGATCTCGAGAGCCAGCGACGCGCAGAAGATGGGCAGGCCGTGCGTGTAGTTCGTGGTGCCATCCAGGGGATCGAACACCCAGCGGCAGCGCGCGCCCGTGGCCGCGCCGCCCATCTCCTCGGCCAGCACGTCGTGATCCGGAAAGCGCTCCGCGATCATCGCGCGGAACATGCGCTCGACTTCGAGATCGACCTCCGTGACCAGGTCGATGGCGCCCTTCTTGTCGACGCGAACACCGGAGCGGAACTTCGAGAGGTGCATCTCACCAGCGCGGACGACGGCTTCCACTGCCGTGGCCAGGAAGGCGGGATCGGGGCTCACGATTCGGAACGCACCGCCTTCTTCATCATGCGCACCTCCATGCCGCCCTCGCTCGCCCGGCTGAGCGTCACGTCGTCCATGTAGTTGCGCATGAAGAGGATGCCCCGGCCGCTGCCCTTCATGATGTTCTCGGGGGCCAGCGGGTCGGGGATGTCGTCCGGATCGAAGCCGGTCCCCTGGTCCTCGACGCGGACGATCATGTGGTCGCGCGGCTCCACCGAGAACTCCACGATGACCCGCTTGGACTGATCGTTCTGGTTGCCGTGTTTGATGGCGTTGACCACCGACTCGCGGACCGCCACGCTGACCTCGTACAGCTGGTCCTCGTCGAGGCCGGTGAGGCGCCCAACGTAGTCGCTGACGACCTGGACGAAGTCCAGCATGTCGAAGGCGCTGCCGAATTCCAGGCGGACGGTGGGGGGCGACGGGGTCATCGGGTCCCGCGTTCGGGGGCGCGCCGGACGATCAACATGTGCGCGTTTAGTACCATAGCGCCCGAAAGCCGGTCAAGTTGCTATAGTTGTGCCAGTGCCTCTCGTGATTGCCCCGGCCCGTGCCGTGCGCGGCCGGATCCAGGTTCCCGGCGACAAGTCCATCTCGCATCGCTATGCCATCCTATCGGCACTGGCCGATGGGCGCTCCACCATCGCGAACTACGCGCCCGGCGCGGATTGCCAGTCCACGCTGGCCTGCCTGGCGGCCCTGGGTGTGGCCATCGAACGCCCGGACGGGCCCGGCGGCATCGTCGCCGTGACCGGCCGCGGCCTGGCCGGGTTGACGCCCCCCTCCGCCCCGCTCGACTGCGGCAACTCGGGCACCACCATGCGGCTGATGACCGGCGTCCTGGCCGCGCACCCCTTCCCCAGCACGCTCGTCGGCGATGCCTCGCTCTCGCGTCGTCCCATGCGCCGCGTGATGGCGCCCCTCACCGAGATGGGCGCCAGGTTCGAGGCAGCCCCCGGCGACCGTCCGCCGGTCACCGTGCACGGCGCGCACCTGCGGCCCATTCACTACCGGCCCGAGGTCCCGAGCGCGCAGGTGAAGAGCGCGGTGCTGCTGGCGGGGCTCCAGACCGAGGGAACGACCTCGGTGTCCGAGCCGGCGCAGACACGCGATC
>DAIRFN010000190.1:0-4983 GCA_036795065.1 Vicinamibacterales bacterium
CTCGTCGGGATCGGCGGCGCCGTTGCCATTCCGCTCGGCCTGGCCCTGTCCATATGGCTGGACGCCATCCTGCGGGCGCTGCCCGGCGTGCCGGCCACGCTGCACTTCTTCGTCTTCGAGCCGCGCGCGCTGTGGCTGCACGCAGCGCTCCTGGCCGCGGTCGCGGTGGGCGCTGCCCTCTATCCGATGTGGCTCGTCGCACGCCTGCCCATCGCCACCACGCTCAGGCGGGAGTTCGTCTCGTGACCGCGCCAGCGAAGCCCATCGTCGAAGCGCGTGGCGTCTCGCGCGTGTTCCCGATGCCAGCCGGCCCCGTCGTCGCGCTCCGCGACGTGACGATGGAGGTGGCGGAGGGGGAGTACGTGGCGATTGCGGGGCCGTCGGGATGCGGCAAGTCCACGCTGCTGCACGTCCTCGGCTGCGTGGACACGGCCACGAGCGGCGAAGTGCGGCTGGAGGGGCGCGACGTCGGTTTGCTCTCGGACAGCGAGCGCAGCCGCATCCGCCTCGCGAAGATCGGCTTCGTGTTCCAGCGCTTCTTCCTGCTCCCGATGCTGAGCGCGATCGAGAACGTCGAGCTGCCGCAGGCCGAGGCCGGCGTGCCGCGAGCCGTGCGGCGCAACCGGGCCCGCATGCTGCTGGACTACGTGGGCCTCGGCCACCGCGCCGATCACCGGCCGAGCCAGCTGTCGGGCGGCGAGATGCAGCGCGTCGCCATTGCCCGCGCCATGGCCAACCGGCCGCGCCTGATCCTGGCCGACGAGCCGACGGGGGAGTTGGACGAGGCCACGGGCGAGGCCATCGCGGGCCTCTTCGATCTGCTGCACAAGGACGGGACAGCGGTGGTGGTCGTGACGCACGACCCGTCGATTGCCGCCAGGGCCCAGCGGATCCTGCGCATGCGTGACGGGACGCTGATGACGCAGATGGCGCCGCAGATGGCGCAGATGACGCAGACAGGTAAGAGGGGCAACGAGGGTGGAGGCCACGAGTGATCGTCCGCCTCGCGCTCCGCTCGCTGCTGATGCACCCGATCCGGACGATGGTGCTGGCGTGCGGCTTCGGCCTCGGCGTGGCCGTGATGGCGAACCTGCTCGGCGTGGCCGAAGTCGTGCTCGAACAGTCGCAATCGCCGGCCCTCGTGGGCGGCGGCGATGTCGTCGTCACCGGCACGGCGGGCCGGTTGTCGAGTGGCCGCTACTTGGTCTGGGGCGGGCTGGGTGCGCCGGCGTTCGCCGGTCGGATCGCAGTGGCGTCGCCTACCAGGCGGGGCAGCGTCTTCCTCGTGCAGGACGGCGTGGTCACGCGGCTGCGGGCGCGCGGCGGCATCCCGAGCCTCGAGCGCGCGCTCGACGACCCGGAGACCGCGGACGTGCCGGAATGGGTGGACGCGCCGGGAGACGAGGCGTGGACCTCGCCCCATCCCGCGGATGTGCTCCGCGCGCTGGACCGGTTCCACGCGATTCCCGACGTGCCCGCGCGCGCGGGATCCTGGGTCGAGTGGCTCTACTTCAACGGGCAGGCGGGCAGCACGCGCTTTTACCTCACCTTTCTCGTCGGCCCGACGCGCGAGAACGGGCGAAGGGCCGCCGGCGTGCGCCTGCAGCTCGATCGGGCAGGCCGCGTCACGAACTACGGCGACGCGGCGGAGGTCGATCCCGCCGAGGTGCTCGCCACGGCGCCGGAGCTGACGATCGGTCGGAGCCGCATCCGCCTCGACGGCGACCGCTTCGTGGTCTCGTTCGATCTTCGCGACGAAGGGGCGGCCCGCTCGCGGAGGTCCGCGCAGGGCGAGGGAGCGGCCGGCGCGCGACCTTCCGGCGGCAGCGCCGCGCGGGCCGTGGGCGACGTCGTGCTCACCGCTCGCCGTGGCCACACGCTCCCGCCGCTCTCCGTCACCGGCGCGCGCGGCTGGGTGTCGGGCTACGTCGTCCCCGTGATGTCCGGCGCGCTCGATGGGACGATCCGCGTGGGCGACGAGGTGCTGCCGCTGGCCGGCGGGACCGGATATCACGATCACAACTGGGGCTTCTGGGAAGGGGTGTCGTGGCAGTGGGGGCAGGTGCAGCACGAGGGGCTGTCGATCCTCTACGGCCGCGTGTTCCCGCCGGCCGACGCCGCGGACGCGAGCCGCATCCCCGGCTTCATGATGGTCCTCGGCCCCGACGGCCCGCTGGGCCAGGCGACGGACGTGCGCATCGACGAGACGATCGATCCAGGCGTCGACCGACCAACCCGGATCGCCGTGCGTGGGAAGAGCGAATCACTCGACCTGCACCTGGAGATCGACGTGGACAGCGACATCCGGACACCGATGCGGAGCGGTCCCCTGGCAGATAACCTGGACTTCCTGCAGATGCGCGGGCGCTATCGTGTGACGGGCAAGGCCGGCGATCGCTCGCTGGACTTCACCGCGCCGGGGGCGGCGGAGACGTTCCGCGGGCGCAGCGCGCGGTAACGCTGGCACACGCGAGTTGCATCGGTAGCGGCCGGGATCCGGACGCTCCAGGACCACCCAGGCGCGGAGCCGTCAGTGCGGGATTGTCGGCACCACGAGTTGGCGCCGCGTCGGGCGAAGCTCGCACACCACTCGATCGCGTCCGGCTGCCTTCGCCGCGTACAGCGCCGCATCGGCGCGGCCCATGACCGATTCCGGTCCGGCATCGTCGGCCTCGAGCATGGCGACGCCGAAGCTGGCCGTCACGCGCATCGGACCCTTCTCGCCGGCGACTTCGGACCCCGACGAGATCGCCGTGCGAATGCGCTCGGCCACCTGCCGCGCCTGTTCGCCATCGGTCTCGGGCGCGATGATCGCGAACTCCTCCCCGCCGTATCGTGCGAGGGTGTCCGTGCTGCGAACGGCTCGTGCGGCCAGGCTGGCGACGTGCTGCAACACGCGGTCGCCCGCGGCGTGGCCGTGTCGATCGTTTACCGCCTTGAACCCATCGATGTCGAACATGATCACCGCCAGGTCGCGCGGATGGCGCCGATACCGGTCGATCTCGCGCCCGAGCGCCTCGAACAGCGCCCGTCGATTGGCCACGCCGGTCAATGGGTCGGTCACGGCGAGTCGCTGGAGCTGTTCATTCGCCACGAGCAGCTGCGCGGTGCGCTCTTCGACGCGCTGTTCGAGGTGGCGCGTGTTGGCGCGCAGCTGCGCGAGCAGGGTCGACAACCCCATCGACGTGATGGTCGTGATGACCGCGAACTGCTGTACCTGCAGGATGGTCTGTTCGATCGGCAACTCGCCGTAGGGTTGACGGCCGTTGCCCGTGACGAAGAGCAGCAGCCCTGCCACAGCGGCAGCGACCGCCGCGGTGGCGCGCGGCGACAGCCGTGCCCCGGCATACACGGCGAATGGCAAGAGCAGCACGGGGCGGATGGGCCAGCCCCCGACCATGGCCTTGTCGGCCAGCAGGATGAGCGAAATGGCGGCGATCGCCGCCGCCGCCACGGCCGCGTCGTACCAGTGCAGGCGCCGGCGCTCCGCCACGCGAGGCACGCCCGGCCACAGGCCCAGAATCAGCGGCGTGACGATCGCCAACCCGACGCCGTCGCTGAACCACCACACGAGCAGATACTGCAGATAGCTCAGCGGCTGGTCGCTGGCGTGGCTATGCACGGCCGCCGCGGCGCACGCGGAGGCGAACGCGGCCAGGATCGGTCCGGCCAGCAGGAACTTCGCCAGGTCGGCGGGCGTGGTGAACGCCAAGTCGAAACGCCAGCGCCGTAACAGCAGGAACGCACCGGTCGCCTCGGCCAGGTTGATGCATGCGAACAGAATCGCTTCAATCAACGAGTACGTCGGCCAGTCGGCGGCAATCTCCGCGACGATGATGGCGGCGGCGAAGTAGCCGTACCGCCGCAACCCGTAGACCAGCAGGACCGCCAGCAGCACGCCGTTGGGCATCCACAGCATGACCAGCGGCTGTGGCGGCAGCGCGAGCGCCAGGCTCAGTTTCGCGCCCGCGTAGAACAGCACGGGCGCGATGAGCAACTGCATGATCGGGGACGAGAGGGCGATACCCATCGCGCCTTAGAGTATGCCCCGTCCCGATCGGCAGTGCGGGTGCGCCGTGAACGGACGCCGCGGCGCGCGGCCAACGCCCGGCTTACGCGGTCACGGTCTGTGCCGGCTGATACGACCCCGGCGGCACGCGGAACGAGATCGCCAGGCGATTCCACGCGTTGATCACGATCACCGCGAAGGTCAGCGCCACCATCTCGTCCTCGTCGAATAGCGCCGCGACGCGAGCGTATAGGTCGTCTGGCACGTGCGTGTCGCCGATCCCGCATGGGTGAATCGTGCCTTTTGGGCCAGCCACCAGGGTTTGCCAATAATGCCAACTTGTCGTAATCTGATGGCAACTCCGGCATGGCAGAGCATCTTCACGAGTCTGAGATCGAGAACCGCGGCACCGGCGGCGCTCAGGATGTGACCGTTCCAGTCACGCTGCCCCGGGGGGTGGCGCCCGAGGTGATCCCCGCCCTGGTGGAAGCTCTCGAAAAAGCAGCGGAGGTCCTTCACCGCAGTGAGCCCGAATTGCTCCAACGCGCCGACCGTTTAGCCGAGCTGGCCACGGGAGTGCTCGAGCCGACGACGGACCTCATTGAAGACCGCATGCAGCGGCTTCGGACCATGCGGCGAGTGCTGGACGAGGGTGAGTGGCTCACTGCCGAGCAGCTCAACGCGCTTCAGCCCGACCCGCCGGCCAACGCGTCGCACCCGGCCAGCGACTGGAAGCGTCGCAAGCGCATCTTCAGCGTCAGCTACGGTGGCCGCGACTACTTCCCGCGGTATCAGTTCGACGCGATGTACCAGCCGTTGCCCATCATCAAGGAGATCCTCGCGGCGTTCGGGGAGGTTGCCGATCCCTGGCTGCTGGCTGCCTGGTTTCACTTCCCGAATGGCTGGATTGTCCGACGCGACGACACCCACACCGTGGCGGTGGCGCCCAAGGACGCGCTCGATCGTCGTGACGC
>DAIRFN010000190.1:4993-11256 GCA_036795065.1 Vicinamibacterales bacterium
GCAGAACGCGATGCCCGCCTCGCGACAGATGGCGACCAGCTCGTCCTGCCGGCGGCGGCCCGCGTCGTCGCTCTCGGCAAACCCCGCGTCGAACGCGACCGCGGCGCGGACTCCCTTTCGGGCGGCGGCCCGGAGGCCATCGAGCTACGTGGCATGAGCTGCGGGCTGCCGGTGCCGGGCCCCGCGGAGCCCTTCACCCTCAGGCCGATCCCGGCGGACCGGTGGTATCACGTCTACTGTACGCGTCAGCATCCCACGACGGCCCTCACCTTCGCCGAAGGCTGGGGCGACACGCGCTTTGCGCCCATCACCGGCGACGACGGTGCGGCGGTGCATACCTATTACGTAGCGAGTACACCGGAAGTGGCCTACATGGAATCGGTGCTCCACGACGTGGTGCTCGAGCCGCCGGGTCTCTTCGAGGTCGATACGCTGAGGCACTATCACCTGGCCACGGTGCAGTTGCCGGCGCTCGAGGGTGTGAGCTTCCACTCCCTGGATCTCCCTCGGCTTCAGGGCCTCGACCGGGCCCGCCTCATCGACAGCCTGCCGGCCTGCTATCCCGAAACGCGCGCGTGGGCGCAGGCCGCCTACCGCCAGCAGCCGACGGCGCTGTGTCTCACCTACGGCTCCCGGCGCAACGACATGGGCCGGTGCCTGATGCTCGTCAAGCAGCGCCTCTCGGACCCGCCGCTCACGGTGGTGGGCGACGAGTCGCTGGCCCTGTCGCCGCGCCGCGGCGAGGTGCTCGGGCTGGTGCGCAGCCTGGGCATTTTCGAGATCTGACGGTGGGAACCGCGATGGCTGGCGCTCACGCGGTGAAGATGCGATCGAAGTTGCCGCTGAAGATCTGCGCCCTGGCGCCGTCTTCGATTCCGATCTCCTCCAGGATGGCCCGCTGCGCCCCGTGAATCACCTTCCGCCAGCCGCGCGGGAAGAATGACGAGTCGGTGCCGAACAGGATCCGGTGCGCGCCGGCAACCGCGATCGCCCGCCGGAAGACGTCGGCGAGCGTCAGGTTCGGCACGAACTTGATCCAGTCGTTCGAGCTCGACGTGTCGAAATGAATCGAGGGGCACGCCGCCGCCGCCATGAGCGCCTCGCGGAAGAAGCCGCCGCCGAAGTGCGGGATGATGACCGGCACACCCGGGAACCGTGCCGCGGTGGACGCCAGCGCCAGGGGATCGCCGAAGCGGAGGTCGAACATCGTGGGTAGGCCGAGCTTCGTCCGGGCCTCGATCGACAGGTAGCCGCAGTGCGCGAAGATGGCGCCGCGATGTGCCGCCGCCACCTCGAAGAGCGCGGCGACCCGCTCGTCGTCCAGGCGATAGTGGTGCATGGAGGAGAACAGGCACGCGCAGCGCATGCCCGGGGTGGCGAACGCCCGCCGCGCGTGCTCGAGCCCGTCGCTCGCCGTGGGATTGACCAGGAAGAAGCCCACGAACCGGTCGGGGTGCGCCGCCACCGCGATTGCGACCGAGTCCTCGTCTCCGGGCACGCTGGCAATGAGGCCTGCCCGGGCGATCCGGTGCCGATTCAGCTCTTCCACCCACCGCGCCGCCAGGGCCGCCGGCTCGCCCGGCGCCTCCCATCCGAGCTCGTTCGCCACGGCGTCGACGGTGGCGCCGCCGGCGGCGCCGTATTTCTCGCGGCCGAGCGCCTCGAAGAAGCGCCTCGAGAAGAAATGGCAGTGTGCGTCGTGGACCGTCATATGGGGGCGACCCTAGAAGCTGTATTCGAGGCCAACCAGCGGCGTGACCTTGTCGCGCAGGCCGTTGTCGTCGAGTGCGAACAGCAGGTTGACGTCCAGGAGCAGCCGCCCGAACACCAGGCCCTTCAAGCCGATCGAGCCGCTCAGCGCATTGTAGGAGTCGCGCGCGAAGACCATGTTGGGGAAGGTCGAGCGCCCGTCGAGCCCGTGAAACTCCTCGAGCCGCACGCGCTCGGCGTCGATTACGTAGCGGCCCAGCACGTCGAAGGCGAGCGTGATTCTCGGGTTGACCGCGAGGTCCGCCCCCACGGCGTATCCCACCTGGTCGGGAAAGTCGCCCGACTCGCCGGTCGCGGGATTCCCCGCGAGCACGCTCGAGCCGTTCCACCGGTACCCCACGTTGGCGTGCGGCGAGACCGCCTGGTAGGTCGCCGACCAGATCGCGAAGGGCTGCACCCCCGGCGCGCCGCTGCCGAGGAGGTTCATCTCGTCACCGGTCGGCAGCCGGACGTCCACGCCGAGGGCGAGGCCGCTGCTTCCGCGCGTGAACGCCGTTCCCTTCAGTCGCACCATCAGATCGCCCAGCCCCGAGGCGCTGCCCACGGCAGTGAACAGCCGATGATCCCCGACGGTGCCATCCGCCTGCCGGAAGAAGTGGGTGAGCGGGTTGGTCGTGCCGAGCCGCCGGACCTGCGCGGCGGAGACGATGGTGAGATTGGTGGCGAGAATCGGTACCGCGAGCGACACGTCGAAACGATCCGTCACGCCCATGGTGACGAAGAAGGTGGACTGGTTGACGTCTGCACCGATCGCGTTGACCGTCGTCACGACGTCCTCGCGCCCGCCGAGCAGCTCCGCGTTGTCGTGGGTGAAGACCGCCGGCACCTGCCCCATCGGGATGCCCTCCACCGAGTCGAACGTGAATCGCTGGAAGGCAAAGCCCGTGGACACGCGCCTGGCGCCGATCGTCTCGGCGCGATCGGCGAGGATGGGACCGAAGCTCTGGGTCGTGCGCTGAAACACGCCGAGCGTGGGATCGAACTCGAAGGTGAAGCCGCCGCCGGGCGAAGGCAACGGGACGCTCACGAGCTGGCTGACGAGGGCGAGGCTGAACTGCCCGAAGTTGAACTGGAAGTCGCTGACGAAGTGGGCGGTGTGTGGCTGCTCGCCGGGCAGGGTCGCCAGGCTGTCCACCACGAGGCCCCGCGGCCCGAACAGATTCTGGAAGATCGTGGCGAGGTTCGGCACCGGCGCCGCCAGGTTGTAGGGATCCTGAGCCTCGGCGGTCCTCCCAGCGACGAGCAGGCATGCGACGACGAGCCACACACGTCCGGCCATACGGTTCTCCTCCCTGGCTGTGCCCCCTCACCGGATCTCGACGATCACCCACCCGTTCCTGGCGCGACTCAGCGTGAGCTGCTGCCTGGCATCGACCGTCTGGCTTCGGCCGCCGAAATCGAGCACGTCCCTTCGTTGGACGACCACCGACGCGGAATCCCCGCGGAGGTCGATCGTGGTGATGGTGAGTGACACGCGCTGCGAGCTCACCGCGCGAAAGCCCTGCTGCAGCCGGCGCTCCTCATCAGCGGAGAGATTCGGCTTGATCGATTGGAAGAGCGCCAGGTCCTTCGTCTCGATCGCGCGGCCGTAGGTGGCCACCACCCGGCGAATCGCGGCCTCATCGCTCTCGTCTCGGGGCGGGCCGGGCGGAGCCGCGTCCGCCGTGCGCGCGCCGGTCGGGCTCGACTCCCGCGGCGGCACCGCCGGCGCGGGCGGCGCCGGCACTGGCGGCGAGGTCGCAGCCGGCTTGGCCGGCGATGGGTCGGTCACTGGAGGCGGACTCGGACGAGACTCCGGTCTGGCCTGCGAGGCCGGAGGGGAGGGCGGCTCGGACGCCGGCGTCGGAGCCGCCGCGGGCGCAGGCGGCGCGACGGTGGCCGTCGTCGTCCGGCCAGGTGGTGTCTGGGGTGCGGCCCTCGCGGTACCCGTGACACCCGTGGAACTCGCGGCACCCGGGGCGGGCGTCGCACGCGGCGTCGATCGCTCCGTGCCGGCCCGGGCCGAGGCATCGCGCTCGCGAACGAGATCAGTCAAGCGCATCGAGACGTCGGCGACCGCCGGCGCGGAGGGATCCAGCTCACGCGCCGTCTGCAGGCTGCCGGTGGCTGCCTGCACGTCGCCGCGGGCCAGGTCCCTGCGTGCCTGCGCGATGGCCTCGTCGAAGCGCGCCACGGCAGTCCTCGCGTCGTCGCGAATGCGCGCCGCCTCGGCGTGATCCGACTGGATCTCCAGGACCGCCTCGGCGTACGCCATCGCCGCGCGGTAGTTCCGCGCCTCGAGACTGGAGCGGGCCAGGGATAGCCGATCCTCGATCTGCGCCTCGGATGGCACCGCGGCGGGTGGCGCCGGAGGCCTGGGCGCATTCCTCCACAACCCGTAGGCCGCCCCTCCGATGACTGCCGCCGCCAGGGCGGCGACTCCCGCGAGGCGCAGGTAAGAGCGCGGCGCAGGCGGTGACACCGCCATCGGTCCGGTGCCGGAATCGGGTCGCGGCCCCGTCGAGCTGCTGATGGCGACGGTCGCGTCGAGGGGCCCGGAATGGCCGGACTCCAGGTCTCGCCGCAGTCGCTTGAGGTCGGCTCGCAGGTCGGCGGCCGACTGATAGCGCAGCTCGCGGTCCTTTTCGAGACAGTTGTTGATGACCTCCTGCAGCCTCAGGGGCAGGTCCGGATTGATGGTCACCGGTGCGATCGGCGTGCGATTGAGGATCGACGAGAGGATGAGCGCGGAGGTCTTGCCCGGAAAGGGGTGCCGGCCCGTCGCGCACTCGTAGAGCACCACGCCGGTTGAGAACAGATCGGTGCGCCCGTCGAGATCCTCGCCCGCCGCCTGTTCGGGCGACATGTACGACACCGTGCCGATGGTCACGCCCGCTTCGGTCTGCTCGGCGGCCACGTAGGTGGTGGCCGAGCCCGAGAAGCGTGGCGTCAGTTTCGCCAGTCCGAAGTCGAGGACTTTGACGTGCCCGTGGTCGGTCAGGAAGATGTTCCCGGGCTTGATGTCGCGGTGGATGATGCCGTCACTGTGGGTGGCGTGCAGCGCATCGGAAATCTCGATACCGATGTCCACCAGCTGATGCACCCTGAGCGGGCCCGCGAGCAGCCGGTCGCGAAGCGTCTGTCCCTTCATCAGCTCCATGACGATGAACGGATGTCCGTCGTCGTCGCCGATGTCGTAGATGGTGCAGATATTCGGGTGGTTCAGCGCCGAGGCCGCGCGCGCCTCCGAGCGCAGCCGGTGGACGGCCTGCTCGCCGTGGGCGGCATCCTCCGAGACGAACTTGATGGCCACCTCGCGGCCGAGCCTGGTATCCTCCGCGCGATACACCACGCCCATGCCGCCGGCACCGAGCTGGGAGAGGACCCGGTAGTGGGAGATGGTGCGTCCGACCATCGCTGTCTCGTCGTGTCGTCCGGCCGTGAAGCGCTCATCATACCTGCACCGCCCCCCCATTGGCATCGCCATTGCACCGACCATCCCCGGAGGTCAGGCCATGCCACAAACTGCCAAAGGGTTGACCCTCTGTTACCAAAGTGCGGCCCTGGTGGGCACACCGGCGGGCCAGATTGCACAGCTGGCGGTCTACGGTCGTGATGGCGCACAGCTCGGAACGCTGGACGGGGTACTGATCGAACCGGCGACTGGACGGTTCTCTCATCTGGTCGTGACACGCGATCTCCCGAATGGCGTCCGACGCAACCTGATCCCCGTCGAATCGCTCATCTACCTGACGTGCGGCGCCGGCACCGCGCGCCTCGAGGTGGACGCCGCCGCGCTGGAGACCAGCGATCTCGACCTCGATTCCATGCCGCCGATGAGCGAGGGAGTTGAACAGGCGGGCGCCCCTGCGGGCGTCGGCCGTGAGGGAGGTGGGACCGGGGTCCGGTAGGCTACGCCGCGCAGCCGTTCGGCCGCGCCCAGGACATCGTTGCTGCTGGGAAGGGTACCCTATCCCATCAGCAGCAAACCTCGAGCCTCCCCCGCGGCCATCGACATGGCACCTGCCACCAACCCGGCCACGCCGGTGAGCAGGATCTCATCGCGCCTGTCGACGAGTCTCGACCAGACGCCCTGGTCTTCACGCCGGCGTCAGCCCGCAACAGTTCCCACAGGCGGTGTGCGCTCTGTCGGCGTGGCGGTCAACCAGCGGGACGCGTTTTCCATTGAGCTGTGGCAGCCGCGGGCAAAGCCGTCGAAGACTCGGTCTATGGATCTGCTCGCACCGCTGCCTGACCTTCTGAAGCGCCGGCTGCAATCGGCAGACGAACGGTGAACGTCGCACCCTGTCCCACGCCGGGACTGGCCGCCTGCACCGTTCCCCCGTGCAGTTCCACCAGGTGACGGGCGATGCCAAGCCCGAGACCCAGTCCGGTGTGACGTCGCGTTGTCGCGTCGTCCGCTTGACGGAACCGCTCGAATACGTGTGGCAGGAGGTCCGGACTGATGCCCTGGCCTGTGTCGACAACCCTGACCTCCACGTGTTCGGTCGCCG
>DAIRFN010000191.1:0-11114 GCA_036795065.1 Vicinamibacterales bacterium
CACCCTCGCCCTCGCCGCCGCGTGGCTGCTCCTCATCGCCCCCCGAACCCCCGTGCCGTGAACCTCCGTGTTTTGAACCTCCCGTGCTTTGAACCCCTCGTGCTTTGAACCCCTCGTAGTACCATCCCCCCATGGTCACTCTGCTCCTGCTGACGTGGCTGCAGGCCGCCCCCGCCCAGCCTGCCCCCCCGCCTGCCTTCGCGCAGGCCACGACATCGGCTCAGAAGCCACAGCCCGCTCGGCCCAGGGCCGCTGCGCCGGCCCGCGGTACGACGTTGTCGGTCACCGTCACCGACAGCGTCGGCGCGGTCCTCGAAGGCGTGACGGTATCGCTCATCGGCGCGACGGATCGCCGCGGCACGACAACCGAGGAGGGCCGCCTGCGCCTGCTCAACGTGCCGGCGGGCACCCACCGCATCCGCTTCGAGCGCGAGGGGTTTCACACCTTCGAGAAGGAAATGGTGTGGCGGGCCGGCCAGGCGGCGCCGAGCATGACGGTGACGCTCAACGCCGCCCCGCCGCCGCCCGAGCCGCCACCGCCACCCCCGCCGGAGCCCGCGAAGCCGGAGTTCACGCTGCCGCCGCCCTCGGCGCCGAAGACGATGGCCCTGCCCGATTACATCGAGCGGAACTTCATCTCGAACAAGGAAGGCCACAAGGAGAACATCGTCGGCTGCAGCGGCGTCGGGCAGGCGATGGTGTGGCAGGTGCGCGAGGCCTGGACCGACCGTCAGCACGAGTCGGCCGACGCCATGCTGTACGTGATTGGCGGCGCGGGGACGCTCAGCCTCGACGGCCGCGACGTGGTCCTTGCCGCGGGCAGCTTCGCCGTGGTTCCCCGTGGCACGGGGTACGGCTTCACCCCCCGTGGCCGCAACCCGATCATCGTCCTGGCCTTCCTGGCCGGCGCCCCCTGCGCGGTGGACTGAGAGAGGGAAGGAAACCACGAAGCCCTTCGTGATTGCCTTCGTGTCTTCGTGGTTTCTTTTCCGTAGTGGCCCGCTCGCGGGCGTTTGGGATACGCTGAACAGCTCCAACGTATGCCAGACGCGAATGTGAAGGCGGAGACCCCGCCGCAGGACTTCATCCGGGACATCGTCAGCGCCGATGTGACCGCGGGCCGCAATGGCGGCCGGGTGGTCACACGCTTCCCCCCGGAACCGAACGGTTATCTCCACATCGGCCACGCCAAGGCCATCTGCGTGGACTTCGGCGTCGCGGAGGACTTCGGCGGCATCTGCAACCTCCGCTTCGACGACACGAACCCGGTGAAGGAGGACGTCGAGTACGTCGACTCCATCAAGGACGACGTGCGGTGGCTCGGGTTCGACTGGGACGGCCGGGAGTTCTACGCGTCCGATTACTACGAGCAGCTCTACCAGTTCGCCGAGCGCCTCATCCAGAAGGGCGTGGCCTACGTGGACTCGCTGTCGGCCGACGCGATCCGCGAGCACCGAGGCACGCTCACCGAGCCGGGCACGGACTCGCCGCACCGCACGCGCAGCGTCGAGGAGAACCTGGACCTCTTCCGTCGCATGCGCGCCGGCGAGTTCGCCGACGGCGCCCACGTGCTGCGCGCGAAGATCGACATGGCGTCGCCCAACATCAACATGCGCGATCCCGTGCTCTATCGCATCCGCCACGCGCATCACCACCGCACCGGCGACCAGTGGTGCATCTACCCGATGTACGACTACGCGCACCCCCTGTCGGACGCCATCGAGGGTGTGACCCACTCGCTCTGCACCCTCGAGTACGAGGACCATCGCCCGCTTTACGACTGGTGCATCGAGCAGGCCGAGACCGAGCACCAGCCGAAGCAGTACGAGTTCGCGCGCCTGAACCTGAACTACACGGTGATGAGCAAGCGCAAGCTCCTCCAGCTGGTGGCGCAGAAGCACGTCAGCGGCTGGGACGATCCGCGCATGCCCACCCTGTCGGGCCTGCGCCGGCGGGGCTACACGCCCGAGTCGATTCGTGACTTCTGCACGCGCGTGGGTGTGGCCAAGAAGGAGAACGTCATCGACGTGGGCCTGCTCGAGCACTGCGTGCGCGAGGACCTGAACACGCGTGCCCCGCGCGCGATGGCCGTGCTCCGGCCCTTGAAGTTCGTGCTGACGAACTTTCCCGAGGGGCAGGTCGAGCACGTGGACGTGGTCAACAATCCCGAGGACCCGTCGGCGGGCACGCGCAAGGTGGAGTTCTCGCGCGAGATCTACATCGAACGCGACGACTTCATGGAGGACCCGCCGAAGAAGTTCTTCCGCCTCGCGCCCGGGCGCGAGGTGCGGTTGCGGAACGCCTATTTCGTCACCTGCACCGAGGTCGTGAAGGACGCGTCGGGTGCGATTGTCGAACTGCGCGGCACCTACGATCCCGCCACGCGCGGCGGCGACGCACCGGATGGCCGCAAGGTGAAGGCCACGCTGCACTGGGTGTCCGCCGCACATGCCGTGACCGGGTCGGTGCGCCTGTACGATCGGCTCTTCACGGTGGAGGATCCCGACGGTACGGCGGGCAAGGCGGGGGTGGAGTTCACGACGCTCATCAACCCCACATCGCTCGAGGTGGTGGACGGGTGCAGGCTCGAGCCCATGCTGGCCGAGGCCCTGCCCGGCACGCGGTTCCAGTTCGAGCGGCTCGGCTACTTCTGCGTGGACGCCGACTCGAGCCCGGGCGCGCCCGTCTACAACCGCACGGTCTCACTGAAGGACACCTGGGCGAAGGTATCGGCACGCGAGGGCGCCCAGCCCATGGCCGGCCAGCGGTAGCGGCACACGACTCTCCCCATGCGCGTCGCCATCGTCGGCGGGCCGGGCGTCGGCAAGAGCACCCTCGTCCGGCAGCTCGCCGATCTCTACCACAACGGGGCGTACGGCGAGGGTGAGAAGGGCGTCTGGCCCGTGGAGGTCCTCGAGGACATCGCGGCCGGCCGCAACGCCGTGGGCGTCACCGAGTACTTCGCGCGCCTCTACGACGCCAATTACCGCGACGCCGCGGCCCACGATGCACCCGACCGGGTGATCTTCTTCGAGGGCGCCCGCATCACGCTCGAAGCGCACATCGCGGAGTACCCCGTGGAGCACCACGGCGCGCTGCGCCGCGTGGCCGCCCTGGGTGATGCCTGGCGGCCCGATCGCGTCATCGTCCTCACGTCGAGCAGCGCCACCATCGAGCGGCACATCCGGCTGCGCAACCGGTCGCACGAGGACGTGGAAGAGATGGTGCGGCGCTTTCAGCTCATCGACGGCGAGTTCCGGCGGCTGGCGGCCCTGGACCCGGATGCCGTTGTCATCGATCGCGACGGCCGGGAGTTTCACGAACGCCGAGACCTCCTGGAGATCATCCGGCTCGCGCGCCTGACGATGTTCACGGAGATTCCATATCGACGGGTCTGACTCCGCAGATTACGCGGATTGCGCAGATTCTGCCCCAGCGCGGCTTGCCGCGTCGCCGGGCCCTGCTCCCCGCGTCGCGCCGGCTTGAATCCGTGCCATCTGCGACATCTGCGGCCCGTCATCTCGACTGATCCGCGTCATCTCAAGGGAAACGGCGTCTGCGCGATGAACGCGTTCAACGCGTCCAGCAGTCCCGTGGTCGCGTCGCGTACGACGAACACCGACTCCTCGCGCTCGCCCGGGTTCAGGTCGTGCAGGTCGATCAGCATCACCTCGGGCCCGTGGGAAGGGATGACGCTTCCATCGAGCGCGTAGTACTCGGCCTCGGCGATGGCGTCGAGCGCCCCCTGGTCGAACTGCTCGTAGAGCTGCGCGAACGAGTCGGTGGTGACGATGACCACTCCCTCGGGCGCGCGGCGACGGACATCCCGCTCCGCGGCCATGCCCTTCACCACGCCGACGCGCTTGCCGATGAAGTCCGCAATCGTGTCGTAGCGCCCGCCGTCCTGCGGATGAACGCGCAAGGCTCGGCGTTCGTAGAGAAACGGGGCCGAGAACGTGCCGCCGGCGCTGACACGATCGGGAAAGCTGGCGACATTGGTGGCCACCAGGTCCACCTCGTCCTGGCCGGCGCGCTTCCACGACTCGTTGAATGGCACCACGACCCACTTCGGCGCCAGGCCCTGCCCGGCGGCGAACCGTTCCACGTACCGGCGGATCCAGAGCTGGGAGTCGTAGGGCCCGCTCGGCGCGATGGTCGTGACCGCCACCGTCAGCACCCCGGGCTCGAGCGTGCGAATCCGGCCCTGCCCCGCGCATCCGGCCCACACCGTGACGGCGATGCCGAGCACGAAGGCCGCGGCCCGATCGGGCCGGGCCCTGGCCTGTCCACGGCGGTGCCAGTGTGGGTTCATCGGCTACCCGCTCGATTGTACGGGACGGCAGCCGGGCGCATGCCGCTATAATTTGCTCGCGTGGCCGCCCCCGCGCTTCGTCGCACCCTCACCTTCCGCGATCTGATCGTCTACGGGCTGCTCTTCATCGGCCCGCTCGCGCCGGTCGGCGTGTTCGGCGTGCTCGACGCGCGCACCAACGGCGCGGTGGCGCTGGTGTACGTGCTGGCTACCGTCGCCATGGCGTTCACCGCCTGGTCGTACGCCGAGATGTCGCGCGTGGTGCCGCACGCGGGGTCGGTGTTCGCCTATGCGACCCAGGGCCTCGGACGCCCTGCGGGCTTCCTGGCCGGCTGGCTGGCCATGCTCGACTACCTGCTCATTCCCTCCGTGGCCTACCTGTTCTCGGGCATCGCCCTCCACGCGCTCATCCCCACGGTGCCCGCGTGGGTGTTCACCGTGCTGGCCTTCACGGTGACCACGGCCCTCAACCTGGCGGGCGTGGGCGTCGCCGCACGCGTGGGCCTCGTGGTGCTGGTGGCGGAGATCGCAGTCCTCGCGCTGTTCGTCCTCATCGCCGGCGTGGTGCTGGCCGTGGACGGCCCCTCGCGACCGTGGCTGTCACCGCTGACCGGCCTCGGCGCGTTCGACCTCTCCGTGGTCATCGGCGCCATCTCCGTCGCGGTGCTGTCGTACCTGGGGTTCGATGCCATCGCGAGCTTCGCCGAGGAGAGCACCGGCAGTTCGGGCGAGGTGGGCCGCGCCATCCTCTTCTGCCTGTCGGTGGCCGGCGTCCTCTTCGTCGCGCAGTCGTGGCTGGCCAGCCTGCTGAGCCCGATGGACCCGGCCGGCCTGGCCGCACACCCCGAGCAACAGGGCACCGCCTTCTACGACATCACCCGCGCCGCGCTGGCGCCGTGGCTGGCCACGTTGATGGCAATCACCAAGGCCGTGGGCCCCGCCTTCTCGGCGATGACCGCGCAGGCCGCGGCCGCCCGCCTGCTGTTCGGCATGGCCCGCGACGGCCGGCTCCCCCGCGCGCTGGCACGGGTGGACGCGCGGCACGGCGTGCCACGCGTGTCGCTCGTCACCGCGGCAACGCTCACCCTGTTCGTCTCGGTGTGGGCCGCCCGCCGCGCGGATGGGCTCGACCTGCTGGTCTCGATCGTGGACGTCGGGGCCCTCGCCGCCTTCACCTTGCTGCACGCGTCGGTCATGGGCTACTTCGTCGTGCGCGGCAAGGGCACCGCGCGGAGCGCGCACTACGTGCTGCCCATCCTGGGCGCGCTGGTCACGCTTTGGGTGATCGCCGAAGCCAGCGTCCTGGCGCAAACCGTCGGCGCCGCCTGGGCGCTCGCCGGCCTGGTCGTCTTCGCGACTCAGCGGCGGCGGGGGTAGGGTCGTGGGTCGTGGGTCTTGGGCCCTGAGGTTCTGGGGTTCTGAGGCTCTGGGGTTCAGAGACCCCGACTTCTGCGTCATCTGCGCAATCTGCGGCCCCGCCTCGTCTGCGCCATCTGCGGCCCATCTGCGGCCCGGTCCGGGTCTGTTGACGTGTCCACTATAGATGTTCTATATAGACACCCTATGCCACCACGACCCACGGCCATGCTCAAGGGCACGCTCGACCTGCTGATCCTGCGGACCCTCGATTTCGAGCCGCGGCACGGGCTCGGCGTCTCGGACCGCATCGCGCAGATCACGCGCGGCACCTTCGTGGTGAAGCCGGGGTCGCTCTTCCCCGCGCTCCATCGCCTCGAGCAGGAGGGCTTCATCGAGGGCGCCTGGGGCGAGTCCGACCAGGGCCGTCGCGCCAAGGTCTACCGCCTCACGCCGGCCGGTCGGAAGCGGCTTGCCGTCGAGCGGAAGTCCTGGGACCGCATCGTGACGGCCGTCGGACAGGTGCTCGATCCCGCGTAGGAGGCTCACATGCCCCTCGGAGCCCGGATTCGGAGCGCGTGGCGGACCATGACCCGGCAGTCGGCGCTCGACGCCGACCTCGACGCCGAGCTGCAGTCGGCGCTGGATGATCTCGCCGCTTCCCACGTCGCGTCGGGACTCCGCCCGGCCGAAGCCAGGCGTCGCGCGCTGCTGGACCTGGGCGGCACGGAATCGGTCAAGGAACAGGTCCGCGACGCCCGCGTCGGCGCACCGACGCTCACCCTGCTCCGCGACATCGCGCTCGCCTGGCGCGGCCTCCGCAAGGCGCCTGCCTTCACTCTGGCCGCCGTCATCACGCTCGCCATCGGCGTCGGCGCCAACACCGCCACCTTCAGCCTCGTCAACGCGGTCCTGCTGCAGCCGCTGCCCTATCGGGGCGCGGACCGCCTCGTGTTCGTCTGGTCCGACATGACGACGGCCGGCTACCCGCGCGGGCCGCTGTCCGGCCCCGAGCTGGCGGACCTGCGTGAGCAGGCAACGCGCTTCGAAGGCTTCGGGGCCATCTGGGCCACGACGACCGCGCTGACCGGCGAGAACGATCCGCAGCAGCTGCGTATTGGCCTGGTCACGGCCAACTTCTTCTCGCTCCTGGGCGCCGACGCCGCGATTGGGCGCACGTTCGTGGACGAGGACGAGCCCGCCGCCGGCCCCACCACCATGCTCCTGAGCGACGGCCTGTGGCGCACCCGTTACGGCGCGGACCCCGCCATCGTCGGGCGGCGCGTGCTGGTCAATGACCAGCCCACCACCATCATCGGCGTGATGCCCCCGGGCTTCCGGCTCCTGATGCCGCCGGACTCGAACGTCCCCGAGCAGCTCGAGGCGTGGCAGCCCTTCAACCGCAACATGACAGGCGGGCCGCGCGGCCAGATGTTCCTGCGCGTGGTGGGACGCATGCGCGACGGTGTGTCGGTGGACGAGGCCGCGCGTGAGGTGTCTGTGGTGGCCGCGAACATCGGGGCCAGGTACGCCGAGTACGGCAGCGCCGGCCGCGCGTTCACCACCATCGGCCTGCACGACGACGGCGTGCGCGACATCCGGCCCGCGTTGCTGGTGCTGCAAGGCGGCGTGGCGGTGCTGCTGCTGATTGCGTGCGTCAACGTCGCCGGCCTCCTCGTGGCCCGAGCAGCGGGCCGCTCGCGCGAGACGGCGCTGCGCCTGGCGCTCGGGGCCGGCCGTCACCGGCTGGTCTCGCAGTGCCTGGCCGAAGGGCTGGTCCTCGCGGGGCTGGCTGCCGCCGCCGGGCTCGCCACGGGCTGGCTGCTCCTGAAGCTCCTGGCCGCCGCTCGGCCCGCCAGCCTGGATCGCATTGCCGGGGTCGGGCTCGACGCCGCCGTGCTGGCATTCACGGCCGCGACGGCGCTGGCCGTGGCGCTCGCCTTCTCGTTCGCGCCGCTGGCCGAGATGGTCCGCGCCAACCTCGTGGGCCTGCTGCACCAGGGCGGGCGGAGTCTCGGCAGCGCGTTCCATCACCGCGTCCGCAAAGGCCTCGTGGTGCTGCAGGTGGCGCTCGGTGTCGTGCTGCTCGTGGGGGCCGGGCTGATCGTCCGAACGTTCGCGAACCTCACGACCGTGGAGCCGGGCTTCGACGACCGCGGCGTGCTCACCTTCCGCCTTGCGCTGCCGGGCAACCGCTATCGCACCCAGGAGTCGCTGGATGCCTTCGCGCGCCAGCTCGAGACCAGGCTGGCTGCCCTGCCGGGCGTGTCGCACGCGGGGGCCATCAGCCACCTGCCCTTCGATAACATCCCCAACTGGAGCACGACCTACCTCACCGAGGCGGGCAGCGACGAGTCGCGTGCCCGCCGCGCCGACAGCCGCGCGGTATCACCAGGCGCGTTCCAGGCCATCGGCGCACGCATCGTCGAGGGACGCGACTTCACCGAAGACGACGACGAGGACAGCGCCCTCGTGGCCATCGTGGACGAGCGCCTCGCCAGGCTCGCGTGGCCCGGCGCCAGCGCCATCGGGCAGCGGCTGGCCACCGACCCGCGCGTCACCGGCCGTCCCACGGTCTGGGTGACGGTGGTCGGCGTCGTCCGGCACCTGCGCCACCTGAGCCTGCTCGAGGAGGTGCGCGAGCAGGTGTACTTCCCCGTTCGCCAGGCGCATCGCAACCCGATGGCGTGGATGATCCGCACGAACACCGATCCGGCCTCGCTGAGCGGTGCCATCCGCGCGACGGTTGCAGCGCTCGATCCACAACTGCCCGTCTTCGACGTGCGGCCGCTGTCCGAGTACGTGGCCGGCGCGCGCGCCACCCAGCGGTTCACCATGCTGCTGGCGATCGTGTTCGCGGCCCTGGCCGTGATGCTGGCGTCGGTCGGCGTCTACGGCGTCATCCAGTACGGCGTCGCGCGACGACAGCCGGAGCTGGCCCTGCGCGTCGCGCTGGGCGCGGGCCAGGCATCCCTGATGGGTCTCGTGGTCGGCGAGGGCCTCCGCCTGGCGCTGGCCGGGCTCGCCATTGGCGTCGCGGCGGCGTGCGCGGCCACCCCGGCGATGCGCAGTCAACTGTTCGGGGTCACGCCCTGGGACCCCGTCAGCTTCCTGGTGGCTGTCCCGGTGCTGGCCGGCGTCGCACTGGCCGCATCCGCCGTGCCCGCGTGGCGCGCGACAAGGGTGAACCCGGCGGATGGCCTGCGCTCCGATTAGCCGTCCGTTCTGCACGTGGCATCGCGTCGCGCCCGGGCACTCCCTACGGTTTGGTCATCTCGAAGTCGTGAGTGCCCCCGGTGCGCCGAAACGTCCCCACCACCTTCTTCGTGCCCTCGAACGTACCGTCGAACAGCAACCCGGTGTCGCCGAAGTTCACCCGGAACGAGCAGGTCGGCTCGCCGTTGTAGGTGCCGTCCACGAACCCCTTGTCGTGCTGGTCCTGATAGGTGCCGGAGAGGCGTCCATCGGCCGCCTGCGTGATATCCATCGTGAACGGCGCGTTGAAGTAGTCGGAGGTCCCGGACCACTGCCCCTGGAGGCTGCGGGTGCAGGCGGTCAGCCCGAGCGAGCAGAGCACGACGACGAGGAGTTGGGCGCGCATCAATCCTCCTTCGGACACGGGTCAGCCGCGGGGGGACACCCCGTCAGGATACGCCTGGGGCATCATGGATACCAGCCGCCATGACCTACGCCATCAGACCCGCAACCTCCACCGATGTCCGGCACATCGTCCACCACCGCGAGCGGATGTTTCGCGAGATGGGCACGGTGTGCGACTACCCGGCCATGGCCGATGCGTGCACGCGGTGGTACGCCGAGGCGATTCCGGCCGGCACTTACCGCGGTTGGATGATCCAGACGGAGAAGGGCGACGTCGTCGGGGGCGGCGGCCTCATCGTGATGCCGTGGTCGCCCGGGCCGTCGCGGATGGATGCGCCGCTGATGGCGTGGGTGTTCAACGTGTTCGTGGAGCCCGCGCACCGCGGGCACGGGCTGGCCCGCCGCCTGATGGAGGCGATGCACGCGTGGTGTCGCGAGCACGGCATCGAGCGGCTGGCGCTGAACGCCACCGACGCCGGCGCGCACGTCTATCGGAGGCTGGGCTACGGCGTGGTGCCCGAGCCGATGATGCGACTCGACTTGTAGGACCGGCGCACCCCGTGCTACTCCGCCCGCAGCGATCTCGCCAAATCGATCCTCGCCGCTCTCCAGGCGGGGACAACGCACGCTGCGGCGCCGGCCGCCACCAGCAGCCCCAGCGCGCCTGCCAGCGCGGCCGGGTCGGCCGGGCGTACCTCGAACAGGAGCCCGGTCATCCCACGCAGCACCACCAGTGCCATCGCGGTGCCCACAACCACGCCCGCCAGGACCGGCCGGAGGCCGTTCAGGAATACCATGCGCCGGATCGCCTCGGGTCGCGCGCCCAGCGCGAGCCTGATGCCAATCTCGAGCCGCCGCTGCGCCACGGTGACGCTGAGCGCGCCGTACAGCCCGATCAGGGCCAGCAGCAGCGTCAGCGCCGCGAACACACCGAGCGCTCCGGTCACGAACCTCCGGGTACTGGTCGTGGTCGCCACCACGTCGCGGTAGGCGCGCACGTCGGTCACCGGCTGGGCCGGATCCACGTCGCGCACCACGTCCCTCACGGCGCCCGCCAGGGCCACCGGCGCACCGATGGTGCGAACGACCAGTGTCATCAACGTTTCCGCCCAGGCCCACTGTGCCTGTGGCACGTACACTTGCAGTCCCACCGGGCGGTCCAGGCCGTGATGCCGCACGTCGCCGACGACACCGACGATGGTGCGCGGTGCGCCGTTCGGGCCGCCGAGGATGACGCGATGTCCGATCGGGTCCTCGCCCGCGAAGATCGTCTCGGCCGCCTCGCGGTTGATGACGGCGACGGCTTCGGACTGCTGGCCATCGCGCTCGTCGATCAGGCGGCCGCGCAGCAGCGGAATCTCCAGGGTGGCGAAGTAGCCCGGCGTCACCACGAAGCGGTCGGCGGATGGCGCGTCCTCGGGATTGGCCGTGAGGCGCCCTGCCACGTGGAATCCAAACCCATCGACGCCGCCACCCAACGGCAGCGTCGTGACCGCGGATGCGCCCGTCACGCCGGGCAGCGCGCGGATGCGGCTCAACACGTCGTCATAGAAGGCCGCGGCGGTGGCCACCTGCTGCGGCGTTTCGCCTTCATTGAAGCGGCGGCCGCCGGCCCACAGCCGCATGGTGAGCACGCCATCGGGGTTGAGGCCCGGCTGCACGGCCAGCAGCCGCGTCGCGCTCCGGACGAGCAGGCCCGCCCCCGCCAGCAGCACGGCGGCCATGGCCACATTGCCGGTGACGAGGAGGGCCCGCGCGCGCCAGGCGGCTGCTCCGCCCGTGCGGCGACCCGCCCCTTTGAGGGCATCCAGCGCATCCTGCCGTCCAAGTTGCCGCAGAGGGGCGA
>DAIRFN010000192.1:0-11016 GCA_036795065.1 Vicinamibacterales bacterium
TCCCGCCGAGGGTGGCGCGGCTGGCAGAGGAGACGTCCGGCGCGAAGCGCAGGTTGTGCGGCTTGAGGGCGGCGTTCAGGTCGTCGAGCACCACCCCCGGCTGGACTCGCGCCGTGCGCGCATCGGGATCGATGGCCAGGATGCGGTTCAGGTACTTCGACGTGTCGAGCACCAGCCCGGCGCCGATGGCCTGCCCGGCCTGCGACGTGCCCCCGCCGCGTGGGGTCAGTGGCACGCCGTGGCGCGATGCCACCTCCACCGTCCTCACGACATCATCCACGGAGCGTGGGACGACCACGCCGAGCGGCGTGATCTGGTAGACGCTGGCGTCGGTGGAGTAGAGCGCGCGCGAGGCCGCGTCGAAGCGGACCTCGCCCTCGAGGACGGGCGCGAGATCCCGCCTCAGGAGATCGGAGGCGGAGGGCATTCTGCGGAGCGTCCAGGTCCGGGGCGGTGAATCGGCAAGGCGACGCGATTGTATGCCGGTTTCAGCGGCCGAGGGCCAGCTTCACCTGCTTCAGCACTTCGGCTTCGTCGGGGAAGCCGCGCGCGTCCTTCCGGGCGACGACTTCGTCGCCGACGCGGACGGAGAACTCACCCCGTGCGCCCTCGATCACCGCGGGCTCCACGCCGAGGTCCCTGGCCATGAGCGCCGCCAACCTGGAGGCGCGAGGGTAGTAGTTTCAGACGCGGCAGTAGCGGATTTCGACCTTCATGCTGCTGTCGATATTACTCGCGCGTGGGCGACCGCCGCGACGCCGGGCGTCACGGCCAGGGCCGGCTCGCCCGCTCGGGAAACATCACCTACGGCGCGTCAGCGGAGTTCCTGCGGCTGGAGGCCTGGGGCCCCACTACGTCACCCCAGGCGGCGGGTGACGCCTCCGGTGACCGTTTCCGGCGTCGCTGCGCGAGCGGGCTCGCAAGGCCCCGGCTGTGCCGCCAGGCGTCGCGGCGGCCGTCGTCGCGATCTGTTCCGACTCCCGCCTCCCGACGCGATCCCCTCCCGTCGCGATTCGCTCCCGGCGTGATCGCGCCTCCCGACGCGATCTATTGACTCCTGCCGCGCGCGGCGATGGGCCATACGCCCTCGATGATGTCACCCCGCAGCGCGAAGATGATGTCGTACAGATTGACGGTCGGGTCGCAGTGTGGCGGCACGAACTCGATGCGATCGCCGACCTTCACGTCACGCTCGGCCTTCGAGAGGTCCAGCCGGCCGTGCTCGTCGCCGGCCCACGCGTAGGTGACGCCGGGCAGGTCCACCGGCGTCGGCGTGAAGGGTCGGTCGGTCGCGAACGCCTTGTATCCGCCGTCCACGATGGCCACACCGGGCCGCCTCGAGACCACGGTGGTGACGATGGTGAGGGCCTGCGCGAAGTCGCGGTACTCCGTTCCGTCCGGTCCGCCAATCTGAGCGTACTCCATGTCCATGAACACGAAGCTGCCAGGCTGGATCTCGGTGACGCCGTCGACCTCGGAGTCGATGCGGTAGGTGCCGGTGGACCCGCCCGTGACCAGCGGGCACTCGATGCCGTCGCGCTCGATGAGGCGCCTGGTCTCCACGGCCTGCTTCATGCTGCCGGTGGTGCGCGCGCGCCGCGCGTCGAAGGGCGCGGTGTGTGCGGCGCCGCCGTCGTAGGACTGAAGCCCCGCGAATCGCACGTGGGGCTGCCTGGTGATGTCGCGCGCCAGATCGCGTGCGGGCGCGCCCGGGGAAACACCCGTGCGGCCGAAGTAGAGGTCCACCGCCAGGTTCAGCACCAGGCCGGGCCTTTGAGCGGCGGCATCGCTCAGCTCGCGCACGTTCTGCTCGGTCTCCACGACGAAGATCGTGTCGGGCGCGCGCCGGGCCAGTTCCACGGCGCGCACGATCTTGTGTGAGCCGATGACGGCGGTGGTGACCAGCAGGCCGCGGAGGTCGTGGTCCGCGAACACCTCGGCCTCGCTCAGTTTGGCCGTGCAGGCGCCAACGGCGCCCGCGGCGACGAGCCGCCGGGCAATCTCGGGGCACTTGTGCGTCTTGGCGTGCGGGCGGAATGCCTTGCCGCGCTCGCGAAGGTGCGCGGCCATGCGGGTGACGTTGGCCTCGAAGCGATCGAGGTCGAGCAGCAGGGCGGGGGTGGGGACGTCGTCGCGCACGCGCATCGGCGCGATCGTAGCAGAGCGCGGGCGCGGCGCGGCGTGTGCGCCGCGCCCGGAAGGCCCTCCACGCGCTACGACTGGGCCGAACGGACGTACTCGTCCACGTTCTTCGCCAGCACGTCCAGCGGCACGTTCCCCCCCAGGACGACGGTGTCGTTGAACGCTTTCAGGTCGAACCTCGCCGCGAGCGCCGCCTTCGCCCTGTCGCGCTGGCGGTTGATCTCGGTGTGCCCCACCTTGTAGCCGCACGCCTGCCCCGGCCACGAGCAGTAGCGGTCCACTTCGCTGGCGACCTCCTCCGGGTTCGAGCCGTTGACGTCCACGAAGAACCGCACGCCCTGCTCGCGCGTCCAGCGCTTGGCGTGGATGCCGGTGTCCACCACGAGCCGGCACGCGCGGAACGCGATGGCCTGCAGGTAGCCGACGCGGCCGACCGGATCGTTGTCATACGCGCCCAGTTCGTCGGCCAGCTGCTGCGCGTAGAGCGCCCAGCCCTCCGAGTACGCGTTGAACGCGAGGAGCTGGCGGATGCGGGGCATCTCGTGGGTGTATTCCCCCTGCCAGATGTGGCCGGGAATCGCCTCGTGGAACGTCAGGTCGGCCAGGCTGAACTTGCTGTGCAGGTCCGTCCTCCGGAGGTTGATCCAGTAGCGCCCCGGGATCCTGCCGTCGATCGATCCGGCGCCGCCGTACGCGGTGGGCGCGCCTGGCTCCTCCTCGGGCGGCAGGCGCTTCACCTCCATGTTCGGGTCCACGAGCGTGTTGAAGGCGCGTGGCAACTGCGCGCGGATCCAGGAGAGCCGATCCTGGATGAAGGCCATGATCTCGGCGCGCCCCTTGTCGCCATCGGCGAAGTGGTAGCGGGGATCCTTTGCCAGCGCCTGCATCCGTTCGCCGACCGTGCCCTTCGTATAGCCGAGGCCGTTCAGGATGGTGTCCATCTCGGCGTGGAGCTGCTGCAGCTCGGCCTGGCCCATGGCGTGGATCTCGTCCGGCGACATGGCGGTGGTCGTCGAAGCCTTGAGGGCCCACTGGTAGAACTCCTCCCCCTGCGGCCGCGCCCACATCCCGGCATCGTCGGTGGCCAGGGCCCGCCCGGCCTGCAACTCCGCCACCTGCCGTTCCAGCGCCGGCGCCACCTCCTGCGCCGCGATTGTCCGCGCGCGTTCGGCCCAGTTGCCGGGGATGTCCTTGGTGCGCCGCGCGAGGGACTCGACGAGCGATCCACCTTCGCGCGCGTTCTGCACGGACAGCCGCAGCTGTTCGAGCGCCTTGTCGATCAGGAACCCCGGCGGCACGAGGCCTTTCGCGCGCGCGGCCTTCAGGCGCTCCAGCTCGCCGTCCAGCTGCTTCGGGTACGACTGCAGCCGCGCCAGGTACGCCTCCGCGTCGGCGGCGTTCTCGATCGGGTGCTCGGCGTCGAGGAAGCGCGGGATGTCGAGGTAGGCGCCGACGTTCTGGATGACCACGTAGGGCGTGTTGCGCCAGCTGCCGACGGTGATGTCGCCGTAGGGGAGCGCGAAGCCCTCGAGCGCCGTCGCGTAGGCGCTCCGCACGACCTCGACGCTCGTGCGCGTGGCATGCGTGAGTTTCGTCGTATCGATCGCCCTGACCTGCTCCAGGTCCGCGCGGATCTGGCTCGTCAGCCGCTCTCGTCCCTGGGCCGACCGGTCGGCAAGCTGAGAGCGAAGCTCCGCTCTCGGACCGGTGTCGATGCCGAGGGAGGTGGCGCTTTCCGGGAACAGTCGGAGCAGGTTCTCGGCCACGGCGTCGAGGACGGCCACCGCGTCGGTGTCGGAGTTTCCGGAAGACGTCATGGAGGCGGGCTCGGAGCCGCACCCGGCGACGAGCGGCAGGGCGGCAGTGGTGGCAAGGGCGGCGACGGCCTCCCGGCGGTTCATCAGCATGCGGCTATTCTCGATGAGACATGAGGGCAGGCGAGCCAGAGTTGACCGTCAGCGCACCTTCGCGACAAGCGCCTTCGCCAGGTTCAGGACGCCCGGCTTCACCGATGCCAGATTGCCATCCAGGTTCGCCTGCAGCGTCACCAGGTGCCTGCCGGATTTCACGTAGAGCTCTGCGTATCGGCCGGCGTTGTTGTAGAAGTACGCCTCGTCGCCGACGCCGCTGACGGTCTCGAGCCCGCCCTTCTGTCGCGCCAGGTCGATCGTCCTCTGCGAGAAGGGCAGGACCTGGATGAATACGGAGGGGTAGTTGCACGAGGACCCGGAGGTGCCGACCGGCTCTTCCTCGATCGGCAGGCCATCGAGCGCGGATATCCACGGCAGGTGTTTCTTGACCTCTTCTTTCGGCACCAGCGAGCAGGCCCTGATCTTCGGCGAGCCCGCTGCGGCCGGCTGCTGGATCGTGTGCGGTCCCGCGAGGAGAGGCGGCGGGCACACCGAAGCAACACCAATCACGACCAGAACGGCAAAGACGAGGGAATTCACGGGTCCTCCTTCAGCACGTGTCGGTTCCGGGGATTCTGCCACAGCTCCGGGAGCCCGGCGTTCACGCTCACCAGGCATCGTCATGCCGGACCGGGGGTACGCGCCGTCCCTTCGGGCTCGAGACGCAGGAGAACGCGCGAACCCCGCACCTCAGGCGGCACGACGACGCACCAGCCGGCCGTCGCCGCGGCGGCACGGGCGCGAGCCGCCACCGCAGCGCAGCCAGCCGGTGTCGGCGGCTCGTACACGAGCACCAATGCGCCGCGCGGCTGGAGATGCGCTGCAACCGACGGGAAGGCGTTGGCGGGCTCGGTCCAGAACGCGTTGACGCTGATGGCGAGCACCAGATCGAACGGCGTCGCCGCCCATCGCGATGCGGCCGAGGGCCGCTCAGCGCGTCCACCGCCCACTGAATGCGCGGCGAGGTATCAGGACTCGGGACAGGGCGACGGGGCATGAGTGGAAGGAGAACGCCGCACGTCGACGAGCAGGTGCGCAATGAAGCCGCTCGAGACGCCCGGCTCGTCCTCGTGCTGAGCCATGAACTGTTCGACCGAGAATGCTTGGCACACGTCCAGATGGCTCCTCATCATGACCGCCGAGGAGGAAAATCCCTCGAGACACCGAATCCCGGCTTGACGTCACCAACCGTCGTTAGCCTGAGCGAGCACGACGCACGAGGGTGAGCCCGCCGGCCTCGCAGATCGCAAACCCGAGCGCCACGAACAGCACCGCGGGAACGGATTGCGCCCCCTGCACGAAGCCCGCGACGCTCGCGGCGGCCGTCGACGCGACGAGGGCGACCGCGACGCCACTTGCCGTGGGGGGCACACCCCGGCCTCCCAAGCGAAGGACTGCCCACGCAACAACAGCGGCCGCCAGCGCGACCCAGAGATAGCGAAGATCCGTGCCGGTGCCGACCGCGCGCAGCACGGCGAAGCCGAAGGGGATGGCCGCGAGCAACAGCCCGAGCGTCATCATCTGTGCCGCTCCTCGTGATCCTGCCGCGTCAGACTATCATCGCCTCCGTCAGGCCGCGTGCTCCCCGGAGCTGGCATGGCCAGGATTCCACTGCACAACAGTTGTCTTGGTAGACCATCGTTCCCTGCGAGACCCGAGGCCAGGGCGCATTCATCCAGCGGCGCTGGAACTACCGTCTGGGCGGAAGGTCGTAGAGTACAAGACCTTCGCCCTGACTCTTAATCCGGTCGTCGAAGTGTTTGACGAGCAGCGCGCGCCGATTCTCGAGAGCGTCCAGTTGCTGCGAGGACAAGTATCTCTCGAGCGTCCGCCGCAACCGTGGTCCATCCAGCGTCCGTAGCCGGTCCAGCAGAGAACGGGGACAGCGGACGAGGGTGTCGGGATCCTGAAGTGCTTGACGGGTGCGGAACGCCCCGGTGTGGTCGGTGATCCAAATGGTCCAGTCCGTGGTGATGAGCAGGTTGTCCCACACACTATTCAGGTAGAGAGGGGGAGCCGTGTCACGATAGGTGTTCGAGATCAACTCGTCAAACACACGCACCGCCTGCATTTGCCGATCCCATCCATCTTGATCGGGAGGATCAATCCTTTTGCGTCTGCGGTCGAGCTCGTTCATCGCGAAGTCGTCAAGCCACCAAATAACGGAGGCGGGTCGGCCGTTGACGGTTCGCTCTACGGTTGGCGGGACCAGATCCAGGCCGAGCAGCTTGTCCAATTGATACGCGGCAACGTTGAATCTGTAGTTCCGCTGTGTCGGGCCGCTCCCGTCGTCCGTGACGACCGACGCATCATGATTCCGCATGCCATCGTCGAGGACCGCACGCCAGGTCGGTCGGCCGTCCATAGGTGGGTCGGTCGCGAAACGGGCTGTCGCCAGGAACGCTTCGCGCGCGTCCCGCGTGACAAACGACGACGCGGCGGTCGGCTGCTGACCGGGGGCGAGGGTTGGCAGAACCCCAAGGGCGGCTGACACCAGCAGCGCCACACGGCTGCCGGCGCCGGATGTCTTCAAACGATTCCCTTTGAGGTGCGGTCGTCCATCGGATGGCCTGTGACCCTTCGCGAACCGGGATACTTGGGCTAACGCACGCGGTAGAGCCGTGTCGCTAGAGGTCAGGGCCACGCTTCACGGCAGCAGCGGCGCCCATGAGTGTTAGTAGGCTGGCGAACAAACCAGAAACCACGGTGACGGCGTTCGCGACAAACGCTATCCAACCAGGCACCGAACCATCCGGCCCCAACGCGCGAATACCGGCGGTCGCCTGGACGAGAATGGCCGTGGCGAAAGCGTACACCGTCGTCAGGAGCGCCCAGCACAGCGCCACCTGCTGCGGCGGCGTCAGCGCCAGAAGCCGAAGGGCGGCCGCCATGGCAAGAAGCCAGACGCCAGCGAGCAGCAAGGAATTGTGTGCTGCGCGCCACACGTGCGGCTGGACGCCGGCGGCCTCGTCGGCTACGGCGACGAGGCCCACGAGCAGGCCAACGAATACTAACGCGGCCCCGTGAAGGAGGATCAGCGCCCGCTCGTTACGGATCATGCGTGTTCAGTGTCTTGCCAACGGCTTGTTAGGCCCGCCATGCTTATCGAGCGGCGCGTGATGCCCGCGCAAAAGGGACATTCATGCCTTCTAAGCATTGCGCGAGTGAACCGCCCAACTGACGGCCTTCCCGAACGCCAGAAAGTAGCTCGTGGACTCTTTGTACGATGGCCCGTCGTGGATTGTCACGATCTGCGCGGGAATCAGGTGGCGTTCTGCATTTGCGACTAGCATGCCGACGACCGCGAACTGTTTCGGTGCCTTGATGGTGGCAATAACCGGCGCGCCGCTCGCCCCCTGCAATGCCGGATAGGACGTTAGCAGGCAGGGGGTCTTGATGGCTTCTGGAAACGTGCTGACGTATGACCGCACCACGTTTCCCTTGTGTGCGTATGGCTCGAACGACACATGGTAGCCCATATCGGTTCTGTCAAAGCGCGTCGAGCTGTACTCGAAAGAGGATACGTCTTCATTCAGCGCGGGATCCGATGTCGCCAGCGCCAGGGGAACGGCGCTGCCAAGCAGCGATTGTTCCACGCTGCAGACTGCTACGTCGAAGTCAGCGGCGGCGCGAATCTGGGAGATTGCGATCAGAGCGACACCCTTGTCTTCGGTCAGTAGCAGAGCGTATTTCTCGCCCTCGGCCAACGGTGCATTCTGAATCACATGGCGAGCCGTGACGAGGTGTTTCACGGTGCCGTCTCCCACAAAGAACCCGGTGCCGAGCACTTCGGAGATGATTCGGTCTGGGGCGTACCTCACAATCGGCACGATCGCACGTTCGGGCTTCAGGTCGCGCGCCATCTTGTCGCTCTAACGGCTTGGCATTGAGCCGCGCCGCGCGAGGCAGCATACCATCGAGCGCGGGAACCCGGCGGACGCGCACGCGGCCGCCGGGCGTCGGCTCCGATGCCTTGTTAGCCAGCTGATCTCTGGTTCATTCCCCGGCCTAACTGTGGGCGACATCGCCACGCCCGATTGCCCGATTCGTACTGGCTCACCGCGAAGTTCCGTTCGCAAGCACTCGCACCCGCTCGACCACGCGACGACGTTCATCCGTACTTCGGTACCAGACAGTCGCCCGGCTGCCGATCGAGACTGCGGATGAATCGGATGGACCACGTGATTCCTCAGTTTCATATCGCGTTCGGCGGTCCAATTCGAGCCGGAGCGTGACAACCTGGTCATTGGCGACGGTTATCGATTCGCCCGATCGGAAGTCCACCACCGTGCCGGTCACGGCGATTCGGTTACTGCTGCCGCGGTAGGACAAGATCGACGCCACGAAGACCGCTACCACGATGGATGCAAAGAGGCGGAAGTATCTGGCTCCGGCCGTGGCTCTAACTGTCGACATGCCCAAGGCCCTCGAACGCGCCCGGTCTTTGTCTGGCTAACTAGTAATTAGGACGCCGAATCCTACCCCACTCCAGCGTGCAAGACTGTGACGGCCAGCAGCCTTTACCGCGGATCCGTGCAGAAACGAGCCGATAATCCGCGAACGCGGCATCGTTACGCTGGTCAGTCTAACGCGAACAACCCGCGACCTCGGATTGCGGCGTAACCGTACGCTGAGTCTGCGTACGGGCGCTGACAACTCGGCCATGCGCGTCAGCGGCGCCACGTTCAGACGCATGCGTGGACCTCCACCCCTCACTTCCGCGCCACGCGCACGATCGTCACCGGCGCCAGCAGCTGCTCCCGCTCGTTCGTCGCGCCCCGCTGAATCGCGCGCGCCACGTCCATCCCCGACACCACCCGGCCGAACGCCGCGAAGCCCTGGCCGTCTGCCGCACGCGCGCCCCCGAAGTCGAGCGACGGCTGATCGCCGATGCACAGGAAGAAGTCGGACGAGGCGCTGTCGGCGGCATTGCCGCGGGCCATCGAGATGGAGCCGTCCACGTGGCGCAGGCCGGTCAGCGACGTGCGCTCCAGCGGGATGGCCCCGAACCCTGGCCGCGCCTTCGCCCGCTCCGGATCCCGCCCGCCCTGGATGACCTCGATCGTCACGTCCTGGCGCACCTGGTTGTCCATCCGGACCGCGCGATGGAAACGGCCGCCATCGTAGAGGCCGGCATCCACGTAGCGCAGGAAGTTGGCCACCGTGCCCGGTGCCCGGCCGGGGTCGAGCGCCACCTCGATGACGCCGGCCGACGTCTCGATGACGACGGTCACCGGCGCCTGGGCCCGGGCGTCGGCCGATGTCAACGCCACGATGAGGACGAGGGCCGCAAGGCGGATGGAGCTGGGCTGGGTCATAATGGTGGGATATCTCCCGGGACGACCTTGATACAGAGCAACATCCGGAACTTCTCCATCATCGCGCACATCGACCACGGCAAGTCGACGCTGGCCGACCGCTTCCTCGAGATCACCGGCGCCCTCCAGGCCCGCGAGATGGAAGCCCAGGTGCTCGACAGCATGGACCTCGAGCGCGAGCGCGGCATCACCATCAAGGCGCACCCGGTCCGCCTGAACTACAAGGCGGATGACGGCCGCACCTACGTGCTGAATCTCATCGACACGCCGGGGCACGTGGACTTCGGCTACGAGGTCACGCGGTCGCTGTCGGCATGTGAGGGCGCGCTGCTGCTCGTGGACGCCTCACAGGGCGTCGAGGCGCAGACGCTGGCCAACGCCTATCTGGCCGTCGAACACAGCCTCGAGATCATCCCGGTCATCAACAAGATCGACCTGCCGAGCGCGCAGCCGGAGGAGGCCCGCCGCCAGATCGAGGAGATCGTCGGCCTCGACGGCGACACCGCCATCCTGGCCAGCGCCAAGGAAGGCCGCGGCGTCAAGGACATCCTCGAAGCCATCGTCGCGCGGATGCCGCCGCCGGAGGGCGACCCCGCCGCGCCGCTGAAGGCGCTCATCTTCGACTCGTGGTACGACGCCTATCGCGGCGTGGTCATCGTGGTCCGCGTGCTCGAGGGCACCATCCGCACCGGCATGAAGGTGACGCTGATGAATACGGCCCAGGACCACGAGGTGGAGCAGCTGGGCGTGTTCACGCCCAAGCCCGTGCCCGTGGAGAGCCTCGGTCCCGGCGAGGTGGGTTTCGTGGCCTGCGGCATCAAGCGCGTGGCCGACGCGCAGATTGGCGACACGGTCACCGAGACCGCGCGCCCCACGCCCGCGCCCTTCCCCGGCTTCAAGGAGCTGAAGCCGATGGTCTTCGCGGGGCTCTACCCGGTGGAGAGCCATCAGTACTCGGAGCTGCGCGAGGCGCTCGAGAAGCTGCGGCTCAACGACTCGGCGTTCTTCTTCGAGCCCGAGACCTCGGTGGCGCTGGGCTTCGGTTTCCGCTGCGGCTTCCTCGGCCTGCTGCACATGGAGATCGTCCAGGAACGGCTCGAACGCGAGTTCGACATGGACCTGGTGACCACCGCGCCGGGCGTGCTCTACCGGGTGACCACCACCGACGGCGACGTGACCGAGATCGACAGCCCGGCGAAGCTTCCCGAGGCCGGGCACATCGCGAAGATCGAGGAGCCGGTCATCACGGCGACCATCCTCACGCCCGCCGAGTTCGTCGGCGCCATCCTGCAGCTCTGCCAGGACAAGCGCGGCGTGCAGAAGGCGCTGGAGTTCAAGACGTCGGACCGCGTGCTCATCACCTACGAGCTGCCGTTCAACGAGGTGGTGCTCGACTTCTACGACCGGCTCAAGACAATGTCGAAGGGATATGCGTCGCTCGACTACCACGTCACGGGCTACTGGACCTCCCCGCTGGTGAAGCTCGACATCCTGGTGAACGGCGAGCCGGTGGACGCGCTCTCCATCATCGTCCACCGCGACCGGGCGTACGATCGCGGGCGGATGCTCGCATCGAAGATGCGCGAGCTGATCCCGCGGCAGATGTTCGAGGTGGCCATCCAGGCGGCCATCGGCAGCCGCATCAT
>DAIRFN010000019.1:0-29925 GCA_036795065.1 Vicinamibacterales bacterium
GCTGCTGTGGCAGCGTGTAGAACACCGTGCCCTGCCGTGGATCCTGCCCGGCCATCTCCAGGACGTCCCCGTTTCGGACCCATGCGACCGCCACGTTGTCCCTGAAGTAGACCGCACGCGGATTGGCCCGGTTGATCTTCTTCGCCTGCAGACTGGTCTCCGCAAACGCGAGCATCTGCGACGACACCGGAATCCGCAGGACCTCGAGCACGGACTTCAGGTAGCCACCGCCAGCCTCGTCGAACGTGAGCGTGACCGAGCCGTCGGCCAATCTCCGGTTGAGTTCGGCCACGGGATCGTTGACCGCGGCCGTGCCGTAGGCGATGGCCGGATGGTCGCGGTTGCCGCCGAAGGCGCCAGGGCGCTGGGCCGCAGCCAGCGCGAGGCTGACACCGAAGCCCCAGACCCCGACCAGCAGTGCCGCGGCGACACGCATGCCCCCAATTTAGCGCGAGAGGGGACCGTCCCCGTCTCCGATTGTCTCCAGCGACGGTCCCCGTCTTCAAATGTCTCCAGGAAGTACCCTCTGCGACGAAACGCCGCGTGTCACGTCCCTTCAGAAGGCGGCATCCTTGAGTGAGAGGCCGGGTGAGCTACCCGACCGGGGAGGGACCATGACCAAGATCACCTGGGGACTGGTGCTTGCACTGGGCATGAGCGTCGCGGTCGTGGCCCAGGGCGGCCCACCGCCCGGCAAGGGCCAGATGCGCGGCGGCATGATGCACGACGCCACGCACGATGCCGACATGGAGGTCTTTCGGGCGCTGATCGATCACCGTGAGTCGATCAAGCGAACCGTCGTCAAGCTCGCAGACGGCATCGACACCGTCACCGAGTCGGACGATGCGGAAGTGGTGAAGCTGATTCAGACGCACGTGAACGCGATGTACGGCCGGGTGAAGGATGGCCGGCCCATCCACGTGCGCGACCCGCTCTTCAAGGCGATCTTCGAGAACCACGACAAAATCGTCATGAAGCACGAGCTCACGCCGAAAGGGATCAAGGTCGTGGAGACGTCGGCTGACCCCTATGTCGTGAAGCTCATCCAGGCGCACGCCGACGTGCTGGACCTGTTCATCAAGAACGGCTACCCGGAGATGATGAAGAACCACGAGGTTCCCCCGCGAACGCCATGATCGTCCGTCGTCAGGGTTCGGCCGTCAGCAGGGAGGGCTTGGTCTCGCGGAGGATGTCGAGGATGGCCTGACGGTCCTGGGCGCCAAGGTGTGCGTACCTGGAGGAGGTGGCCCGGCCGCCGAGCACCGCGGCCAGTCGCTCCGCCACCAGCGCGCGGGCCGCAGGCGTGATCGCGTCGAACATCGGCGTGTAGATCATGTAGCTGAGCGGGTAGCGCATCAGCCGGCCTTCGAGCTTCAAGTCGCGCAGCGATCGGCCGCTTGTATCCCGCGGTCCACGCGCGGCGAACACCTCCGCGAAACCGGAGTTGCCTTCCACGGGCTCCTCGATGGGCGCCTCACCAACGAACAGCAGGTAGTCGGCGAGGGCCTCGGCCGCGTCGCGCACGCGCGACGCGTCGCCCAGCCGCGCCTCCCAGTCGAGCCACGTCATCAGATTGGCCGCATGCGCCTGGTGCTCCAGCAAGAGCAGCGCCACGATGTCGCTGCTCTTGCGCAGGTAGCCCGCGGTGTCGAACTGGCCGTCGACGCTCTCCAGTTTCGGCGCCGGTCCTTCAATCGGCGTGGGCTGAATGAGCGGCACGTTGCCCATGTGACGCGCTGGCACACGCCTGCCGGTCACGAACCAGCCGCTCCACCGCTCGTGCATGGGCCGGCGATGGTCCACCGGACCGCTGTCGAGGAAGTCCCCCGCGCTCCTGCGCGGAAACGTCGTCTTGACGGTGAGGCCCGGCACGCCGAGCGTGTCCCAGGTGAGATGGCACGAGACGCAGTGCTCCTGCCGTCCCAGCTGCGGACGGTCGGAAGGCACCTGGCCGATAGAATAGAAGATGGTCCCCTGCCGCGGATCCTGTGCGGTCACCTCGAGCAGGTCGCCACCGCGCACCCACGCCACCGACACCGTGTCGTTGAAGTAGATGGCCCGCGGGTTGTGCTGGTTGATCTTGCTCGCCTGAAAGCTCGTGGGCGAATAGACCAGGACCTGGGATTCGACCGGCACGTCGAGCGCCTGCAACACCGACGTCAGGTAGCCGGTCTGCGGATCGAACGCCAGCGTGGCCGCTCCAGTCGCCAGCCGCTCGTTGAGCGCAGTGACCGGCGTGGAAATCGCTGCCGTGCCGTACGCGATGGCCGGGTGGTTGCGCGAGTCCACGAACGCGTCGCGCCGCTGGGCGACGAGCGTGCCCCACGCGCCGGTGGCCACGATCGCGGCCAACAGGGCCAGCACCGATGGACCACCAGCCAGCTTCCGACGAGATCGCATCTCGGCAACGCCTCCGCTGGCATGCATGCCGGTAGTCTACCTTGGGGGTTCGATCGACGCGTCCAGCCCCGTGCGCCATCGCCTGATCCCCGGCGTCTACTGAATCGGCTCCTCGGACTGCGCCTGCTCGCGGCCTCTACTTCGTCTCCGGCATCAGCATCACCTTCACGTAGTTCTCCATGTCGAGGTAAGTCTGGGCGGCCCGCTGGATGGCCTGGCCGTCGAGCACCGCAATCGCCACCGGCGGGGTCACGGCTGCCGCATCTGCCTCCCGGTCCTCGTATCGCCGCGCGAGCTGGCCCAGCACGTATCCGTTCTCCTGGCTGTCCTGCTCGAACTGCCTCAGGAGCACCACGCGGACCCGGGCCACCTGGTCCGGCGTCAGCAGGGTCGCCTTCAGCGAATCGATCTCCTCGAGCACACGCTGCGCGAGGTTCTCCGCGCGGGCAGGGTCGCAGCTCCAGCCAATCCGGACGCGGTATTCCGGCTTCGGGAACTTGGCCGCCACGGCGTCAGCCGTGATGCTGTAGGTGCCGCCGAGTTCACTCCGGATGGCGTCGCTCAGCCGCGACTGCAGCAGCAGGACCATGGTCCGCAGCGCCAGCTTGTTCGCGTCGTCGTACTGGAAGGCCCCCTGGAAGACGATCGCCACTTCGGCCTTCGGCGCGATTCCCTTCTGAACCGTCTTCTCGACGACGCCCCTGGGAGCGACGACGCCGACATCGCGCCAGGACTCGTGTGCCCGTGTCGCCGGCAGGCTGGCCAGGTAGGTCTCGACGAGCGGCCTGATGCCTTCCAGCGTGAAGCTGCCAACGAAGACGAACGTGAAGTTCGCCGCATCGGCGAATCGTGCCTTGTAGAACGCGAGCGACCGCTCGAGGTTCCATTGCGCGACCGACTCCGTGGTTTCGGGCCGCCGCCGCGGGTGGTTTCCGCTGAGCGCCGCGCCAAGCGCGTCGTCGAACGCAAAGTCCGGGCTCGCTCCCTGGTTCTGCAGCAGCGCAAGGGCCTGTGACCGCATGGCCGCGAAGGTGGTCTGATCCGAGCGCGGCTGCGTGAATCGCAGGTAGATCAACTGGAACATCGTTTCCATGTCCCCGGTGGTGCTCCCGCCTCGCATCCCGTGCGCGGTCTCGCCCACGAATGGCCGGACCGCGACCGCTCGACCGTTGAGCAGTCTGTCGAGCGTCACGGCGCTGATCCGTCCGACGCCACCGGCGTTGATGACGTCGTCGGCCACGCGAGCGGAGATGAAGTCGGCATCGCTCGCGAGCGAGGTGCCGCCGGGTGCTGCCGCTCTGAAGAGGACCTGGTCGGCTTTGAGCGTGGTTGGCTGCAGCACGACGGTGGCGCCGTTCGAGAGCGTCCACTCGGTGATGCCAGCGGCACGCTCCACACTCCTGATGACGCTGCCGCGAGGGGGCGGCGTGTCCATGAGCGTGAGCCCTGCAGCCGCATCGACGTACGGCTCCAGGCGCTTGGCGGACGCCGACTTCACCACGGCAGCCAGTTGCGCCTGGTCGGGCACGGTGCCCGTGCCCTCTGGCGCCATCACGACAACGAGTCGGTTCTGCTCGGGAAACCACTCGCCAGCCAGCGCGTTGATCTCCGCCAGGGTGATCGCCGGAACGAAGCGGCGGTGGAAGGCCAGTTCCTGCCAGATGGTCGGCAGCGCCTCTCCCTGGAGGAAGCTCCGCGTGTACTCGTCGGCCCGACTCGACGATTCACGGTCGGTACTCTCGGACACCATGCGCTCGTAGCCGGCCATTCTGGCTCGCTTCGCACGTTCCAACTCCGTCGCCGTGAACCCGAACCGGGCGACGCGCTGTAGTTCCGTGATCAGCGCCTCGAGACCGCGCGGCACGCCGTCGTTCGCCACCAGGGCCTGCAGGACGGCTTCGTCGCGGGTCCTGGGATTCGAGAACAGCGCACGTCCCGCGGCGGCGCCGAGAAATGGCGGGTTGGCGCCCTGGCTGAGCTCTGCGAGTCTCGCACTGAGCATCTCGGCGAAGAGCTGGTCGAGCATGATGTCGCGATATCCGCCGACCGACCCCTGGTTGCGCGCGGGTCGAAGATTGCTGAACAACACAGCGGTCGCCGTGGTTTCCCGGTCCGTGACCACCGCGTATCGCGTGGCTGGATGCTCCGGCAAATCGAAGGCGGGCCGCGGCCGTTCGGGGGCGGGGTTGGTCAGGGACGAGAAATGCTGCCTGATGAGCGCCGCGACGGCCGTCCGATCCACGTCGCCGACGACGATGACCGCCATCAGGTTGGGGCGATACCAGTCGCGATAGAAGCGCACGAGTTGCTCTCGAGTCGCGCGTTCGATGACGTCAGGGGCCCCGATGGGCGGCCGATCCGCATAGCGAGAGCCGTCGAGCTGGACGCGGCGGAGCTTGTCCTGGATCCGCTCGACGGCGCCGAGGCGCATCCGCCATTCCGAGAGCACGATGGCGCGCTGGCGCTCGATGGCAGCCGGATCGAAAGTGGCGCCCTGTGCCCAATCCGCGAGAACCTGCAGTGCGCGCTCGAGCGCACCCGGCACGTCGGTTGGGACGCGCAGCGTGTACTGCGTGTCGTCGAAGCTCGTGGCCGCATTGGCGTCCGCACCGATGCTCAGGCCGAGGGAGCCCAGGAACTCATTGATGCCCTGCCCCGGAAAGTGCTCCGTGCCCTCGAACTCCATGTGCTCGACGAAATGTGCGAGCCCCAGCTGGTCGGGATCTTCGAGCGCCGAACCGGCCTTGACGACCAGTCGCAACTCCGCCTGGCGGGCGGGCTTCCCATTCGGGCGCACGTAGAAGCGCAACCCGTTCTCCAGCCCACCGACCAGCACTTCCGGGTCGACCGGCATCTGCGCCGAAAGGCCGTACGCCGCCACCGACTCGGCGGAGGTCTCTCGGCCGGCTGGCGTTTGTGCCGATGCCAGCGGAACCGCGAGCGCAAGCAGAAAAGCGACAACGCTGCACGCGGCCACAGTCGGTGAGCGGAAGACCATACGCCATCGTAGCGGACTTGGCACCGGGCGCGCGGGGCAACGATGAGGAGGGACTACGAGCCAAGCGGAGCGGAGCCGGCGGTCGCACCGCCGACTCCCGACCCCCGGTTCCCGACTCCCGATGTGATCAGTACCGGTAGTGCGCCGACTTGTACGGCCCCTCCACCGGGACGCCGATGTAGTCGGCCTGCTCCTGCGTCAGCGTCGTGAGCTTGACGCCCAGCTTGTCGAGGTGCAGCCGCGCCACCATCTCGTCCAGCTTCTTCGGCAGGATGTAGACGCGCTTGGCGTCGTATACCGTGCCCGACAGCGTCTCCTTGCCGGTGGCGCTGAAGTGAAGGTCCAGCTGCGCCACCACCTGGTTGGTGAACGACGAGGACATCACGAAGCTCGGGTGGCCGGTCGCGCAGCCCAGGTTCAGGAGCCGGCCTTCGGCCAGCACCAGCACGCTGTGCTCGCCGCGCTTGCCGTCGGCCGGGAACACCCACTCGTCGTACTGCGGCTTCACGTTCACGCGCCTGGCGCCGCTCTTCGCCAGGCCCGCCATCTCGATTTCGTTGTCGAAGTGGCCGATGTTGCCGATGATGGCCTTGTCCTTCATCCGCTTCATGAGGTCGACGGTGAGGATGTCCTTGTTCCCCGTCGCCGTGATGAAGACGTCGGCCGTCTCGATGACGTCCTCGACCGTTGTCACCTGGTAGCCTTCCATCGCCGCCTGCAGCGCGCAGATGGGATCGATCTCGGTGACGATGACGCGGCAGCCCTGGCCCTTGAGGGCCTGGGCGCACCCCTTGCCCACGTCGCCGTAGCCGAACACCACGGCCACCTTGGCCGAGAGCATCACGTCGCTCGCGCGGTTCAGCCCGTCGATGAGCGAGTGACGACAGCCATAGAGGTTGTCGAACTTGCTCTTGGTGGCCGAGTCGTTGACGTTGATGGCCGGGAAGAGCAGCGTGTTGGCCGCCGTCATCTCGTAGAGCCGGTGCACGCCAGTCGTGGTCTCCTCGCTCACGCCCTTGATGCCGTCGGCGATCTTCGACCAGACACCGGGGTGGGCCTTCAGCTCCTTGCGCAGGGTGTCGAGGATGACGCCCCACTCCTCCGGCTCGCTCTCGGGCTTGAACGCGGGCACGACGCCTGCGTACTCGTACTCCTTCGCCTTGTGCACGAAGAGGGTGGCGTCGCCGCCGTCGTCCACGATGAGCGTGGGGCCCGAACCGTCCGGCCACTTCAGCGCCTCGACCGTGCACCACCAGTACTCCGGCAGCGTCTCGCCCTTCCAGGCGAACACGGGCGTGCCCTTCGGATTCTCGACCGTGCCGCCCGTCTCGGGGCGGCCCACCACGACGGCCGCGGCCGCGTGATCCTGCGTCGAGAAGATGTTGCAGCTCACCCAGCGCACGTCGGCGCCGAGCTCGGTGAGCGTCTCGATGAGGACGGCCGTCTGCACGGTCATGTGCAGCGAGCCCATGATCTTCGCGTCCGCCAGGGGCTTCTGCCCCGCGTACTGCTTGCGGAGCGCCATCAGGCCGGGCATCTCGTGCTCGGCCAGCCGGATCTCGTTGCGGCCGAACTCGGCCAGCGAGAGGTCCTTCACCTTGAACGGCTCGCGACCCGCCTTGCGGGCCGCCTCGAACGCGTGCACTTCACGAACTGCAGTTGCCATCGATGCTCTCCTTTGCTCTTCCGATTTTGAACTGTGAACTTTGAACGCTGAACTCACCGAGCGACTTTCTTGCCCGTGGCCGCAAAGAGTGCCGGTCCCTGCGCCGAGGGATCGACCGGCAGCGGCTGGATGCGCACCGCCGTGAAGCCGGCGGTGGCCAGGTAGCGGCGCATCGCCTCGTCCGAGAACCCCAGCCACACATGCCCCATCTGCTGCTGGTACTCGGTGCGATCGTGCGGCAGCATGTCCACCACCAGCACGCGGCCGCCGGGCTTCAGCACACGCGCGGCCTCAGTGAGCACGCGCGCCGGCTCGGGCTGGTGATGCAGGACCAGCGACACGATGGCCGCGTCCAGTTCCGCGTCGGTCATGGGCAGCGCTTCGAGCGCGCCCTCGCGCACGTCCACGTTGGCGTGCGCCTGCAGGCGCGAGCGCGCGGCGCGCAGCATGTCGGCCGAGCCGTCCACGGCCACGACGCGAGCCACGTGGGGTGCGAGAGTCTCGGACATCTGGCCCGTGCCGCACCCGAGGTCGCCCACCACCATGCCATCGTCCAGCAGGGAGAGCAGCGCCGTGAAGTGGACACGGTGGCCGAAAAGCTCTTCGCGGAGGCGGTCCCACTGCCCCGACGCAGACGAGAAGAACGCCTCGGACTTGGCGCGACGACGGCTCAACACGCTTTGCAGGCGGCGCTCGTCCTGGTCGGCTCCGTCGGTGCCGGCAAACTGCTCGCGGATGACCGGCCACAACTGGCGCGCCCCGGGGTCGAGTGCGTCCACCTCCATGCCATAGAAGCGGCTCGTGCCATCCCGCCTCGACGTCACCCACCCATCGTCGGCCAGAGTCTTGAGGTGCCGGCTGACGGTGGACTGCGGAAGTTGCAGAATCGCGCAGATCTCCGACACCGTCAGCTCGTGCCGCTCGAGCGGCAGCAGCATGCGCACCCGGATCGGGTCGGCCAGGGCGGCCATGTGGTCGAGAATCAGGGCAGACGCAACGTTCATCCGTATATCCGGATGAAAGAATAATTTATGCCGACTGCTCCGGTCAAGCCCCGCGGGCAACCTTTTGTCTGCGCTGTCCGTCTATGTGCGTTGAGCGTATAGTCTCCAGGCAGCTATGGACCGATTCCGAGCCGAAACCTATCTCCCACTCACTCCCGTCGCGTTCGAGGTGCTCCTCGCCCTGGCCGACGGGAGCCGACATGGCTACAGCATCCTGCAGGAGGTCGACGCGCGATCGGGCGGCGCGGTCTCTCTGCACGCGGGCACGCTCTACCGCGTGCTGGCGCGGCTGCTCGAGCAGCAACTCATCGAGGAGTTGGATGCGCCGGCTGGCCAGGCCAACGAGGACGAGCGGCGGCGCTATTACGGGCTGACGGCCCGCGGCGTGGCCGTCGCGCGAGCCGAAGCCGCGCGGCTCGAAAGCCAGCTGGCCGCCGCCAGGGCCAGGAGACTGCTGAGCGAGGTCGACGCGTGAGACCCTCGTTCCGTCCCTGGCTCGCCGAGCGGATATTCGACCTGGCTCTGCTCGCCTATCCGCGCGCATTCCGCCGCAGGTTCGGCGACGAGATGCGCGACGACTTCCGCCGCGCCGCGGCCCGCCAGGTGACGGCTGGCACGCTCGTGACCGTAATCGAGGAGGGCCTGAAGGAACGAGCGGCGGCGGTCGCCCGATGGTCGTTCTGGCCGAATCATCAACCGCACCTCTACGAGCCTTCAGGGAGGCACGCGATGTTCTGGGACAGTGTTCGCGCCGACGTTCGCTACACCATTCGTCAGGCGATCCAGGCTCCGCTCTATACCGTGCTCGCCGTCGGCGCGCTGGCGCTGGGCATCGGCGCCAACAGCGCGATCTTCACGGTCGTTCAGGGCGTGCTGCTCAAGCCCCTTCCCTACGACGACCCGGGCCGGCTGGTCACCATCTGGAGCCACAACACCGCGGAGAACCGTCCGGAGAATCCCATCTCGCCCGCGAACTTCGTGGACCTGCGCGACGAGGCCCGTTCGTTTGCCGAGGTCGAAGGGTACTTCTCGTTCGTCACCAACACGCAGATCGTCCTCGACGGGCCGCCCGAGATCTCGGTGACCTCCTACGTGAGCCCCGGGATGTTCACGCTCCTGGGCCGGACGGCGGTGCTCGGCCGCGCGCTCAGGGACGGCGATGCTGACGGCGACATCGTCATCAGCCACGGCTACTGGCAACGGCGCTTTGGCGGGGACCCGACAGTGATCGATCGGCCGGTGACGCTCGATGGACAGCCAGCCACGATCGTCGGCGTCATGCCGCCGGACTTCGCGTTCCCGTACAGAGGCATGCTCGGCCCCACGGGTTTCACGCGCTCGATCGACGTCGATGCGTGGGCCACGATGCTGCTCACCGGGCCGCGGATGGTCGATTCCGCCGGGCGCTTCATCCGCAACGTGCACTACCTCGGCGCCGTCGGCCGGCTGAAGCCCGGTGTCAGCGTGGCGCAGGCGCGAGCCGGCGTGGCCGCCATCGCGTCTCGCCTCGAACAGGCGTACCCGGACACCAACAAGGGCTGGACGACCACGCTCACCCCACTGCACGAGCAGGTGGTGGGCGCCGTGCGGCCCGCACTGCTGGTGCTGGCCGCGGGGGTCGGCGTCATCCTGCTGATGGCCTGCGTCAACGTGGCCAACCTCGTGCTCGCCCGCGGCGTAGGCCGGCAGAAGGAGTTGGCGGTGCGCGCGGCCCTCGGCGCCGGCCGAAAGCGGCTCGCCCAGCAGGCGCTCACGGAGAGCCTGTTGCTCTCGGTGGCCGGCGGCATCGCGGGACTGCTGGTCGTGCGGTGGGGCGTGCAGGCGCTCGTCGCGCTGGCGCCGGCCAACCTGCCGCGCGTGCAGGAGGTGGCTCCCGACGCCACGGTCCTGCTCGTGACCCTGGCGATGGCGCTCGTCACCGGCACCATCGTCGGCGTCGTGCCGGCATTCTTCGCGACGCGCGCCGACGTCAGGCCCGCGCTGCAGGAGTCCAGCCGCGGCTCAGTCGGGTCCCGATCACGCCACCGCATGCGCGCGGCTCTCGTGGTGACCGAACTGGCGCTCGCAGTCGTGCTGAGCGTTGGCGCCGGCTTGTTGCTTCGAAGCTTCGCCACCGTAATGACCATCGACCCGGGCTTCCGCCCAGACAACCTGCTGACGCTGCAGATGAGCATCCCCTATCGGCTGACGACCCCAGACGCCAGGCGCGCCTACTATGCCGAGTGGTTCGAGCGCCTCGACGCCATCCCGGGCGTCGTGGCCGTCGGCGGCACGACCCGCATCCCCCTTGGCAGCACGAGCGTCACGACCAGCGTGCAGGTCCAGGGCAAGGATGTGCCGGTGTCGGATCTGCCGGAGGTCGAGTTCCGTCGCGCCATGCACGACTACTTCGAGGCCATGGGCATCCCGATCAAGCGGGGCCGCGGATTCAGCGCCGAGGACGGCCCCAACGCTCCTGCGGTGGTGATTGTCAACGAAGCGACCGTGCGTCGCGTGTTCGGGAACGAGGACCCGATCGGACAGCACATTCGCACGGGACCGAATCCCTCCGGCCCCTGGAGCACCGTGGTCGGCGTCATTGGCGACATCCGCCACGCCGGGCTCGAGACCCCGCCATCCCCCGAGTTGTATGTCAACTACCTGCAGAACCCGCCGGTCGCACCCTTCATCGCCCTGCGCACGGCGGGCGACCCCGCCGCGCTGGCCGAACGTGTGCGCACCGAGGCGCGTGCCTTCGACTCGACCCTGGCCATCTACGACATCCGGACCATGCAGCAGATTCGAGCGGCGTCAGTGGCGGAGCGACGATTCCTGCTGCTGCTGATCGGCGCCTTCGGGGCACTCGCGCTGGTCCTCGCCGCGGTCGGCGTGTACGGCGTCATGGCGCTGATGGTGTCGGAGCGCACGCAGGAGATGGGCGTCCGGCTCGCCCTGGGGGCCGCGCCCTCCGCCGTGCTCGGCATGGTGGTGAGGCAGGCGGCCACGCTGGCCGCGATCGGTGTCACCGCCGGGGTGCTCGCGGCGATCGTCCTGACACCGCTCCTGACCAGCCAGTTGTTCGGCGTGCGCGCCCTGGACCCCTTCACCTTCGCGACCGTGGCGGCGCTGCTGGTCTCGATTGCCACCCTGGCGGCACTGGTCCCCGCGCGCCGGGCGATGCGGGTGGATCCGCTGGATGCACTGCGGTGTGAGTAGCTGCCAACGGGTGCGGGCAGGTGCGCACCGATCCCGGCAGGTGCGGATAGGTGTGCACCCGTCGGCACCGGAACGCGCGTGCTACGCCATCTCCGCCTCGAGCCGGCTGACCAGGTCGTCCAGTTGATCGGCGACCGCGCGCACGGTGGAGGGCTCGCTCAGGTCCACGCCGGCGCGCTGCAGCAGCCGCATCGGGTGATCGCTGCCGCCCGCCTTCAGTAGATCCAGGTAGCGCGTCACGGCCGCTTCGCGCGCGGCCGCATCCGCGCCGCCGATCTCCTTCATCAACTTCGCCGTCGACGCGAAGCACGTGGCGTACTGGTAGACGTAGTACGGTGACTGGAACAGGTGCGGGATGCGTGCCCACGTCGTCTTCGCCCGTTCGTTGGGCGACAGCACGTCACCCCAGTACTCGTCCAGCAACCGGGCGTAGAGCGCGTTGAGGGCGTCGGCGGTCACCGGCTGATCCCGCTCGACCAGGCGGTGTGTCTCGAGCTCGAAGTCCGCGAACAACACCTGGTTGTAGAACGTCCCGACGATGCCGTCGATGGCGTGCTGGAGCAGCACGACCCGCTCGTCGCGCGTGGCGGCACGCTCGAGCATGTAGTCGAGCAGCAGCGCCTCGCACAACGTGGACGGCACCTCCGCGACGAAGATGGTGTAGCCCGCATACACGAACGGCTGCGTCTCGTGCGAGAGCAGCGTGTGGATGGAGTGCCCCATCTCGTGCGCGGTGGTGAACACGGCATCGAGCGTGTCGTTGTAGTTCATCAGCATGTACGGGTGCGCGCCGTACACGGGGGCCGAGTACGCCCCGCTCCGCTTGCCCTGGTTCTCGTAGACGTCGATCCAGCGGCCCGCGAACGCCTCGCGCACGCGGCGCTGGTAATCGGCGCCAAGCGGCGCCATGGCCTCGGTAATCCAGTCCTGGACCACGTCGTAGGGATACTTCTCGTCGTGCTCGTTCAGCGGGACGAACCCGTCGAACACGTGGTACTCGCTCAGCCCGAGCACGCGCTTCCGGAGCGCATGATAGCGGCGGAAGGGGGCCACCCCCGCCTTCGCCTCGTGGATGAGGTTTTCGACGACGCTGGTGGGAATGTCGTTGCCGAACAGGGCGGCGTCGAGGGTCGTGGCGTAGCCGCGGGCCCGCGCGTCGAACCACTCGCGCTGCAGCACCCCGTTGTAGAGCGTCGCGTAGGTGTTGAGCGTGGCGCCGTAGGTGTCGTACAGGGCCTCGTACGCCGCGCGGCGGTCCGCCTGCTCCCGGCACGTGGCCAGCAGGCGGCGATACTGGCCATAGCTCACCTGCACGGACTCGCCTGTCGAGAGCGTGATGGTGGGAAAGCGCGCGTCGGCCGTGGAGAGCGCCGCGTAGGTGTCGGCCGGCACCGAGGCGAGGCGCCCGGCCAGCGACATCAAATGCTCGCCACGGGCATCCAGCACGTGCGCCTGCTGCCGGAACAGGTCCTCGATGGCGAAACGGTAGAGCGCCAGGTCCGCCGATGCCGCCATCCACGACTGGATGGTCTCGAGCGGGATGCCCAGCAGCTCGGGGTTGAACCACGAGGTGGCCTGCCGCCAGCGTGCGATGAGCAGCTGCACCCGCTGCCGGCGGGCGTTCACCGTGTTGTCGCGCTGATCCTGGTCGTACTGGAGCGCCGCGTAATACCACACGCGGTACGCGAGCTGGCCCAGGTCGTCCGCGTCGCGATAGGCCCGCAGCAGGCGGTCACTCCCCTGCGCCAGCGTCCCCTCGTGCGCCTTGTAGCGCTCGATCGCGGCGTCGAGATCCGTGAAGGCCGCCTCCCAGGCGTCCCATGAAGGGAAGATGGCCGACACATCCCAGGTGTATGGGGGGGCAATCTCGGAACGGGCTGGAACCACGGAGGGGGCCGCGGGGCTCGCCGGTGACGTCATGCCGCGATCATAACGTTTTGTTACAGTCCCATCATGCGAGTCGTGACCGCCTGGTTGATCACGGCGGCCCTCATCCTGAGCGCCTGCCAGGGCACGCGACCGGCGCCCCCGGCCGCGTCCCCCACCGTCGTCCTCGTCGCGTTCGACGGCTGGCGGTGGGACTACCTGGATCGCCTCGAGGCACCTGCGCTCCGCGGCCTGGCGGCGCGCGGCGTGCGGTCCGAGGGGCTCATCCCCGTCTTCCCCGCCCTCACGTTTCCCAACCATTACACGCTGGTCACCGGGCTCAGGCCGGCGCGCCACGGCATCGTGTCGAACACCATGCTCGATCCGGCAATCCCCGGCCGATTCTCGCTCTCGAACACGGCGGTGACCAGCAACCCGGCCTGGTGGGGCGGCGAGCCCATCTGGCACACGGCCACCCGTCAGGGCGTGAAGAGCGGCACGATGTTCTGGCCCGGATCGGACGTGGCCATCGGCGGGAAGTACCCGACCTACTGGCGGCAGTTCGAGCACACGCTGCCGCCGGCCGAGCGCACCAATCAGGTGCTGGAGTGGCTGCGCCTGCCCGAAGGCGAGCGACCACGCCTCATCACGCTGTACTACAGCGACGTGGACTCGGCGGGCCACGACGGCGGGCCCGACTCGGAGGCCGTGCGCGAGGCCGTGGAGCGCGTGGACCACGAGCTCGGGCGTCTCGTCGAAGGCGTCGACGCGCTGGGCCTCGCGTCGCGCGTGCACTGGATCATCGTGAGCGACCACGGCATGGCGCCGCTCAGCGCCGACCGCCTCATCCAGCTGGACGACTTCGTGGACCCGGCGACGCTACAAGTCGTGGACGCGGGCCCCTGGCTCACCGTGAACCCGGTGGGCGTCAGCGTCGACGCCATCTACGACGCCCTGCACGGCAAGCATCCCCACCTGCGGGTGTTCCGCTCGGCGGCGTTGCCCCCGCAATACGGACTGGCCGGCCACCCGCGCATGCCGGCCATCGTGGCGCTGGCAGACGAGGGCTGGTACGTGGTCTCGCGCGATCGCCTGGCCCGCCGGGATCCCGACGAGGCGTGGGGCGGCGCGCACGGTTTCGATCCAGCGTACCGGTCGATGCGCGGCCTCCTGGTCGCCGCCGGGCCGCGCTTGAGGGAGGGCCTCGTCGTCCCGCCGGTCGAGAACATCCACGTCTACGAGCTGATGTGCGCGCTGCTCGGCATCACGCCCGCGCCGAACGACGGGGATATCGCCGCCGTGGGGCCGTGGCTCAGGGCGGCGGAGGAAGTGAGAAGTGAGAAGTGAGAAGTAAGAGCTGGCGTCGCGCTACAACAACGGCGCCAGGGCGTGGAGGCGAGGCTCGATGCGCGTCACCTGCCGGGCCCGCCGCATGGCCTCGGCCAGCGGCGCTGGAATGGGCACGGGCCGGCCGATGATGGGCTCCACGACGTCGCCGAACTTCGCTGGGTGCGCGGTCGACAAGAACAGTCGCCCCGGAGCCCCATCGCCGGGCGGGCCCGGGTCTTCCACCGCCCCCAGGTAGGCAATCGCGGTGTGCGGGTCGGCCACATAGCCGAACCGCGCGTCCAGCTCGCGAATCCCGCGCCGCACGTCGTCGTCCGTGTGGACGCTGGCTGACACCACGGCGCGAATCGCGTCCACGTCGTTGCCGAACATCCACCGGATGCGTTCGAGGTTGCTCGGGTCGCCCACGTCCATCGCGTTGGCCAGGGTGGCAACGGAGGGCCGCGGCTCTACGCGCCCGCTCGCGAGATACCTCGGCACGGTGTCGTTCACGGTAGTGGCCGCCACGAACCGCGCGATGGACACCCCCATCCGCCGTGCCATCAGGCCCGCCGCGAGGTTGCCGAAGTTGCCGCTCGGCACCGTGATCACGGGACGTGCGCCGGACTCGAGCTGAAGCACCGCGTGGGCGTAATAGATCATCTGGGGCAGGAGGCGCCCGAGACTGATGGAGTTCGCCGAGGTCAGGTGCGCGCGCTCGCGCAGGGCCGGATCGGCGAAGGCCTGCTTCGCCAGCCGCTGGCAGTCGTCGAAGGTGCCCTGCACCGCCACGGCGGTGACGTTGCCCCCGAGGGTGGTGAACTGCGCCTCCTGCACGGCGCTCACCTGGCCGTGGGGATAGAGCACCACCACGCGCGTCCGGGGCACGCCGTGAAACGCCTGAGCCACGGCCCCGCCCGTGTCGCCTGACGTGGCCACGAGCACCGTGAGCGGTGGCTGCCCCGCATCGTGGAAGTGCGACATCAAGCGCGCCAGCACGCGGGCGCCGACGTCCTTGAAGGCGAATGTGGGGCCGTGAAACAGCTCCACGACGGCCAACTGCTCGTCCAGCCGAACGACCGGCACCGGGAAGTTGAGCGCCTCACCCAGCAGGGCCCGCAGATCCCCGGCCGCAATCTCATCACCGAGCAGCGGGCCGAGCATGGCGGCGCCGATGTCGGCCATTGAAGCACCACTGAGGCGCGCCCACTGCTGCTCATCCAGTGCGGGCAGCGTTTCGGGGACGTACAGGCCTCCATCCGGCGCCAGGCCGCTGAGCAGCGCCTGGCGGAACGCTACGGGCGCACCCCCGCGCGTGCTGATGCAGATCATGGCGCCGCGACCACCCGCGCGCCCGCGCGGCCGACGAACGAGACGTAGAGGTCGCTGCCGAGATCGCTCCCCTCGTCGAACGCCTGCTGCATGGCCTGGCCCGCCCGCCGGGCCACGTCGATGGACGAGGCCAGCGCGAACATCGACGGACCGGAGCCCGAGAGCGAGCAGCCGAGCGCGCCGGCCGCCAGGGCCGCGGCCTTCACCTTGTGGAAGCCGGGCACGAGCACGGCCCGCTTCGGCTCGGCGATCACGTCCTCGAGCGAGCGCGAGAGCAGCTCGCGGTCGCTGGTGAAGAGCGCCGCCACCAGCGCCCCGAGGTTCCCCCACTGCCGCACGGCGTCGCGGAGAAGCACAGTGTCGCCCAGCAGGGCGCGCGCGGTGCCCGTGTTCACCGACAGGCGTGGATGCAGCAGCGCACACGCGAGGCCCTCCGGTACGGGCAGCTTCACCACGTCCGGGGGCGCGATGTTCCTGGCCAGGACGAACCCGCCGAGCAGGGCCGGCGCCACGTTGTCCGGGTGGGCAGCGCCACACCCCGCCTGCTCGCCCTCCATGGCGCAGGCCAGCAACACGTCGGTGGTCACCGGTCGGCCCAGCAGCTCGTTGGCGGCGACCACCGCGGCCACCGCGCTGGCACCGCTCGACCCGATGCCGCTTTCGAGCGGCAAGCCCTTGTGAATGGTGAGCGTCACGCCACGTGTGGTGTCGAGGCGCCCCAGGAGCGCGGCGACCGCCGCGCTCGCCGTGTTCCTCCCCACGTCTCGCGACAACCTGCCACCATCGCCGACGATGTCGGTGATGGTGACGCCCGGCCCCTCCGCGGGGCGGGCAATGACGATGTCGCCGGGCTCGTCGAGCGCAAAGCCGAGGACGTCGAAGCCGCAGGCGACGTTCGAAACGGTGGCGGGGGCGTACGCGGCGACGCTCATTGATGATTGCCGATTGGAGATTGGCGATTCATTGAGGATTGAGCGATTGGGGAATTGGGCATTGAGATTGGGCGATTGGTGATTGACAATTGGGGCATTATCCAATGAATCGTCAATCACCAATCGGCAATCGCCAATGAACGCCGAACGGATACCGGCCATCAAAGTCCTGCTTCTTCCCAAGGACACCAACGCCCTCGGCACCATCTTCGGCGGCGTCATCCTGTCGCACATCGACCTCGCCTCGGCGGTGGAGGCCCGCAAGGTCGCGCCACACCGCTATGTGACGGCCGCCATGCGGGAGGTGGCGTTCCATGCGCCGGTGTTCGTCGGCGACCTGGTGAACTTCTACACCGAAACCCGCCGCGTCGGCCGCACCTCGGTCACCGTGGGCGTCGAGGTGGAAGTGGAGCGATGGAGCGCCGGCCATCGCGGCGAGCGCGTGAAGGTGACGGCCGCCGAAGTGGTGCTCGTCGCCATCGACGCCGACGGCAAGCCGATCCCCGTCCTCGGCGCGGAGAACCCGAGAACCCGAGAACCTGAGAACCTGAGAACCTGAGAACCTGAGAACCACTTTCCCCTTTCTGTTTCCCCCCTTGCCGTTTATTCTGTGATTCCGAAGATGAGCACACTCGCAGGCGGACGCCTGAGACCCGGGACCACTCCTGGATCAGCCTCGTGGTCGGTCACCGAAGCCGCGGAGTTGTACGACGTGCCGCGCTGGGGCCAGGGCTACTTCGCCATCAGCGAACAGGGCCACCTGCACGTCCATCCGACCAAGGATCCGGCGCGAAGCGTCGACCTCAAGCGCCTGATCGACCGCCTGCAACTGCGCGGCCTGGCGGTGCCCATCCTCATCCGGTTCACCGACATCCTGAAGCATCGCCTGGGCGAGATCCACGCGGCGTTCCAGCAGGCCATCACCCAGCACCAGTACCAGGGCCGGTATCGCTGCGTCTACCCAATCAAGGTGAACCAGCAGCGCCAGGTGGTGGAAGAGGTGCTGAACTTCGGCGCGCAATACGGCTTCGGTCTCGAGGCCGGCAGCAAGCCCGAGCTGCTGGCCGTGGCGGCGCTGGCCACCAACGACACGCCGATCATCTGCAACGGGTTCAAGGACTTCGAGTTCATCGAGATGGCGATGCTGGCCCAGAAGATGGGCCGCCAGATCATCCCGGTGGTCGAGAAGTACACCGAGCTCGAGCTGATTCTGGAATACGCCGAGAAGGTCGGCGTCCGCCCGAACATCGGGATGCGCGTCAAGCTCGCCGCCCGCGGCTCGGGACGCTGGCAGTCGTCCGGCGGCTTCCGCTCGAAGTTCGGCCTCACGGTCACCGAGATCCTGCGCGGCGTCGAGGAGCTGAAGAAGCGCGGGATGGAGGACTGCTTCAAGCTGCTCCACTTCCACCTGGGCAGCCAGATCACCCACATCCGCATCATCAAGAACGCCCTGAACGAGGCGGCCCGCGTCTACTGCGACCTGGCGAAGGCCGGTGCCGGCCTGCAGTTCCTCGACGTGGGCGGTGGCCTGGGCGTGGACTACGACGGCTCACAGACGAACTTCGAGTCGTCCATGAACTACACGCTGCAGGAATACGCCAACGACGTCGTCTACCACATCCAGACGGTGTGCGACGAAGAGGGCGTGGCCCACCCGACCATCATTTCCGAGAGTGGCCGCGCCGTATCGGCGTACCACAGCATGCTCATCTTCAATGTGCTGGGCACCACGGGTTTCGGCGAGGAGACCATTCCCGCGAAGGCCGAGGACGACTTCGAGCAGCCGCTGGTGGATTTGATCGAGACCTACCATTCGGTCACCGCGCGCAACGCCGTCGAGTCGTACCACGACGCGCAGCAGGCGCTCGACATGGCCATGAACCTGTTCAGCGGCGGCTACCTGCCGCTCGAGCAGCGCGCGCACGCCGAGAACCTGTTCTGGGCCATCTGCGAGAAGATCAACAAGCTGTGCAAGGGCATGGACGATGTGCCCGAGGACCTGCAGGCGCTCGAGGAGCTGCTGTCGGACACCTACTTCTGCAACTTCTCGCTGTTCCAGTCCATTCCCGACAGCTGGGCCATCAAGCAGCTCTTCCCGGTGATGCCCATCCACCGCCTGAACGAGGCGCCGGTCAACCACGCCGTCATCGGCGACATCACCTGCGACTCGGACGGCAAGCTGGATCAGTTCATCGATCGCCGCGACGTGAAGAAGTCGGTGATGCTCCATCGCTTCAACGGCGAGCCCTACTACCTGGGCGTGTTCCTGGTAGGCGCGTACCAGGAGATCCTCGGGGACCTGCACAACCTGTTCGGCGACACCCACGCCGTGCACGTCAGCCTCACCGACAACGGTGACGAGGGCGAGGGCTCGCGCGTCGAGCACATCATCAAGGGCGACACGGTCAACGAAGTCCTCAAGTACGTCGAGTTCGATCCCGAGGATCTGATGGGCAAGCTCCGCCGCGACGTGGAAGCCGCCGTGCACGCGGGCCGGATGGAAGACCAGCAGGCCGGACGCCTCCTGAAGTTCTACGAGGAGGCGCTGATGGGATACACCTACCTCGAGGATCCGAACGCAGACTGATCTCCGTCCCCCGTGACACCTTGCGGCGTAACCACCGTGCTGCCAGTCGGTTACGCTGCCACCTCGAAATGACTTGACCGCGCGGGCCAGCACGTCCATTCTGCCGCGCATGCCCACACGCCTCGCATGGCTGGCCCCGTCGTCGGCCTGGCGAGCCTTGGCCCCCCCGGCTGGGCGCGCAGGCCCTTGGGACCTTTCGCTGGCAACTGCAACCGTTCTGCAACGTCGTCACCTTGAACGTCCGGCAGGACGGCGCGGTCTACACGCTGGACGGGTCTGACGACCAGTGCGGTGCCGGCATTCAGGCCGGCGTGGTCGGCACCGCGTTCCTGAACCCGGATGGGTCCATCGGCATGGGCCTCAACAGCGCCCTGGCCCCCGGGGCCGCGCCGGTGGTGCTCTACGCGCGGCTGGACCTGGCCACGGTCAGCGGCACCTGGAATGACAGCGCCGGCAACAGCGGGTCCTTCGCGTTCACGCCTGGGCCAGGGACGGGCGGGACGGCGCGGCCGATGCCGCAAAACGGGCTGCGTCCTGGCAGCGTGACGGCGGATCAGATTGCGGCTGGCGCCATCGGAACGACGCAGATTGCGGTGGGTAGCATTACGGCCGCGCAGATTGCCCTGGGAAGCATCACCGGCGCTCAGATCGCCGCGGGCGCAGTGACGACGCAGCACCTCGCGCCTGGCGCCGTGCAGCTCCCGCTGGCTGGAACGTGTCCGCCCGGGCAACCTCCGCGGTGTCAGTTCCTCCGGCGTCATCCTCTGCGAGCCCGTCTTCTTCTGGCCGACTCTCTCCACCGATGTGGACGGTCCCGACGCGGCGGATCTCGTGGGAAACGCGACCACATCGATCGCCGTCGGTGCCGATGGCCTGCCCGTCATCAGCCACCTCAATAGCTCCCGGGGCGTGCTGCGTGTCACCAAGTGCGGTACGCCGGACTGCAGGTGAGGTGCGGGCAGGTGCGCCGGCTACTCTCCTCGCGTCGGGCGGGACGTCGGCGCTGGACCGGCCTGCTCCAGCACGGACAGGCCCGCGGTCTTGAAGAGGACGTGGAGGCGGGGATCCTCGCGCAGCGGCGCCAGGAACCAGTGGTTCGTCAGGTGAAAGAGATAGAAGCACACGGATCGGTTCTCGAAGTCACCCTCGAGTATCCGGAAGGCCTCGTCCGTTTCGCCCAGCGCCACGAGGGCCCAGAACAGCGGCTGGCCTGAATCCTCGGCACTGGTGTGTGTCGCCCTGATGTCGGCCAGGGTCCGCCGGGCCCCGGCCATCCGGCCGGTGGCCACATCCACGGCGATGAGCCCGGGCAGGTACTCGCGGTCGTCGGTGGCCAGGTCGGTGGCCATGGAGACCTCGCGCCGAGCCGCCTCATGATTGCCCTGGCGGAGTCGAATCCAGCCCAGCAGGTAATGCGCGTTGGCGTATCGGGGCGCCAACTCGAGGGCGCGCCGGACGCTCGCCTCGGCCTCGTCCAGGCGATCCCCAAGGTAGAGACTGTACGCAAGGTGCAGGTTGATCACCGGCGACAGCGGATCCAGCTCGCGCGCCCGCCTCGCCTCCGCGATGCCTTCCTCTACCCGGCCGATGGTCAGGAGAAAGATTGAATACCAGTGGTAGGCGGTGGCATACCCCGGGCTGAGCTGGATGGCGCGCTGGAAGCTCCGCTCGGCGCCCTCCCAGTCCCAGTCGAGCGAGTGCTGCACTTTGGCGAGCGCCGCGTACGCATCGGCCGAGTCCGGGTCGATGGCCAGCGCGGCCAGCGCATGCTCCTTGGCAAGCAGCAGCGCTTCGCGTGTGGGCTGGTTTCCATATCTGGGTACGAGGTTGTACGCGTCGGCCAGTCCCGCCCGCGCCGGCGCGTAGTCCGGATCGAGAGACCGGGCCTGCTCGAAGTACTCGATAGCGCGCGACAGGCCCTCGGCCGTGCGCTGGTTCCAGAAGTAGCGTGCCTTCAGATACGCCTCCTGCACCGCCGCATCGACGGGCGGCACGCGTGCCAGCCGCGCTTCTTCCGGAGGCGACAGCGTCGCGTGCACCTCGCGCGCCACGGCCTGCGCCACGCGACTCTGGAACGTCAACAGGTCCCTGATCCGCCCGTTGTAGGTCTCCGCCCAGAGATGGCGATCGGTGCGGGCGTCGATGAGCTGTGCGGTGATACGCAGCTGGTCCCCCTGCCGCGTCACGGAGCCCTCGAGCACGGTGCCCACGCCCAGCTCGCGCGCGATCTCCAGGACGGGGCGCCGCGCGCCCTGGAACCGCATGACGGACGTGCGGGAGATGACCTTGATCGACTTGACCTGCGCGAGCCCGGCGATCAGCGCTTCGGTCGTTCCGTCGGCGAGATACGACTGGGACTCGTCGCCCGAGAGATTCTCGAATGGCAGGACGGCAATCGATGCGCCCGCTGCTGGCGGCATCTCCTCCCGCGCCCCGGCGCCGGCCACGAGCCACGCGACCACGATCAGCAACGCGCCGAGCGCGACGCCTGCGGCAAGGCGGCGGACCGACCCGAACGAGACCCCGGCGACAGCGGCAACGGGTGCGGGCACCGCGGAAGCCGGGGGCCGGGAGCCGGCGTCCGGCAGTACTGTGACGTCAACGTCCGACTCGTCCGCGGAACTCTCGGCGGGCCCGGCATCGGGCACGATTTCGACCGGCGCGAGAAACCGATACCCCCGCCGCGGCAGCGTCTCGATGAAGCGCGGGGCGTCGGCCGCATCGCCAAGCGCGGTCCTGAGCCGCTTCACCGCCGAGTTGAGGTTGTGCTCGAAGTCGACGAAGGTGTCGGCCGGCCAGAGCTCGCTGCGAAGCTCCTCCCGGGTCACCACATCGCCCGCGCGCTCGAGCAGGCGCTCGAGTATCTGGAGCGGCTGGCCAGCCAGCCTCAGCCGCAGGCCGCCCTTGCGGAGCTGGCCGAGGCGGAAATCCACCTCGAAGACGCCGAACCGGTAGCGGCGCACGGGGCGCTCGTTGTCGGGCATGGGCTCGGGCTAGGGGCAGATCCCCCGGATCGGCGGCACTGTACTACAGTCGGCTCCCGTCTGAGCCGTAGCCACACCCGAGTCCCGCCGGGCCATATCTCGACGTAACACGCCAGTGGTCAACACTTTACCGTGCCACCTGAATTGGGCAGACATTCCCTTTGCCCTCTTGCGCTCCCAACCCGATACTCCGGCTCGAGCGTCTCCCCTATGGACGAGGAGTGGAGGTTACAACGATGTCTGATGGTCTTTGGCGAAAGTCGCGCGCGTGGAGATCGGTCGCCTGTGCGGCGGCGCTGGTGCTGTGCGTCCCACGCGGAGCCCACGCGCAGCTCGGCGAAATCCTGGACATCGTCCAGAACATCCAATCGCGCGTGACCACGGCCATCTCACAGGCCCAGGCCGCGCGCGTCGCCGCCGAGGAAATCCGGACCCAGGTACGCACGGGGACCAGCTACCTCACGCCCCAGCTCCAGCAGTTCATCGACGATGCCATCGACGAGGGCCGGACGATTCTCGAGGAGGAATCGGCGGGGATGGACACCTTCGCGCCCGGCGGACAGTGCGCCGAGGTCTGCGAGGCCTTCCGTGCCAACCTGGTCGAGTTCCTGGCGCAGAGCGTGGACCTCACCGACGCGGTCCTCGAGTCCACCGGCGCCCCGGTCAACCCCGACCTGTCACAGCTGGTCACGCTGGCGCAGCTGGCACCCCCGCGCCTTCTCTATCCGATGTACCGGATGTTCCAGGAGGTGCTGGCGTCCGATCTCACCGATCGCGTCCGCGGGATCATCCCGGAAACCCGCTTCGTGATCCCGCTGGTCATGCAGACGGCACAGGACCCCTGCGGTCCCATCGTCCAGCATGCGGAGCGGATCCAGCGCTGGACCACGGGAGCCACGGCCGTCGGGGTGGTCGTCCAGGTCATTGGCGGCGTCTTCAAGGTCATCGGCGAGACGGAGTTCGCCGGAGAGGTCGGAGTCGCGGGGTTCGTGAGCGGGACCATCAAGCAGAACCGCCGGAAACAGGTGGGCGAGTTCTTCAACGTCCTGGCGACGATCATCGACAAGGCATCGACGTTCGGCACAACCAAGGTGCGCTACTGCCTGATCTTCGCCTTCCAGGACGAAACGAGCGCCGCGCTGGCGGCCATGCAGGCGACCCTGTCGGGGCTGAACCTCGACCTGGCCAACCTGGACCAGCCCGTCTCGTCGCGCGCGACGCAGGCGAGCGTGGACGAGGTGCACTCCACGCTCCAGGGCGTCGCCCGCGACGTGACCCTGCTGCTCGACCAGCACGGGGGGAACCCGGGCGACCCCGGCGGGTCGCTGACGCTCCGCGTCCAGGTTGAACGGCAGATGAGGAGCGGCGAGGGCCCCTTGTCGGTGTTCTACCTGCCTGAAACGTTCGGCGGATTGCTGGAGATCGTGCGTGAGATCGTCGAAGACACCCTGGTGCAGCACCAGGCCGCCGGCTATCCCGTCGGCCAGGCCTGGCACTTCCTGTCGAAAGGCGATCAGGCGCGGACGGAATTCGACTATCGGTCGGCGTACGGCTGGTATCAGCACGCCTACCGGATGGCGACCATCGACAAGCCGCGGAAGGACGGCCGATAGCGCGGGCTAGACGCGCGACACCGACCGTCGCTTGATCTCGAAGAACTTCCGCACGGCCCGGTCGAAGCGCTCCTGCAGGGGCTTGCGCTCCTCCACCGGCAGCGGCCCAAGGCGGTTCCACGCCGACTGGGCGCTGCGCACCTCCTGCTCGGCGGCCCGTTGGCGCGCGTCCTCGGCCTGGCGCGCGGCGCCGGCGCCCATGGTGTTGGCGGCCAGGGCCTCGCGCCACTGCCGCGCGAGCAGCTCCGCCGGCGAGAGGTTCTTCACCGGCTCGGCGCTCTCGGCGGGCAGGAGCTTCTCGACCTTGGCGATGAGCTTCGACATGCGGTCGCGCGTCGCGGCCGGGTCCAGGTCGGTGCCGGTGAAGGCCTCCGGCCAGCGCGAGACCAGTTTCAGCATGGCGTCGTTCACGCGGTCGGCCAGCGGGGCCAGCGTGTGGCGGGGGAGTTCCGGCCCCTGTACCCAGCGGGCGCGCGCGGCCTGGACGTGCGCGTACAGATCCGCCGGCATCGGCGCGTCGGCCGCTTCGTCTGCCGGCACCAGCGCCTCGAGCTCGGCGACGGCCGTCTCGCGGTCGGCCACCTTGCCCTGCAGCGCCACCTGGTCACGGTTCTTGAAGCGCTCGAAGAACAAATCACACGCGGCGCGGAAGCGTTCCCAGATCGCTTCCGACTTGCTGCGCTTCACCGGCCCGATGGTCTTCCACTCCAACTGGATCTGCTTGATCCGGGCGGCGGCCTTCTCCCACTCGGAGGATTGCGACAGCTGCTCGGCCTCGGCCACCAGCGCTTCCTTGCGGCGGAGGTTCTCGGTCCAGTCGTGCTTGCGCTGCTTCAGGTCGTCCTGCCGCCGCGTGAAGAACTTGTCACACGCGGCGCGGAAGCGCTCCCAGATGGCCCGCTCGTGGCCGCGGCTCACGGGACCGATGGTCTTCCACTCGGCCTGCAGCTGCTTGATGGCATCGGCGGTCTTCACCCAGTCGGTGGAATCCTGCAAGGCCTCGGCGCGCTCGGCCAGGGTGGTCTTCTTCTTCAGGTTCTCGCCGCGCTCGGCGTTCTGCTGCGCGAAGAAGTCCTTGCACTTCTCGTACACCTGGTCCTGCGCCGCCTTGAACCGGGTCCAGAGCGTGGTGGCCTGCGAGCGCGGCGCGGCGGCCACGGGCTTCCACCGCTCCTGCAACAGCTTCATCTCGTTCGCGGCCTTCTCGGGGTCTTCGTCCGCGATGGCGATGAGCGCTTCCATCTTCGTGCACAGCTCTTCCTGCACCTGGACGTTCGCCCACCGCTTCCACTCCTCCGACTCGCGCATCTCCTGGATCCGCGGCGCCAGACTGGTGCGCACGGCCTGCAGGCGCACCGTGAGGTCGTCGCGATCCTGCTTGGTGGGGAGCGGTCCCATCGTGCCGATGGCGAGTTTCACGTCCTTCAACAGCCCGTCGGCGCCCTTCAGCGTGAGCGACTCGGCCGCGGCCCGCGTTTCCAGATCGAGGACGAGCGCCTGGAGGCGCTGGAGGTTCGCCTGCTGGTCACCCGACTTGGCCTCGCGAAGCGCCTGTTCCTTCACCTCGATGGCCTGGGCCGCGGCTTCGTAGCGCGCGATCAGCTCGGGCGCTATCTCCACCTCCCGCGCCACCGCCTGCCACTGCTTGCGCAGCGCGAACCACTGGCCGCGGACCTCGGCGTAGTTCTCGGCGGAGGCGACGGTCTCCATCTCGGGCACCAGGCTGGGCAGGCGCTCGGCCAGCTCGCGCGCCTGGCCGCGGCGCTCGTGGCGCTTCTCGGCGGCGCGGCAGGCCTCCGCAAACCGGTGGTCGAGCTCGGCCGCCCAGTGCTCGGGCATCGGCGGCAGGCCTTCCCAGGTGGCGCGCGCTTCGGCAAGGCGATCCTGAATGTCGTCGCCCTGCAGGGCCTCGACCCGGGCGCACACGTCGGCACGCTCGGCCTGATCGCGCGCGAGCACCTGGCGCTGCCGCTCTCCTTCGAGGCGTGCCTGGTCGTCCGCCGCGATGCGCTCGCGCACCGTGGCCGACGCGGCTTCGAAGGCGTCGACAATCGCCGGCTCGATGTCGGCATCGGCCAGCAGTTCGACCCAGGCCACGCGGCCCGCGCCGTAGCCGTCGCGGACCATCGCAAGGTCGGGGGCGGCACCAAGGGCGGCCATCTCGGTGACGAGCGCGCGCGCGCGTGCCTGATCCGCATCCTGGTAGGTCACCTCGGAGGCGGCCTCGCCCGGGGCGGGCGTCTCGAGCGCGCGCGCCAGCGCCCGCGCGCGCTTCTGCGCGGCCTTGGTGCGCGCCTTCTGGCCAATGTCGGTGAGCGTCTCGAGCGACGGCGCGTCCAGCTTGTCGAGCGCGGCCACCGCCGCGTCCGCATGTTCGCCACGAACGGCCACGCCCTCGAGCTCCACCGGGTCGGTCAGCCGGCTGGCCGCCAGCAGGCGCGCCGCCGGTTCCACCGCGTGGCGGGCCACGCTGCCCAGCACCTTCTGATCCCGAATCGCCTCCACCGCCTGGCGGCGGATGGCCTCGGGACCGGCCGACTTGGCGAGTTGCCCGATCTCGCGCTCGCGGCCAAGCGAGACCAGGGCCGCCACCGCCGGTCCGGCCTGTGCCTCGTCGTGCTTGCTGGCGCGCTCGACGAGTTGCGACAGCGCGTGCTCGCGCACGCCGGCGTCCGCCTCGTTACGGGCGATGTCGGCCAGGGCGGGCGCATCCGTCAGGCGGGCCACGGCCGCCCGCCGCACGCGCGCGTCGCCGTCGTCCTTGGCGAAGGCGACGAGGACCGCCTGGTCGGCGGGGTCGGTGTCGTGAATGGCTTCGATGCGGATGGCCGGATCGGCGTGGGTGTGCTTGGACTGGGGACGGAGCTTGTCGAGGATGCCCATGGTGTTTCAGACAGCGACGGCCCCACCCGCCTGGGAGGGTCGGCACTGCCTCTCCGAAAAAAGGACTTCAGAACCGGGCCGCGCGCCTGGGTCCCGATCGGCTGTTCGGGAACCCGGGCACAGGCTCGGGGTTTCACGCGCGCGTCAGACCGACGATTATCCTCCGGCCCCACTTCCGGCGCAATGCGGGTTGCGAAAGCCTATCACTTCATCTACATTGATGGATATGAAAGCGGCCTCCGCCCTCTATCGCCTCCTCGGCGACGATGCCCGGCTGCGGCTGCTGCGGGTGCTGGCGAAGGACCGCTTCAACGTGAAGGAGCTCACCGGCATCCTCGGCCTGGCGCAATCCGGCGTGTCACGCCACCTCGGCCTGCTGAAAGAGGCCGGGCTGGTGGACGAAGACCGCGACCGCGCGTTCACCTACTATCGCCTCTCGCCCTCGCTCGGCTCCAACGGCAATGCGCTCTGGCCCCTGCTCCAGGCCCAGTTCGAGTCGGCCTCCGGCACGCCCGCGCTGAAGGCAGACGAGGCGCGGCTGCAGGAAGTGCTGCGGCTGCGGCGGGAGAGCTTCGATCGCCACGCCGGGCCCGACACGCGCGACGGCCGCCAGCTGGTGCCCGGCCGCAGCTGGGCGGCCTGGTCGCGCGCACTCGGCCTGTTGCTCCCGCCCCTGGACGTGGCGGACCTGGGCTGCGGCGAGGGCTACCTCTCCATCGAGACGGCGCTGTGGGCACACAAGGTGATCGCCGTGGACCGCTCGGCCGACGTGCTGAGCCGCGCCCGCGCGCTGGCGGCGCGCCGCCATATCAGGAACATCACCTGGAAGCGCGGCGAGCTCGAGCGCGTGCCCATCGACGATGCCTCGATGGACGTCGCGCTCCTGTCGCAGGCCCTGCATCACGCGGCCGATCCGGGGCTGGCCGTGGCCGAGGCGGTCCGCATCCTGCGCGACGAGGGCCGCGTGCTCGTGCTCGACCTGCGCTCGCACGACGAGGGCTGGGTGCGCGACGCGCTCGGCGATCGATGGCAGGGCTTCACCGACACCCAACTCCAGGCGCTGCTCACCGGCGCCGGGCTGACCGACGTGCGCGTCCGCGTGGGCGCGCGCACCCAGGGCGATCCGTTCGTCGTGCTGCTGGCCGTGGGCACGAAGCCGCGTCGCCGGAGACAGAAGGCCTGATGACCGACACCACTGCTCAGCTCCACGCCGCGATCTCGCGGCGCATCCTCGTGCTCGATGGCGCCATGGGCACCATGGTGCAGCGCCTGGCGCTCACCGAGGCCGACTTCCGCGGTGACCGCTTCGCGAACCATCCGCACGACCTGAAGGGCAACAACGACGTGCTGGTGCTCACGCGCCCCGACGCCATCGCGGAGATCCACGCGCAATACCTCGCGGCCGGCGCCGACATCATCGAGACCAACACCTTCAGCGGCACCGCGGTGTCGCAGGCCGACTACGGGCTCGAGGCGCTGGCCTACGAGCTGAACCGCGAAGCCGCGCGCCTCGCGCGCCGCGTCGCGGACGAGTGGACGGCGAAGACCCCGGACCGGCCGCGCTTCGTCGCCGGGTCGATGGGCCCCACCACCAAGGTGCTGTCCATCTCGCCTGACGTGAACAACCCGGCGCTGCGCGCCATCACCTTCGACCAGATGCGCGACGCCTATCGCGACCAGGCGCGGGGACTCGTCGACGGCGGCTGCGACACGCTGCTGGTGGAGACCATCGTCGACACGCTGAACGCCAAAGCCGCGCTCGTGGCCATCGACGAGGTGTTTGCCGAGACCGGCAGGCGGCTGCCGATCATGATTTCGGTGACCATCACCGACCGCAGCGGACGGACGCTCTCGGGGCAGACCCTCGACGCCTTCTACGTGTCCGTTGAGCACGCGCGCCCGTTCTCGGTGGGCCTCAACTGCGCGCTCGGCGCGCGCGAGATGCGCCCGTACCTCGCGGAGCTGGCGCGCATCGCGACCGGCTATGTCACCTGCTATCCGAACGCGGGCCTCCCCAACGCCTTCGGCCAGTACGACGAGCTGCCGGACGAGACCGCCGCGCTGATCCGCGACTTCGCCGAGAGCGGATTCGTGAACATCATCGGCGGCTGCTGCGGCACCACGCCGGATCACATCCGCGCCATTGCGAGAGCGGTCGAAGGGCTGCCGCCTCGGCGGGACAGTCGAAGATCCGGGCCCCTCGGCGACGCTCAGGGCGGCCCTGAGCCTGACGAAGGGCCGGTCTCCGGTATCCGGCCTGGTGCGGAGCCGACTCCCGACTCCCCACTCCCGACTCCCGACGTGCCGCTGACTCGCTACGCCGGCCTCGAGACGCTGGTGATCCGCCCCGACAGCAACTTCCAGATGATCGGCGAGCGCACCAACGTCACCGGCTCGAAGCGGTTCGAGCGGCTGGTGAAGGCGCGCGACTGGAGCGCGGCCGCCGACGTGGCGCTCGACCAGGTGCGCGGCGGCGCCAACATCCTCGACGTCAACATGGACGAGGGCATGCTCGATTCCGAAGCGTGCATGACCGAGTTCCTGAGCTACATCGCGACCGAGCCGGAAATCGCGCGACTGCCGGTCATGATCGACAGCTCGAAGTGGTCGGTCATCGAGGCCGGGCTCAAGTGCGTGCAGGGCAAGGGCATCGTCAACTCCATCAGCCTCAAGGAGGGCGAGGCCGACTTCCTGGCGAAAGCGCGCACCGTGCGCCGCTACGGCGCCGCCATGGTGGTGATGGCGTTCGACGAGGAGGGACAGGCCGACACGGTCGCGCGCAAGGTCTCGATCTGCCAGCGCGCCTACCGCCTGCTCACCGAACAGGCGGGGGTGGCCCCCACCGACATCATCTTCGACCCCAACGTGCTGGCCATCGCCACCGGGCTCGACGAGCACAACGACTACGCGAAGAACTTCATCGAGGCCACGCGCCGGATCAAGGCGGCGTGTCCGGGCGTGAAGGTGAGCGGCGGCATCAGCAACCTGTCGTTCTCGTTCCGCGGCAACGACGTGGTGCGCGAGGCGATGCACTCGGCGTTCCTGTTCCACGCGATCAAAGCCGGCCTGAACATGGGCATCGTAAACGCCGGCCAGCTGATCGTGTACGAGGACATCCCGAAGGATCTCCTCGAGCACG
>DAIRFN010000193.1:0-10897 GCA_036795065.1 Vicinamibacterales bacterium
GATCGCCCTCGACGGCACGCCCACCAAGAGCCGGCTCGGCGCCAACGCCATCCTCGGCGTGTCGATGGCGGCGCTCAAGGCGGAAGCGGTCTCGGCGGGCCGCCCCCTCTACGCCCACGTCGCCGAGCTGGCGGGCAACACCACCGGCTACACGCTGCCCGTGCCGATGATGAACATCCTGAACGGCGGCGCGCACGCCGACTCGAACGTGGACTTCCAGGAGTTCATGGTCATGCCCGTCGGGTTCCCCTCGTTCCGTGAGGGCCTGCGCGCGGGCGCCGAGATCTTCCATGCGCTGCGCTCCATTCTGAAGGGCCGCGGGCTCTCCACCGGCGTGGGCGACGAGGGCGGCTTCGCGCCGAGCCTGAAGTCGAACCGCGAGGCCGTCGAAGTGGTGCTCGAGGCCATCGGCAAGGCCGGGGCCAAGGCGGGCGAGAATGTATTCATCGCGCTCGACCCCGCCGCCAGCGAGTTCTACGAGGGCGGGGGGCACTACACCCTGAAGCGCTCTGGCGAGGGCACGCTCGATTCGGCGGGGATGGTCGCGCTGTGGGCGGACTGGGTCCGGCAGTATCCCATCATCTCGATCGAGGACGGCCTGGCCGAGTCCGACTGGGACGGCTGGCGACTCATCACGGGCGAGCTCGGCAGCCGCGTTCAGCTGGTCGGCGACGACATCTTCGTCACCAATCCGTCGATTCTCCGCAAGGGCATCGACGAGGGCGTGGGCAACGCGCTGCTGGTGAAGCTGAACCAGATCGGCACCGTCACCGAGACACTCGACGCCATCGCCATGGCGAGTGCCGCAGGCTATCGCAGCATCATCTCGCACCGGTCGGGCGAGACCGAGGATTCGACGATTGCGGATCTCGCCGTCGGGACCGCCGCGGGGCAGATCAAGACCGGCTCGGCCTCGCGCAGCGATCGCGTCGCCAAGTACAACCAGCTGCTGCGCATCGAAGAGGAACTGGGCGTCGCCGCGAAGTACGCGGGGCGCGCCGCGATCAAGCAGCTGGCGTAACACAAAGAGACCACGAAGACACGAAGGGCATCACGAAGAACACGAAGCTCGTTGGGGCTGTTGTCCGACGACTTCGTGCCGTCCTTCGTGCTCCTCGTGCCTTCGTGGTTTCCTTTGCGAGGGGCACCATGTACAGAGTTGTTCTACTCCGCCACGGCGAATCGACCTGGAACAAGGAGAACCGGTTCACCGGCTGGACCGACGTGGACCTGAGCGAGAAGGGGCGCGAGGAGGCCCAGGTCGCGGGCCGATTGCTGAAGCAGGAAGGCTTCGCGTTCGACCTGGCGTTCACCAGCGTGCTGACTCGCGCCATCCGCACGTGCTGGATGGCGCTCGACGAGCTCGGCGAGCTGTGGATTCCCGTGCAGCGCAGCTGGCGTCTGAACGAGCGCCACTACGGCGCGCTGCAGGGGCTGAACAAGGCCGAGACCGCCGCGAAGCACGGCGAGGCGCAGGTGAAGATCTGGCGCCGCGCCTACGACATCCCTCCGCCTCCGCTCGCGCCGGACGACGAGCGCCATCCCTCACACGATCGGCGGTATGCCTCGCTGACCACGGCCGACCTGCCGCTCACCGAGTCGCTGAAGGACACCGTCGCACGGTTCCTTCCCTACTGGCACGACGCCATCGCGCCCACCATCGCCAGCGGCCAACGCGTGCTGGTCGCCGCGCACGGCAACTCGCTGCGCGCCCTCGTGAAGTATCTCGATGGCATCTCCGACCAGGACATCGTGGAGCTGAACATCCCCACGGGCATCCCGCTGGTCTATGAACTGGACGTGGCGCTCAAGCCGATCCGGAGCTACTACCTGGGCGATCCAGAGGCCGCGAAGAAGGCTGCCGCGGCGGTGGCGAGTCAGGCGAGCGGACGGTAGAAAAGAGAAACCACGAAGAAATCACGAAGACCACGAACTCCATCGGGTCCAGGATGGGCTTCGTGACCTTCGTGCTCTTCGCGTCTTCGTGGCTTCCTGCCTAGTTCGGTTCCTCGACCTTGGCTTCTTCCGCGGCAATCCGCAGCGAGCGCAGGAAGCGGCGGTCGTTGACGGTCATCTCGTAGGGTTTGCGGGCGGCGAGGGCGCGGGTCACCGCGCCCACCCGAGCCGACACCGCCGGGCCATCCGCGGGCTGCGATCGGTTCACGAACCCGACCACCGCCTCGAGGTTCACCTTCATCTCGTACCCGGCCACCCGCGCTCGTTCGCGGCAGGCCTCCACTTCGGCGCTGTTCGACACGGCGGCCGCAATCGCGTCGGCCAGTTCGCGGGCAAACCGGTTCACCACGTCATCCATGGGACGGCCCCTCCTCACCCTGAATGCCCACCGGCTGGGATCCGGAGGCGGTTGCCGACAGGTACCCACCGGGCGGCGGGTTGGCATCGGCTCAAAGTCGTCATTTGGGCGGGACGATCTTGGGGAATCGGCGTTCATTCTAGGGACGGCGCTAGTGGGTGTCAAGGAGGAAAGCACAATAAGTTGTGTTCGCTGTGTGACTTGGGCGACGGGATTACAATGCCGACCATGTCTTCCGCTCCCGGCCCGCGCGCCTTCGCGGTGGCCTCGGATCTCGAGGGCTTCGACCCCGATCGCGACCTGGGGTTTCCGGGCAGCTTCCCGTTCACCCGTGGAATCCAGCCCACGATGTACCGGGGACGCCTCTGGACCATGCGGCAATACGCCGGCTTCGGCACGGCCGCCGAATCGAACCGGCGGTATCGGTACCTGCTGGCCCAGGGGGTGAGCGGCCTGAGCGTGGCGTTCGACCTGCCCACCCAGATCGGGTACGACTCGGACGCGGCCCTGGCGGCTGGCGAGGTCGGTCGGGTGGGCGTGGCCATCGACTCGGTCGAGGACATGGCCGTGCTCTTCGACGGCATCCCGCTCGACCGGGTGTCCACGTCGATGACCATCAACGCCACGGCCATCGTTCTGCTGGCCCTGTACGTGGCCGTCGCCCGGCGCCAGGGCGTCGCCCCGAAGCAACTGTCGGGCACGGTGCAGAACGACATCCTCAAGGAGTACGTGGCGCGCGGGACCTACATCTACCCGCCCGCCCACTCGCTGCGCATCGTCACCGACATCTTCGCGTTCTGCGAGCGCGAGGTGCCGCAGTGGAACACCATCTCGATCAGCGGGTACCACATCCGCGAGGCGGGGTCGACAGCGGTGCAGGAAGTGGCCTTCACCTTCGCCAACGCCGTCGCCTACGTGCAGGCGGCGATCGACGCGGGCCTCGAGGTGAACGCCCTCGGGCAGCGGCTGTCCTTCTTCTTCAACGCGCACAACGACTTCCTGGAGGAGGTCGCGAAGTTCCGGGCAGCGCGCCGCCTGTGGGCGCGGCTGATGCGCGAGCGCTTTGGCGCCACACACCCACGCGCGCAGCAGCTGCGGTTCCACACGCAGACGGCAGGCTCCACCCTCACCGCGCAGCAGCCCGACAACAACATCGTCCGCGTGGCGGTGCAGGCGATGGCGGCCGTGCTCGGCGGCACCCAGTCGCTGCACACCAACGGGCGGGACGAAGCCCTGGCGCTGCCGACCGAGGAGTCGGCGCGGATTGCCCTCCGCACGCAGCAGATCATCGCGATGGAGACCGGCGTGACCAACACCATCGACCCGCTGGCCGGGTCGTACGAGGTGGAGCGGCGCACCAACGACATCGAGGAAGGCGCGCGGGCCCTGCTCGATCGCATCGATGCGCTGGGTGGCACGCTGGCGGCAATCGAGGCCGGCTATATCCAGCGGCAGATCCAGGACTCGGCCTACAAGGCCCAGGTGGCGATCGATGCGGGCGAAGCGGTGGTGGTGGGCGTGAACCGCTTCCAGACCGACGAGCCCTCGCGGATGGACGTGTTCCAGCTGGACGCCGAGATCGAGCGCCAGCAGGTGGAGCGGGTGCGAGAGGTCCGCCGCTCGAGGGATCAGTCGGCGTGCCAGGCCGCCCTCTCGGCCGTCGAATCCGCGGCGCGTGGACGCGACAACCTGGTGCCGCCCATCATCGCGGCAGTCGAGGCGCGCGCCACGGTCGGCGAAGTGGCCGACACGCTGCGGCGCGTCTTCGGCGAATACCGCGAAGTGGGCCTGGATGTCTGACGTGCTGCTCTCCGTCGAGGGCCTGACCACGGCCTTCGAGACCCCGGCGGGGACCATCACGGCAGCGAACGGCGTGTCGTTCGAGATCCGCCCGGGCGAGACCCTCGGCCTGGTGGGCGAATCGGGCAGCGGCAAGTCGGTGACGGCGTTCTCGATCATCCGGCTCGTTCAGCGGCCAGGGCGCATCACCGCGGGACGCGTGATGTTCCAGGGACGCGACCTTGCCTCGCTGCCCGAGGAGGAGATGCGCCAGGTACGGGGGGCGGGCATCGGCTTCATCTTCCAGGAGCCGATGGCGGCACTCAACCCCGTGATGCGCGTCGGCGACCACATTGTCGAGGCGCTCCGCGTGCACCGGCTGGCCACCCGCGCCGAGGCCCGCGCGCGCGCCATCGACCTGCTGCGGGCGGTGCGCATCGTCGATCCCGACCGCCGCGTCGACGACTACCCGCACCAGCTCTCCGGCGGCATGCGCCAGCGCGTGATGATCGCCATCGCGCTCGCCTGCCGACCGCCGCTGGTGATCGCGGACGAGCCGACCACCGCGCTCGACGTCACGGTGCAGGCGCAGATCCTCGAGCTGCTGCGCGACATGAAGCGCGAGTTCGGCGTCAGCCTGCTGCTCATCACCCACGATCTCGGGGTCATCGCCGAAACGGCCGATCGCGTCGCCATCATGTACGCCGGGCGGATCGTCGAGCAGGGGCGCGTGCGCGACATCTTCAGGAACCCCGCGCATCCGTACACGCGCGGGTTGCTGGCTTCCATCCCGGGGGGCGCGGCCGGTTCGAGGCTGCACGCCATCGAGGGGACCGTGCCGAATCTCGCCGCACTCCCCCCAGGCTGCTCGTTCGGGCCGCGCTGCAGCGATCGCATGCCGGTGTGCAGCACGGCGTTTCCCGACGCGACCGCTCTCGGGCCCGAGCACTCCGTGCGCTGCTACCTGCACACGACTCCCGACTCCCGACTGCCGACACCCGTCGAGGCTCGCACCTGATGCCGCCGCTCGTCGAGGTCCGCAACCTCGTGAAGCACTTCACGCGCGGCGGGGGCCTCTTCCGCCCGAAGTCGGTCGTCCGCGCCGTGGACGATGTGAGCTTCAGCATCGAGGAGGGCGAGACGTTCGCGCTCGTGGGTGAATCGGGCAGCGGGAAGAGCACGACCGGACGATGCATGCTGCGCCTCGTCGAGCCCACGTCCGGCGAGGTGCAATTTCGCGGCGAGGATGTCCTGGCGTTCTCGGGCGCCCGCTTGCGCGCGGCCCGGCGCGAGATGCAGATGGTCTTCCAGGACCCCTACTCCTCGCTCAACCCGCGGATGCGCGCCTTCACCATTGTCGAGGAGCCGCTGGTCATCCACAAGATCGGCTCGAAGGCCGAGCGCCGCGAGCGCGTGGCCGAGCTGTTCCGGCTCGTGGGGCTCGATCCCGCGCACATGGATCGCTATCCCCACGAGTTCAGCGGCGGCCAGCGGCAGCGCATTGGTCTGGCGCGGGCGCTGGCGCTGAACCCGTCGTTCATTATCGCGGACGAGCCCGTGTCGGCGCTCGACGTGTCCATCCAGGCACAGGTGATCAACCTGCTGATGGATCTGCAGCAGCAGCTGAAGCTCACGTACCTCTTCGTCGCGCACGACCTGCGGCTGGTGCGCCACATCTCGAGCCGCGTGGCGGTGATGCACCTGGGGAAGATCGTGGAGATGGGCGAGACGGCGTGCGTCTTCGAGGACGCGCGCCACCCGTACACGCAGGCGCTGCTCTCGGCCGTGCCGGTCACCGATCCCGATGCGCCCAAGGCGCGCATCGAACTCGACCCTTCCCGTGTCAACCGCGAGGCGCCGCTCCAGGAGATCGCCGCCGGGCATTGGGCGGCGGTCTAGGTTCAGGTTCTCGGGTTCTCGGGTTCTGGGGTTGTGGGGTTCAGGCCTGTGCCTGAGCCGGCGCCGGCGCCGCGTGGGCGGGGCCGTGCGGTGTCTGCGCGTAGTCCTTCTCCACCTGGCCGTCACGGATGGAAATGACGCGGTGCGCGTAGGCCGCGATGTCGGCCTCGTGCGTGACGACGATGATGGTGTTCCCGCCCTCGTGGAGCCGGGCGAACAGCGCCATGATCTCCACGCCGGTCTTCGAGTCGAGATTGCCGGTGGGCTCGTCCGCGAGCAGGATGGACGGGTTGTTCACGAGCGCGCGCGCGATGGCGACGCGCTGGCGCTGGCCGCCCGACAGCTCGTTGGGCCGGTGATTCATGCGCGGCGTGAGCTCCACGCGATCGAGCGCAGCCTTCGCGCGGTCCATGCGGTCCTTCTTCGACACGCCGGCGTAGACGAGCGGCAGCTCCACGTTATGGAGCGCGGTCGCGCGCGGCAGCAGGTTGAAGGTCTGGAAGACGAACCCGATTTCCTCGTTCCGAATGCGCGCCAGCTCGTTGTCGTTCATCTGGCTCACCTCCTTGCCGTTGAGGAGGTAGGTGCCCTTCGACGGCGTGTCGAGGCAGCCGATGAGGTTCATCAGTGTCGACTTGCCCGAGCCCGACGGCCCCATGATGGCCACGTACTCGCCCTTCTCGATGGCGATGGACACGCCCCTCAGGGCGTGGATCTCCTCGTCGCCCATCACGTAGGTTTTCCAGAGGTCTCGCGTCTCGATGAGGGCCATATTGATCAGTCTAAAGGACGTCACCCGGGGGCACCGGGTTCCCGCCTTCGCCGCTCCGCGGCTACGGCGGGCAAGCCGGAACAGGTTCGCCGTTCCTCAGGCTTCCTCCTGATACTGCTCCCTCAGCCGCGCCACCACCGACGGGTCTGCCAGGGTCGTGGTGTCTCCCAGGGTCTTCCCCTCGGCGATGTCGCGGAGCAGCCGCCGCATGATCTTCCCCGACCGGGTCTTGGGCAGGTCGGCCGCGAAGATGATGTCGTCGGGCCGGGCGATGGCGCCAATCTTGTGCGCCACGTGGCTCTTCAGCTCGTCGGCCAGCGCCTCGGAGTGGTGCACGCCTTCCTTGACGGTCACGAAGGCGCAGAGCGCGTGACCCTTGATCTGATGCGGCCGTCCCACCACGGCGGACTCGGCCACCTTCGGGTGATCCACCAGCGCGCTCTCCACTTCCATGGTCCCGATGCGATGGCCCGCCACGTTCAGCACGTCGTCCACGCGGCCGAGCAGCCAGTAGTACCCGTCGTCATCGAGCTTCGCGCCGTCGCCGGTGAAGTAGATCTCCTTCGACCAGCGGCTCCAGTACTGCTGCACGTAGCGGTCCGGGTCGCCGTAGATGCCGCGCAACATGGAGGGCCAGGGCCGCGTGAGGGCGAGGAGGCCTCCACCGACGGGCACCTCTTCACCCGCGTTGTTCAGGACCCTGGCGCTGATCCCCGGGAAGGGCTGCGTGGCCGAACCGGGCTTGGTGCGGGTGATACCGGGGAGGGGCGTGATGAGGATGGAACCGGTCTCGGTCTGCCACCACGTGTCGACGATCGGGCAGCGCTCGCGGCCGATGTGCAGGTGATACCAGACCCACGCCTCGGGGTTGATGGGCTCACCCACCGAGCCGAGGAGCCTGAGCGAGGACATGTCGCGTCGCGCGGGCCAGTCGGTGCCCCAGCGCATGAACGCGCGAATGGCGGTGGGCGCCGTGTAGAAGATGGTGACGCCGTAGCGCTCGATGATCTCCCAGAAGCGGTCCTTCTGCGGCCAGTCGGGAGCGCCTTCGTACATCACGACGGTGGCGCCGTTGGCGAGCGGGCCGTACACCACGTAGCTGTGGCCCGTCACCCAGCCGATGTCGGCGGAGCACCAGTACACATCGTCGTCCTTCAGGTCGAAGACCCATTTGGTGGTGGCGTAACAGCCGAGCAGGTATCCGGCGGTGGTGTGAACGATGCCCTTCGGCTTGCCCGTGGTGCCCGACGTGTAGAGGATGTAGAGCATGTCCTCCGAGTCCATCGCCTCGGGCGGACAGTCGAACGACGCGCCGTCCATCAGCTCGTGGTACCAGCGATCGCGGCCCTCTTTCATGTGAACGGGGATGTCGGCGTACCCGCGGCGCACGACGACCACGTGCTCGATGCTCGGGGTCTCGGCCAGCGCCTCGTCCGCCATCTGCTTCAGCGGGATGATGGCGCCGCGGCGATAGCCACCGTCGGCCGTGACCAGGAGGCGCGCCTGCGCATCGTTGATGCGGTCGCGCAGCGACTCGGCTGAGAACCCACCGAAGACCACGGAGTGCACCGCGCCGATGCGCGCGCACGCGAGCATCGCCACGGCCAACTCGGGCACGAGCGGCATGTAGAGCGCGACGCGGTCGCCCTTTCGGACGCCGAGGCTCTTCAGCACGTTGCCGAACTGGCAGACCTGGCGATAGAGGTCGAAGTAGGTGAGCGTGCGGCGGTCGCCGGGCTCGCCCTCCCAGATGAAGGCCGCCTTGTTACGCCGCCAGCTGCGCACGTGCCGATCCAGGCAGTTGGCGCTGACGTTGATCTTGCCGTCGACGAACCACTTCGCGTGGGGCGGGTTCCAGTCGAGCACGCGCGACCATGGCTCGATCCACTCGAGTTCGCGGGCAAACTCCTCCCAGAAGGCCTCGGGGTTCGCCGCCGCCCGCGCGTAGACGCCGGGGTCATTGACGTGGGCTTTGGCAGTGAACTCGGCCGATGGGTCGAAGGTGCGGTCTTCCCTGAGCAGCGCGTCAATCTCGGACATGGGGGAATTATAGGTGCGGGCGGGTGCGGGCGGGTGCGGGCAGGTGCGAACGGGTGCGGGCTTGCCCACCGTAGCCCGGAGAGCGAAGGTGGGTCAGCGATGGGCGGGGGCGGGCACCTGGGCGACGACGCGGTGGCCGCCGTACCAGCGGAAGCGTTTCGACCTCAGCCGCAGCAGCTCGAGCGACGCGGCCGCGGTCTCGAACATCGAAGGCTCGAGCCGGCGGATGCGGATGGCAGCGGCTTCCTGCAGGGCTCGCTCGCAGAGCAGGTTGACCAGACGGGGCACACCGCCCGACAGGGCATGCACCACGTCGATGGTGCGCGGTGCGATGGCGATTGGCGCCCCACCGGCGACGTGCAGGCGATGCTGGATATAGGGCTCGCATTCGTCCAGGTCGAGGGCCGTCAGGCGCGCGCGGTGGAGCACCGAGTCGTCGATGACCCGCGGCAGCGTGGGAGCCCCGACGGTCGGCGGCTGGGAGGCCAGGAGTACCTGCAGCAAGGGGTCGCCGCCCGTTTCGAGGGACACGAGCCCGAGGAGGCTGTCGACGGTTGCCGGTGGCAGCAGGTGGGCCTCGTCCATCAGGATCAGGGGACGCGGCCCCGTTCCCGCGCGCAGCACCTCCGTCAACCACCGCCCCAATTCGTCGCGGCCGGCCTCGGCGAGACGCTCGATGGCGGCACCGCCCGCCGCCGTGGCTCCCAGATCCTGCAGCAGCCGACGGTACAGCTCGTCGGGCGACAGCAGGGCGTTGGCGATGTAGAAGACGCGTGCCTCGCGCTGGAACGTGCGGATCAGGGTCCGGCAGAGCGTTGACTTGCCGGTGCCGAGGTCGCCGGTCAGCAGCAGCACCGCCGCCCGACGGGTGATGCCCGTGGAGAGCCCGCCCAGTGCCCGCCCATGGGCCCGGCTCCGGTAGTGGTACCGGGCGTCCGGAGTCAGGCTGAAGGGGCGCTCGAACAGCCCGAAAAACGACTCGTAGCTCGAGTGCATGCCACTGCGTGTATCGGCAGGGCCGGTGGGGAACTACAGGACGAGCGTTCAAAGTTACGAGGTGGTCCCATTCCCCGGCGGCAGTGGGGGCGGAGGCGGCGGAGGCGTGAAGGTCGGGGGGGTGAACGTGGGCACGGGCGGGGGCGGCGTTGGCGCCGCGTTCTTGCGGAAGAACAGCGCCCCGAACAGGCCGCCAATCATGCCGAACACGCTGCACACGCAGAGCGTGATGAAGAACCCGACGACGGCGGCCGCGCCCATCACGGGGGCGCTTCGCAGGGCCTCGAGGAACTCGCGCGCCTCGGGCGGCATGTCGCTGGACATTGCCTGATCGAGCATCCCGGCCTGGAACGGAATGAGCGCCGCGTTCAAGGGGATGGCGACGATGGTCCAGACCACGGCGCCGATCGCGCCGGCCATGAGGCCGACCAGCGCGCCGTCACCCACCGTGATGGGGTCTGTCCGCTGCTGCTGCACCAGGTAGGCGGCCAACCCCCCGCCGAACAGGATCCACGCGCAGCAGCAGTTCGCGAGATTGATGACCGGCAGGGCCGACAGGATCCCGATGGCCACGCCGCCAAGCAGGGCTGGCTGAAACATGGCCGGGATGATACTCGACGGGAGTCGAGAACCGGGAGTCGGGAGTCGAAAAAGCGCCCGGCGGAGAAGGATTGCGGGACGGAGGGAATGCGGTAGGGACTGTCCTGGGCCTTGGGGAGCGACCCAAGACCTCAGGGCCTCAAGACCTCAGTCGTAGTACTCGAGCCCGAGGTGCGTGATCAGCTCCTCGCCCTTCATATAACGAAGCGTGTTCTTCAGCTTCATCAGCTGGATGAACAGGTCGTGCTCCGGGTACACCTCTTTGGCGTGCATCGGGGCCTTGAAGTAGAACGACAGCCACTCCTGGATGCCGAACATGCCGGCCCGCTTGGCCAGGTCGAGGAACAGCGCCGAGTCGAGGACGATGGGCGCCGCCAGGATGGAGTCGCGGCAGAGGAAGTTGATCTTGAGCTGCATCGGGTACCCGAGCCAGCCCACCAGATCGATGTTGTCCCAGCCTTCCTTGTTGTCGCCGCGCGGCGGGTAGTAGTTGATGC
>DAIRFN010000020.1:0-23938 GCA_036795065.1 Vicinamibacterales bacterium
GATGCGTGACGGGGCCGTCGGGCTCTCCACCGCGCTGATCTACCCGCCCGGGAGCTTCGCGACGACCGAGGAACTGGTGGAGATGGCCCGTGTGGCGGCGCGGTACGGGGGCATCTACGCCAGCCACATGCGCGACGAGGGCCCGAAGCTGATCTCGGCCATTGAAGAAGCGATTGCGATTGGCGAACGCGCCGGCCTGCCGGTGGAGATCTTCCATCTGAAAGTGGCCCACCAGCCGGGCTGGGGCACGCTGATGGCCGAGGCTGGGCGCACCATCGAGGCGGCGCGCGCGCGTGGCGTGGACGTCGCCGCCGACATGTATGTCTACACCGCTGGCGGCACGGGTCTCGAGGCCACCATCCCGGCGTGGGCGCAGGAGGGCGGCCGCGGCGCGCTCCTGCAGCGGCTGGCCAATCCCGAGATCCGCGCCGGGCTCAAGCGCGAGATCGTGTCGGGCGTGCCCGGATGGTCCAACCTGGTTGAGGCGGCGGGCGGATGGAGCGGCGTAGTGCTCTCGAACGCGCGCAACCCCGAGCACGCGCGCTTCGAAGGCAAGAGCCTCGAGGAGATCGGGAAGGTCTGGGGCAAGGACCCGGCCGACGCGGCGTTCGACCTCGTCGCCGCGGGCAGCGGCCGCGTGATGGCCATCTTCCACATGATGAGCGAGGCCGATCTCGAGACGGCGCTTCGTTTCCCGTGGACGAGCATCGGCAGCGATGCCGGCGCCGCGGCCACCGAAGGAGGGCAGGACCCGACCGGCCTGACGCACCCACGCGCGTACGGCAACTTCCCCCGCGTCCTCGCACGTTACGTGCGGGAGCGCGGCGTGCTGACGCTCGAAGAGGCCATCCGCAAGATGACGTCCTGGCCGGCCACGCGCATGCGCCTCCACGGGCGCGGCGCCATCCGCGAGGGCGGCTGGGCCGATGTCGTCATCTTCGATCTCACGACGATCGAAGACCTGGCCACTTACCACGCGCCCACGCGGGCGCCCCGGGGCATCGACTACGTGCTGGTGAACGGACAGGTCGTCATCGACCACGGCCGCCACACCGGTGCGCGACCGGGGCAGGTGCTGTATGGACCGGGCCGCGGCGTGTTACAGTCCGCGGCACCGTGACATCGTCCGTTCCTACGCCAAAACCGCCCGCCGACGCCGCGGACGCCCAGCTCGTGCGGGCCATCGGTCTTTCGGGCGCTACCCTCCTCGTCATCGGCAGCGTCCTCGGCTCCGGCATCTTCCTGACGACCGGCATCATGATGGAGGAGTTGCCCTCCGTCAGCCTGGTCCTCGTGGCCTGGGCGGCCGGCGGGATGCTGGCTATGGCCGGCGGCCTCACCTACGCGGAAATGGGCTCGATGTTCCCGCGCTCGGGGGGCCTCTACGTGTTCCTCAGCGAGGCGTACGGCCCCGTGCTGGGCTTCCTCTTCGGGTGGGCGTGCCTGCTCGTCATCCTCACCGGCAGCGTGGCGGCCGTCGCCGTCGGGTTCGCCGAGTACTTCAGCTACTTCGTCCCGTCGCTCGGCACCGATCGCGTGCTCCTGGCGATGGACATGCCGTGGGGGCCGTGGAGCCTCAGCGCCGGTCAGCTCGTGGCCGCCTCCTCGGTGATTCTCATCACGGCCATCAACTACGTCGGCATCAAGCAGGGCAACCTGGTCAACACCGTGCTCACCGTGGTGAAGATCGGCGGGCTCATCGCCATCCCGCTCCTGGCCATTGCCTTCGGACAGGTGGAGCCGGCCTACACGCCCGTCGTGCCCGAGAGCGTCGTGCGCCCGCTGGCCTCGTTCGGCGTCATCATGATCGCCGTGATGTGGACCTACGAAGGCTGGTACTACGTGGCCTTCGCGGCCGGCGAGATTACCAACCCTGCCAGGAACGTTCCGCGCGCGCTCATTCTCGGCACCCTGATCCTGACCGCCATCTACGTGGCGGTGAACTTCGCGTACGTCCACGCCATGACCGTCGAGCAGATGTCCGGCGTGACGCGCATTGCCGAGCAGGTCGTGACGGTGCTGGTCGGCCCGGTCGGCGCCGGCCTCGTCGCGGGCAGCGTCGTCATCTCGACGTTCGGGTGCAACGTCGCGGGCATCATCGCCTCGTCTCGCGTCTGTTTTGCGATGGGGGCCGACGGCCGCTTCTTCCGATCGGTGGCCAACGTGCATCCGGTGTATCACACGCCCCACGTGGCGCTGATCGTCACGAGCGCGTGGTCGGTGCTGCTGACGCTGAGCGGGGGATACGAGGCCCTGTTCACCTACGTGACGTTCGCGTCGGTCCTCTTCGGTACCCTGGGCGGCGTGGCCATCTTCGTGCTGCGGTGGCGCCGTCCCGGTGCGCCTCGCCCATACAAGGCGCTCGGCTACCCGATCATCCCCGGGCTCTACGTGCTGGGCTCGTTCGCGCTGGTGTGGAATACGCTGGTGGAGCGACCCACTGAGTCGATCGCGGGGCTGGGCTTGGTGGCGCTCGGGCTGCCGTTCTACTACTACTGGTCGCGACGGTAGGTACTCGGGTTCTCGGGTTCTCGGGGTTCCCGGGGCTTACACTCATCGCAGCTGCCCGCACCCGCCTCCGCTCGTTCCGAGCTTCGGCGAGGCAGGCCCGCCCGTACGCTACCAGAGCCTCAGCAGCGCCCGCCCGTAGGGCAACCCGGGCCACGGCGACGCGAGCAGCACGAGGAACAGCGACAGGCCGTAGAAGAGCGCCGCCTGCTTGAAGCGGGCGGCGTCGGTGGCGGCCTTCCGCACCCGCACGGACCCGACGTGCGCCAGCGCGATGGCCACGACCATGGCGGCCAGGTGCTCGACCACCCAGTAGCGGATGGCCGTGTTGCCCATCGCCTCGCCCCAGTCGGCGCCGGCGATCGACAGGATGCGGCTGAAGACAAAGTACAGCAGCAGCCCGATCACCATCTGCACGTCGAGCGCCATCGTGTAGAGCCGGCCCGGCGTGGCGTCGGCGGCGGTCCACGACCGTGCGCCGGAGCGGCCGGAAAATGCCCGCGCCACGGCCAGCACGCCCAGCAGGATCACCACCCATCGCAGTACGGAGTGCAGGACGATTGCCGCTGTGTACATGCGCACACGGTAGCACGGGCGACCGTTGGATGCCCCGGACGGTCGCCTCGAACGGGCCTCCCGGCTTCTACGTCGTCGCGGCCATCTCCCGTGCTGCGCTCACGACGGCAGCGACGGACTCGCGGACGATGTCGACGAGCTGATCGATCTGGGCGTCCGTGGTCACCAGCGGCGGGGCGATGCAGATGCAGTCCATCACCGCGCGCGTATAGAGCCCGCGCTCGAGCATCGCGTCCATCAGCTTCGGCGTGACGCCGGCCTGCGCCGGGAACAGCTGCTTCGTTGCCTTGTCGGCGACGACCTCCACCGCCCCCATCAGACCCTGGCAGCGCGTGTGACCCACGCCGTCCATCGACTCGAGGCCCCGCAGCTTCTCCTGCAACCGCGCGCCGCTCGCGGCGGCGCGCTCGACGAGGCGCTCGCGCTCCATGATGTCGATGTTCGCCAACGCCACCGCGCAACACGTCGGATGCCCCGAGTAGGTGTAGGCGTGCATCCAGCGCTTCGAGGCCGGCACGCCGTTGATCACGTCGCGCACCTTGTCCGACACGCCAATACCCCCGAGCGGCACGTACCCGCTGGTGATGCCCTTGGCAAACTGCATGATGTCGGGCTCCACGCGGTAGTGGTCCAGCCCGAACCACCGGCCCGTCCGCCCGAACCCCGTGATCACATCGTCCGAGATGAGCAGCACGTCGTACTGGTTGCAGATCTCGCGGATACGCCCGAAGTAGTCGGCCGGCGGGACGATGACGCCGCCGGCGCCCTGGACGGGCTCGGCGATGAACGCGGCCACGGTGTCGGGGCCCTCGCGCAGGATGGCCTCCTCGAGCTTGTTGGCGGCGGCCACGCCGAGGCTGACGCTCGGATCGGTGTTCACGAACCGATACGGGTCGGGTGCGTCGATGTGGAGGAAGCCGGGTGTGCGGGGCTCGAACATCGGCCAGAACACCGACAGCCCGGTGGCGCTCATGGCGGCGAGGGTGAGCCCGTGATAGGCGCGGTGCCGCGAGATCACCTTGATCTTGTCGGGCTTGCCGACGGCCTTCCAGTAGAAGCGCGCGGTCTTGAACGAGCTCTCGGACGACTCGGCGCCGCCGCTGGTGAAGAAGAACGTGTTGATGGACGGGTACGCGATCTCGCTCATCTTCTCGGCGAGCGCGATGGCCTTCTCGTTCGTGCCGCCGGCGTAGGCGGAGTGGAAGGCCAGCGTGTCCATCTGGGCCTTCGCGGCGTCGCCGAGCTCGGTCCGGCCGTGCCCGATGTTCACGTTCCACAACCCTGAGAGGCCGTCGATGTACTCGCGCCCCGTGGAGTCCTTGATGAGCGCCCCCTGGCCCGACACCCAGATGCGCGTCGCGGCGTAGGCGGATGGATGGTGAAGGGGATGGAGCAGGTGAGCCTGGTCGGTGCCCAGATCAGCGTGGGTGGTCATTGCCGCCTATGCTACACGCAGATGGCGCGGAGCACGAGGGCCGCAGATGAACGCAGATGGCGCAGAGCACCGAAGCCGCAGCTGAGCGCCGATCGATCGGAGCGTCCGCGGGCGGCGCTCACGCGCGCGCTCACCGCGCGCGTGGCCGGGAGTGCGATGGGTTCCGGACGAGCAAGGGCTCGAGCCTCCGGCCTTCTGCTGCAAGCCCGCCATTGCTCGTCCGGAGCCCCTCGCACTCCCGCCAGCGGCGAAGCCGCTGAGCGCCGCTTCGTCGGCTGCAGCAAGCCGAATCTGCGAAATCTGCAGCAATCTGCGGCTCTGAGAGAACGACTCGGCGTTCAGGCGGGGCCGACGAGCGCCTTGATCAGGGTGTACCAGTATTCCCGCGACTCGAAGACCGACTTCACCGGCGCCCGCTCGTCGAGCCCGTGCGAGCGGTCCTCCGCGGGGTCGATCTCGATGCCGGAAATGCCGAAGACGGGCACGCCCACGTTGCGCAGGTAGAGCCCGTCGGTCGCACCGGCCGACATGCCTGGCACGACCGTCGCCCCGGGCCAGAATCCGGTGGCCACCTTCTCGATGGCGGGCAGCACATCGTCGCGCAGCTGGGACGCGGTGCTCGGGACCATCTGATAGGTGGTCGAGACCGTGATGGTCGGGTCGGCCACCACCGATTCGAGCGCGCGCTTCACCTCGGCCTCGGGCACGCCTGGCATGACGCGGCAGTTCACCGTGGCCGTCGCCGACTGGGGAAGGGCGTTCTCGACGTGTCCGCCCGCGAGCATGGTGGCGACACAGGTGGTGCGGAGGTCGGCGCCGATGTGCGGGACCGCCGACAGGCGCTCGATGGCGGCGCCGCTGGTCTCGCCGCGGCCAGCAGCGGCGAGATCGTCCGCCAGCTGGCCCGCTTCGAGCGTGGCGACGCGCGCGAACGAGGCCTGCGACACCGGGTTGTACTGCACGGGAAACTGGTGTGCAGCCAATCGGCCCAGCGCGGCCGCGAGGGCGTAGATGGCGTTGTCGGGGCGAGGCACCGACGAGTGTCCACCCTCGTTCCGCGCGGTGAGCGCGAAGGTGACGTACGACTTCTCGGCCGCCTGCACGTAGAAGGCCACACGGCCCGACCCGCGCCGCTCTACGCCGCCCGCATCGGTGTTGAGCGCGTACTCGGCCTGGGCCAGCCGGGGCCGGTTGGCCAGCAGCCAGCGGATGCCGGCCTCGGCGGTGGTCTCCTCGTCGCAGGTCAGCACCGTGACCAGGTCGCGCGCAGGCACGAAGCCCTCGCGCTTCCACCGCATCATGTTCGCAATCAGCACCGAGGCGCCGGCCTTGTTGTCGAGCACGCCGCGGCCGAGGAACCAGCCCTTCTCCTCGCGCAGGACGTAAGGATCGAACTGCCAGTCGGCGCGCCGGGCGGGCACCACGTCGAGGTGGGCCATGAGCAGCACCGGGCGCGCGCTCGTGTCGCGCCCGCGCAGCGTGGCCACCACGTTGACGCAGGACGCATTCGGGCCGATCAGCTCGAGGTCGGCAGCGCCGTACCCGGCAGCCGTCAGCCGTGCCGCCACCGCGCGTGCCGCGGGCGCCACGCTGCCGCCCTCCGGCGACGTGTTGATCTCGACCAGCTCGCGCAGGATGGCGCGCTGCTCATCGTCCCGCGGCGAGGGCGCGTGCTGAGCCGCCGCCGGCGACCCGCCCAGCAGTGCCCCGGCGAGCACGAGCCCACCGACGCGCACGAGCCCACCGACGCGCGACCAGTGGCGAATCATCCAGCGCATTCTAGTCGAGCGCGCACGTGCGCTGCGATCGCGAGATCAACAGATAGCTCATCAGATCAATAGTTCGCCAGATCGATCTCCAGATCACCACATCAAGAAATCAATAGATTCACGCAAACAGGTAACCCCCCTTGCCAACCGTTGCGTCTGCGAGCCGTCGCCGCATGGCGACCGTGTTCGCCGGCGTCACCTTCAGCAGCCGCCGGAGCGCGGCCAGCTGCGTGCGCAGCACGTCGCCGTCCGCCATTGCCGCCAGCGCCGCGCGGGCGTTCAGCTCCACACGGCCCGCGGCCTCGTGGGTGAAGACGGAGGCGGCGTCCACGTGCAGCGAGGCGTCCTGCACCTTGCGGTTGGTGGCGTCGATGGCGCGCAGCACGGCGCTCTCGGCGGTGTAGGCGTCGGTGACGAGGTCGGCCAGGTAGGTGAGCACCTCCTGCTCCTGCTCGACCTTCTGGCCGTAGACCTGCATCGCGGTGCCCGCCACCATCAGCACTACCTTCTTGAAGGCGCCGCACGCGCGCCGCTCGTCCACCAGCACGCCCTCGGTGTCGTCCGGCAGGCTCATGGACGGGCTCATGATCTCGTCCTGCAGCTGCTTCGCCGCGGGGATGAGCGCCAGCTCGCCCTTCAGGGCCTTCTTCATCAGCATGCCGGGTATGAGCAGGCGGTTGATCTCGTTGGTGCCCTCGAAGATGCGGTTCACGCGCGAGTCGCGGTAATGGCCCTCGGCGGGGTAGTCCTTCACGAAGCCATTGCCCCCGTGGATCTGGACGTTCTCGTCGATGATGTAGTCCACCACCTCGCTGCCCAGCACCTTGGCGATCGACGCCTCGACCGCGAACTCCTCCAGCGCCTTCAGCATCGGCGCCGCATCGTCGGCCTTCGTGTCAGGCGCTGCCGCGATGTGCGCGTCGATGAGGCCGGCCGTGCGGTACATCATGCTCTCCAGCCCGTACTCGCGCGCCGTCATCTCGCCCAGCTTGTGTTTGATGGCCCCGAAGGTGGCGATGGCCACGCCGAACTGCTTGCGCGCGGCCGCGTACTTCGCCGCCTCGCCCAGCGCGGCCTTCGCCCCGCCCGAGGCCATGGCACCCAGCTTGAAACGGCCGAAGTTGAGCACGTTGAAAGCCACCTTGTGGCCCTTCCCCACCTCGCCCAGTACCGCGTCGGCCGGCACCTTCACGTCCTGCAGGATGACGGGCGTGGTGGACGAGCCGTGCAGGCCCATTTTGTGCTCCTCCTTGCCCGTGGAGACGCCCGGCCACGCCTTCTCGACGATGAAGGCGGTGAACTGCTCGCCGTCCACCTTCGCGAAGACGATGAAGAGGTCGGCGAAGCCGCCGTTGGTGATCCACATCTTCTCGCCTGACAGGACGAAGCTGCCGTCGGCCTGCTTCATCGCGCGCGCCTTGGCGCCCAGCGCGTCAGAGCCCGAGCCCGATTCGCTGAGGCAGTAGGCGCCCACGAGGTCGCCGGCGATGAGGGGCGGCAGGTACTTCCGCTTCTGCGCCTCGGTCCCGAACATGAAGATGGGCAGGATGGTGAGGTTGGCCTGCGCGCCGAAGGTGGCGCCGAACGACGCATAGCGCGACACCTGCTCCGAGACGATGAGCGTGGAGATCTTGTCGAGGTCCACGCCGCCGTAGGTCTCGGGGATGTTCGTGCCGAGCAGCCCCAGCGCGCCGCACTTCTTCACCAGCTCGCGGTTGAGCGCCCAATCCTTCTGTTCGAGCCGTGCGGCCACCGGGAGCACCTCGCCGTCGATGAACTCTGCCGCCGACTGGCCGATGAGCACGTGCTCCTCGGTCCGCTTCTCCGGCGTCATCACCGCCGCCGCGTCCGCCTCCTCGATCAGCCACGCCCCGCCCTTAATCGTTGTCTCACTCACAGCGCTCATGGTGGTCCCTCGCCTGAATCATCAATCGTCAATCACCAATCACCAATCACCAATCACCAATGAATCACCAATCACCAATCACCAATCAGCAATGAATCGCCAATCTGCAATCTACAATCGCTCAATGACCCCGGCAGCCCCCATCCCGCCGCCCACGCACATGGTCACCATGCCGTAGCGCGAGCCGCGGCGGTGCATCTCGTGGATGAGCGTGGCGGTGAGCTTCGCGCCCGTGCAGCCGAGCGGATGCCCCAGGGCGATGGCGCCGCCGTTCACGTTCAGCTTCTCCGGATCGATGGGCAGTTCCTTCAGGCAGGCCAGCACCTGCGCGGCGAAGGCTTCGTTGAGCTCCACGAGATCGATCTGGTCCAGCGTGAGACCCGCCAGCTTCAGCACCTTCTTGATGGCCGGCACGGGCCCGATGCCGAAGAGCTCGGGCGGCACGCCGGCCGTGGCGTAGGCGACGAAGCGCGCCAGGGGTGTCAGGCCGTGGGCCTTCGCGATGTCGGCCGACGTGACGACCACCGCCGCGGCGCCGTCGCTCATCTGCGAGGAGTTGCCGGCGGTGACGGTGCCGGTGGCATGGAAGGCGGCCCTGAGCTTCGTGAGCGCCTCGATCGAGGTATCGCGTCGCGGGCCCTCGTCGGTATCGAAGGTGATCTCGCGCACGGTTGGGCCGACGGCCTTGCCACCGCGCCCGGGCCCGCCGCCGTTCGCGTCGGCCAGGCGGACGGTGAGGGGCACGATCTCGTCCTTGAACCGGCCGGCGTCGATAGCGGCCACGGCGCGCTGGTGGCTCCGCACCGAGAACTCGTCCTGCGCTTCGCGTGAGATGCCGGATTGCCGGGCGTGGTTCTCGGCCACGAGGCCTGTGGTCAGGTAGACGTCCGGGTAGCTGTCCACCAGCGCCGGGTTGGGCGAGACCTTGTTACCGCCCATCGGCACCATGCTCATGGATTCGGTGCCGCCGGCCACGACGGCCTGCGCGTGCCCCAGCATGATGCGCTCGGCGCCGTACGCGATGGCCTGCAGCCCGGACGAGCAGAACCGGTTGACCGTGACGGCCGACGCCTCGACGGGCATACCCGCGCGGAGGCTGGCGATGCGCGCCACGTTCAGCCCCTGCTCGCCCTCGGGCATCGCGCACCCCAGGATCACATCGTCGATGAGCGCGGGATCGAGCCCGCCGGCACGCCTCAGCGCCTCGGCGATGACGGTGGCGCCCATCTCGTCGGGCCGGACCGTGCTGAGCGTGCCGCGCGGCGCCTTCCCAATGGCGGTGCGCACGGCTGAAACGATGACTGCATCCTGCATGGTGTCCTCAACTGAAACCACGAAGGCACGAAGCACGCGAAGGTCGGCACGAAGCCTTGTGCTCCTCGCTAGTCCAACTTCGTGTCGTCCTTCGTACCCTTCGTACCCTTCGTACCCTTCGTGACCTTCGTGTTCCCGGTCGCTTCCTGTTCAAAGTCCCCGAGCAACTCTTCAATTGCCTCGCCCACGAGCGAGGCCTTGCCGTCGAACACGTGATCGGCGTCCTCGATGACGACCAGTTCCCGGGGCTCCGGGATCTCGCCGTAAAGCTTCCGGACCTCGCGCACCGATACCACCTCGTCTTCTTCGCCGTGGATGAGGAACTTGGGCTTGGTGCACGTCTTCAGGGCGTCGTACGCGTAGCGATCCACCGGCGGCGCGATGGCGACGAGCAGCGTCACGCGCGGGTCCTCCGCGCCCACCGTGAGCGCGATCCACGAGCCGAACGACATGCCGGCCGCCCAGATCGGGAGGCCCGGGAAGCGCTCGGCCGCGAACGCGATGGCCGCGCGGAAGTCGTCCTGCTCTCCCGCGCCTTCGTCGAACGTGCCGGCGCTCAAACCGACGCCGCGAAAGTTGAATCGGAGCGCGGCCACACCGATGGCCGCCAGCGCCTTCGCGGCGTGGTAGACGGCCTTGGTGTGCATGGTCCCGCCCAGCAGCGGATGCGGGTGGCCGATCACGGCCACGGCCCGCGGCTGGTCCTCGGGCAGGTCGAGCCGTGCCTCGAGGATGCCGACCGCACCCGGAATCTCCTGCAGCATCCCCGTCACCGTCTGCTCCTTCTCGCTGGCGCCGGAATGTCAGTCGCGGCGGCGCTTTGCGCGACGAACTCATCCATCAGGTCTCGGAAGCGGTCCGGCTGCGTCACGATGCCCAGGTGCCCCGTGTGTGACAGCACCACGTGTCTCGCAGCCGGCAGCCGGCTGACGTTTCGGCAGCTCACGGCCACCGGGACCACGCGGTCCAGGCCAGGCTCGCCGGTGACGACGAGCGCGGGCGCTGCCACGCGCGCGGCGTCGGCGAACCGGTGGTGCTCGGCCCACGAGATTCGTCGCGCCATCTTCTTCGGCGACATCGGCGCCGTCACCACGCGCCAGCCGTGGTACGCCATGAAGTGAAGCCGCGCGCCGATCGAGGGCAACGCCGCCTGCACCTCGGGCTGCAGGCGCATCGGCGACGTGAGCGCGAAGATCGGGCTCAGCAGCCGCGGCGCGCGCATGTAGAACCGCGCCCGCCGATCCGGCGTCCAGTCGGTGGGCAGCGCCGAGGCCAGCACCAGGCGCGACACGCGTTCCGGGAACCGCGCGGCGAACTCCGTGGCAATCAACCCCCCGTACGAGACACCGAGGATCGTGGCCCGTTTCAGCCCCGCGCGGTCCATGGCCTGGTTCACCTGCCGCACGTAGTTCTCGAACCCGAGCGCCGGGTCGCAGTCGAATGGGCTGCTGCGCTCGTCGCACAACGAGAACGCGATGACGCGGTAGTGCTGTGCCAGGCCGTTCACGGCCGGCTGCATCCACTCCCACCGGCCCTGAAGGCCGGGGATCAAAACGATCGGTTCACCACTTCCGAGGTCGATCATTCAGGGTTCTCGGGTTCTGCGGTTCTCGGGTTCTGGGCCACGCGAACCCCGGAACCCGGGAACCCCAGAACCTATCAGTTCCGTTTTGGTTTCCCCGTCTTCAACGTGTGCTGAATCCGCTCCAGCGTCTTCCGCTCGCCGAGCAGGCTCAGGAACGCCTCGCGTTCGAGATCCAGCAGGTACTGTTCGCTGACCGTGGTCGGGTGGGGGAGCTGCCCCCCGCCGAAGATGTGCGCCAGTTTCCGGCCGATCAGCGCGTCGTGGTCGCTCGCGCGGCCCGCGCGCCACGCCAGGTGCACGCCCAGCTTGAGCGCCGCCGTCACGGCCTCGCCGCCCACGCGGATGGCCGTGCGCGGGGCCGGCTTGTGATACCCCTCGCGCACGCGCTCCAGTGCCTTGGCCTTCGCGTCGGCCATCAGCCGCTCGCGGTTCATCGTGAACGTGTCGGTGGACGCGAGATACCCGAGCCGCACCGCATCCGGGCCGCTGGCCGAGACCTTCGCCAGCGCGATGGTCTCGAACGCCTGCTGCACCCAGGGCAGCGGATCGCTCTGCGGCGTGGGCACTTCCGCCATCGCGCGCACCAGCATCTCCTTGGTGCCGCCACCCGCGGGGATCAGGCCCACGCCCACTTCCACGAGCCCCATGTAGGTCTCAGCCGCCGCCTGCACGCGATCGCCGTGCAGGATGATCTCCACGCCTCCGCCGAGGGCCAAGCCCGCCGGAGCCACCACCACCGGCACCTCGCTGTACCGCAGCAGCATCATCGTCTGCTGGAACTGGCGGACCATCAGCTCCAACTCGTCGAAGTTGCCTTCCTGCGCTTCGAGCAGGACCAGCATCAGGTTGGCGCCGGCCGAGAACGTCGCCGCGTCGTTGCCCACGACCAGCGCGCGGTGGTTCTTCGCCGCCTCTTTCACTCCCGCCTGCAGCATGGCAACGGTGTCGCCGCCGATGGCGTTCATCTTCGAGTGGAACTCCACGGCCAGCACGCCGTCGCCCAGGTCCACCAGGCTGGCGCCCGCGTTCTTCCTCACCACGCGCTGCTGGTCCTTCGCGCTCCGCAGGATCTGCAGATCGGGCGCGGCCGGGGCGACCAGCCCCTCGCGGAAGCGATTGGCGTTGGCGTCGATCACCGACTGGACCAGCGGCGGGATCCCCCCCTTCATCGCGTGCCCACCCGTCTCGGCAGCCGCGCTCATCACCTCGCGGACGCCGATGGTGTCGAACAGCTCGAAGGGGCCGAGGTCCCAGCCGAACCCCCACCGCATCACCCGGTCCACGTCGTCCATGGAGTGGGCAATCTCGGGCGTGACGCGCGCCGTGTAGACCAATGTGGGCGCCAGCGTCTCGCGGAGGAACTGCCCGGCCTTGTCCTTGCTGTGGAACAGCGTCCGCACGCGCTCGGCCAGGTCGTCCATGGATTTCCCGGCCTCGATGGACGCGATCTTCGCGGACTGCTTCGCGCGGTACTCCAGCGTCTGCAGATCCAGCGTCCAGATCTCGGACTCGCCGCCCGGGCCCTTGCGCCGCTCGTAGAAGCCCTTGCCGGTCTTCTCGCCCAGCTGGCCGCGGGCGATCATCTGGTCCAGGAAGGCGGGCACGGCGAACGCGGCGCGATCCTCCGGATCCGCCAGGCGCTCGTTCAGGTTGCGCATCACGTGCGCCAGCACGTCCACCCCCGCGATGTCCATCGTCCGGAACGTGGCCGAGCCCGGGCGCCCGATGGCGGGGCCGGTGATGGCGTCGATCTCCTCGATGGTGTACTTCCCGCTGGCCAGCGACTGCAGCATGCACGCCACGCCGTAGAGGGCGATGTGGTTGCCGATGAAGTTGGGCGTGTCCTTCGCGATCACCACGCCCTTGCCCAGCAGGTGGTCGCCCACGCGCGTCACCGATGCGATGACTCCCGGGTCGGTCTCCGGCGTCGGGATGATCTCCAGCAGGCGCAGGTAGCGCGGCGGGTTGAAGAAGTGCGTGCCCAGCCAGTGCCGTCGGAAGTCCTCGGAGCGCCCCTCGGCCAGCGCGCCGATCGGGATGCCCGACGTGTTCGTGCTCACGATGGTGCCGGGGCGGCGCTTCTCGTCGACGCGGGCGAGGAGCTGCTGCTTGATGTCGAGCCGCTCGACCACGGCCTCCATCACCCAGTCGGTGGAAGCGATCTGGTCGAGGTGCGTGTCGAAGCCGCCGGTGGTGACCAGCACGTGTACGTCCGGCGTGAATTGCGGGTCGGGCTTCAGCTTGCGCGCCTTCTCGAGCCCCTGTCTCGCCAGGTCGGCCGTGAGATCCAGCAGCAGTGACGGGATGCCGACGTTGGCGAAGTGCAGCGCGATCTGCGCGCCCATCGTGCCGGCGCCCAGTACCGTCACCGCGTTGACGTTGATGTGGCTCATCGTCCCAGGCCTCCGATCAGCAGGTCCACCACCGCGTCGGCCTCGGCGGCCAGGTCGTACTTGCGGCGGCTCAGCATCCAGTTCGTCGCCATCTCGTCCAGCGCGCCGAAGAACACCTTGGCCCCGGTGTTGGCGCTCACGTCCTTCCTGAACACACCCGCCTCCTGGCCGTCGGCAATGGTCCGGCGGATGAGGTTGAGGTAGTCCTGCAGGTGGGTGGACGAGAAGCGCTCCATGAACTTGATGGACTGCCGCAGCTCCACCTGGACCACGACCGCCAGCTCGCGGTCGCGCCCCAGGCGCTCGAGGTGCAGGCGCGCGATGCGCCGCAACCGGTCGGCCGGGTCCGGCACCTCGGCCAGGGCCGCCCGTCCCTCGGCAATCGCGTCCTTCATCGTCCGCTCGAAGATCGAGACCAGCAGGTCGTCCTTGCTGCGGAAGTAGAGATACACGGTGCCAGCGGCCACGCCCGCCACGCGGGCGACGTCGGCCACCTGCGACTGGAAGTAGCCGTGCCTGGCGAACACCTTCACCGCGGCGCGCAGGATGAGGTCGCGCTTGTCGGTCACGGGGCTGGCCTTCACCGCGGCGAGGCGTCTGGCAGAGGTGGCGGCCATGGAGGTGAATGAATAGTCATTCATTCCCGGGGCACCGGTCAACCCTCTTGTCACCATGGTGCCCCATGCTGCATCTTTGTGGAGTAAGGGACTTGGTGGGTCCGCTCCCCCGGTCCCGGAAAGGGGGGCGTCATGAGGCGCCTCATCCTGGTTTCCGTCGTCCTCGCGGCCCTCGGGGCTGCCTGCGATTCCGATTCGCCGACCGCGCCGTCCCCGGCCACCGGTCCCGCACTCACCAGCGCCGTGCGCCTCGCGATGGAGGAGGCCATCGCCGATGAATATCGCGCCGAAACCATCTACACCGGCGTGGTCGCCGACTTTGGCGCCTCTGCGCCTTTCACGAACATCCTGACGGCCGAGCAGCGCCACTCGACCTCCATCGCCGGCCTCTTCGTGAGTCGGGGGCTGACCGCGCCCGTCAACACCTGGACCCTGGCCACGGTGCCCCACTTCGCGACGGTCCCCGCCGCGTGCACGGCCGGCGTGGTGGCCGAGCAGGAGAACATCGCCATCTACGATCGCTACCTCGGCCTCGACCTCCCCTCCGACGTGCGACAGGTATTCGAGAGCAACCGCGCCGCGTCGCTCTTCAACCACCTGCCGGCGTTTCAGAGGTGCGCGGGCTAGGGTTCTGGGGCCTCCGAACCCCAGCACGTATAATCGCCGGCCGTGGCCTCATTGACACTCGCCGGCACGACCATCGCCCCGGGTACGCGCGCCATCGTGCGTGCCCCGGTCACCCGTGATCTCACCGGCGACGTGGACATCGTCGCGCACGCCGTAGCGGGAGCGCTCGACGGCCCGACCTTGCTCCTGCTGTCCATGCTGCACGGCAACGAGTGGTTCTCGGCCGTCGTGCTGCGCGAACTGTTGAGCCAGGTCGATGCGGCCACTCTTCGCGGCAACCTCATCGCCATCCCCGTCGCCAACGCCACCGCCATGGCCACCGCCACGCGCTGCATCCAGGACAACGCGGACGAGCCGGACGCCAACCGCACCTTCGGCGGCCCCTACCAGTGGCTGTCGAACCAGATCACGCGCGTGCTGTCGGACGAGTTCATGGCGAAGAGCGACGCCATCATCGACTACCACGTTGGCGACTGGGGCGCGACGATGGCCGACGTGAGCTACGTCACCGATTACTCGGACCCGGACGTGGCTGCGCGCAGCAGGGCCTTGGCGCTGGCCTACGGGTTCCCCGTCGTCCACGCGCTCACCATCTTCAGCGGCCTCCGCGGGTCGCGCACCTCGCTCGGGCATGCAGGCGAGAAATACGGCACCCCCGGCATCGTCGCGGAAGTGGGCGGGCTCGGCTGGGGCGAGCTGCAGGAAGGACGCTGGATCCAGATGAACGTGGACGGCACGCTCGGCGTGATGCGCCAGCTCGGCATGATCGACGGCGAGGTGAAGCCTCCAGCGCGCTACCTGCACTTCCACAATTACTTCCGCGTGGGCCCGAGCGTGGGCGGTTGTCTCGAGCCGGTCGTCGGGCTCGATCGCCAGTTCACCGAGGTGGCGAAGGGCGAGGTGCTGGCGACGGTGCGCCACGCGATGACCTTCGAGCTGCTCGAGGAGGTCCGGTCGCCCGGGCGCGGCATCATCTTCTATGCCTGCCGCTCACAGATGGTGCGTCCGGGTGGCTGGGGCTTCGGCGTGGCATCGCTGGAGGACCCCAGGACGGAGTGGATGACGTCGTAAGTTCAGAGTCTACGAGCTCAGCGGTGGGGTGTCGAAGCGCGGCTCGTCGATCGGCGGACCGTTGAGACCAGCCGTTTGCGACACCGACACACGACCCGAGGCGGGGACACGGCGCTGTCTGAGCCGGGGAGTGCAGGCGAGTTCGCCCAAGTGCTTTGGCGGGGCCGAGGGGAGTGTGACCGGCTGGTCGAGCCGGTCCGCCGGGCGATGAGCCGCGCTTCGGCACCGCAGTCATCAGGAGGTCGTGCGTGACGAGACTGACAGGGGTGGTGGCCGCGGTGGTAGTGGCCACCGCATGCGGCGGCGGATCGGAAAGCGGCGCGCCCGCGGGGCTGCGCGACACGCTGGTCTTCGCCGCCTCCGCCGACGCGACGACGCTCGACCCGCACAACACGACCGACACCGAGTCCGACCAGGTCATCATGATGATGTACGAGACCCTGATCGGCTTCGACCACGACATGAAGATCGTCCCGCGCCTGGCCGAGCGCTGGGAAGTGGCGCCCGACGGCGTCACCTGGACGTTCCAGCTGCGCCAGGGCATCCGCTTTCACGACGGCACGCTGTTCAACGCAGACGCGGTCCACCGCAACTTCGCCCGCGTCATGGACCCGGTGGCCAACCACAAGCGGCTCGTCCTGTTCGACATGATTGATCGCGTGGAAGCCGTGGACGAGCGCACGGTCCGCATCACGACCAAGTACCCTTTCGGTGCGTTCGAGCCGACGATGGCGCACGTGTCGGCGGCCATCGTGAATCCAGCCGTGGCCGCGACGTTCGGCAAGGATTTCGGGTCGGCGGCCGACCGCGCCTCGGGCACCGGCCCCTACAGGATCGTGTCGTGGAAGAAGGACCAGGAGATCGTCCTCGAGCGCAACGACGACTACTGGGGCGAGAAGGGCAGGACGAAGCGCATCGTCTATCGTCCGATCCCCGAGGCCGCATCGCGCGTGCTGGCGCTGGAGGCCGGTGATGTGGACGTGATCACGCGCGTGCCCTCCGCCGACATCGCGCGGCTGGAGAAGGAGCCCGGCATCGTCGTCACGAAGACTCCCAGCGTGGGGATGCAGCAGTTTCGCTTCAACGTGTCCCGGAAGCCCTACAACGACACGCGCGTGCGACAGGCCATCTCCTACGCCATCAACCGGCGGGCCATCGTGGACAACCTGGTGTCATCGTTCGCGCGGCCCTCCACCGGTGCGCTCACGCCGATCATGCGCGGCTACGCCAACCTGGGTGAGATCCCGTACGACCCCGACAAGGCCAGGGCGCTTCTGAAGGCGGCGGGCTACCCGAACGGGTTCAGGACGCGCATCGCTACCACGCCGCGCTACCCGATGGGCGTGGAACTGGCGGAGGCCCTGGCCGCGGACCTGAAGAAGGTCGGCATCGAGGCCGCCATCGACGTCATCGAGTGGGGGACGATGGTCACCTACTGGGCGGGCCTGCCGCCGGAGAAGAACCCGCAGGAGATCTTCATCATGGGCGCGGGCGCGTCCACGGCGGACGCTGACTGGGGCCTGCGGCCCATCTTCCGGAGCGCGCCGACCAACGAGAACAACTACGGCTACTACTCGAACGCGGAGTTCGACCGGGTCATCGAGGCCGCGATGCGTGAGACCGACGCGGAGAAGCGTCAGCAGCTCTACCGTCGCGCGCAGGAGATCGTCTACCTCGAGGACCCGGGCGCCGTGTGGCTCTTCGACACGCTGTACGTCGTGGCGAGCCGCGCGAACGTGGAGGGCGTGACCCCGTCGCCGCTGGGCGCCGTCACGTTCCAGCAGGCCACGGTGCACTGAGGAGAAGAGAAACCGCGACGACACGAAGGGAATCGCGAAGGACACGAATCAGATGAGCTCTCCCGTTCACCTGTCCAATATCGCTTCGTGCCGATTTTCGTGCTCTTCGTGCTCTTCGTGCCTTCGTGGTTTCTGTTGGCGATGACCCTCGTCGCCCGCTCCCTCCTGCGGCTCGTCTCGGTGCTGTTCGGGATCTCGGTCCTCGTCTTCCTCATCGTCCACGCCATTCCCGGTGACCCCGCGGTGATCGCCGCGGGGCTCGAGGCCAGCCCCGAGACCGTGGAGCGAATCCGCCGCGACCTGGGCCTCGACCAGCCCCTGCCCACGCAGTTCGTGCGATTCGTCTCGCGCGCGCTGGCCGGCGATCTGGGCACCTCCATCCGCACCGGCGCGCCCGTCGTGACCGAGATTCGCGAGCGGCTGCCGCACACGGTCATTCTCACGCTCGGCGGCATCGGGCTCGCCATCCTGTTCGGCATGGCCGCGGGCATCGCGGCCGCGGTCGCGCGCCGCCGCTGGGTGGATCGCGTGGTGATGGCCGTGACACTGGTGGCGGTGTCCACGCCGTCCTACTGGCTGGCGTTGATGGGCATGCTGGTGTTCGCGCTCCACCTCGCGCTGGTTCCGTCCATTGGCGTGGGCACGCCGCTTCACTACCTGCTGCCCATCGTGGTGCTCGGCCTGCAGAGTGGCGGGCAGGTGGCGCGCATTTCCCGCGCCGCGATGATGGAAACGCTGCACCAGGAATACGTGCGCGCGGCCGAGGCCCGCGGCGCTGGGCGGTGGCGCGTGATCGCCCGGCACGCCCTGGCCAATGCCACGCTGCCCGTCGTCACCCTCATCGGCCTGCGCGTGGGCGGCCTGCTCGCGGGCACGGTCCTGGTGGAGAGCGTGTTCGCCATCCCCGGCGTGGGCCGGATGATGGTCGACGCGGTCATCGCGCGCGACTTCCCCATGGTGCAGGGCGGCGTCCTGGTCGTCGCCACGCTCATTGTCACGGTGAACGTGCTCACGGATCTGGTGGGGGCCGGCCTCGACCCCCGGGTGCGCGCATGAGCGGCGCCTGGCGGCGCCTGGCCTCTGATATTCCCGCGCTATTGGCGCTCGTTGTGGTTGCGCTGTTCGTCGGGGCGGCGCTCCTGGCCGACGTGCTGGCGCCCCACGATCCGCTGGCCGTCGACCTCGCCTCGAACTACCTGCCGGCTTCCCCCGCGCACCTGCTGGGCACCGACCATCTCGGGCGCGACACGTTCAGCCGCCTGCTGCTCGGCGCGCGCGTCTCGCTCACCATCGCGCTCGTCGCGACCCTTGCGGGCCTGCTCGTCGGCGCCACGCTGGGGCTCGCGGCCGCGTGGCGGCGCGGCGCCATCGAGGGCGCCATCATGCAGGTGGTGGACGTGCTGTTGTCGTTCCCCGACATGCTGCTGGCCATCGCGGTGGCGGCCATCCTGGGCCGCGGCGTCGTGTCCACCGTCGTCGCCGTGGCCATCTTCAGCGTGCCCGTCTTCGCGCGGCTGGTCCGTGCGTCGGCGCAGGCCGTGGTGAACGCGGATTTCATTCTCGCCTCGCGCGCCGCGGGCGCATCGGCGTCGCGCCTGCTGCTGCGACACGTCCTGCCGCAGTGTTACGCACCGCTCCTGGCGCAGGGCACCATCACGCTGGGCTCGGCCATCCTGTTCGCGTCGGGCCTGTCGTTCCTGGGCCTTGGCGTGCAGCCTCCGGATCCGGAGTGGGGCGCCATGCTCTCGCGCGGCCGCGAGCTGCTCCGGAGCAGCCCGCTCGGCGCTGTCGCGCCGGGGGTGGCGATCACCCTGGTCGTGCTCAGCTTCTCGCTGCTGGGAGACGGCCTGAAGGACGCGCTCGACCCCCGCCGGCGTTAAGCCTGTGCTAGTGTGGCGCGCATGATGCGCGCCACCCCCTCCCCCGGACTCCACCGCCGCGCCGTCCCCGCGCTTCTCATCGCGCTCATCGCCGGTGGCTCCGCTTGCGCCACGGAACCGGCCGCGCCCGCGGGCGGCCCACCCGCGCCGGCCGCCGCCCCGGCGGCCCGCTGGTTCGCGCACGTCGAGATGCTGGCCAACGACAACATGCGCGGCCGCGAGACCGGCAGTCCCGAGCACCGCAAGGCCGCCGACTACGTGGCCAATCAGTTCACCGAGGCCGGCCTGGAGCCCGCGGGCACCGCGGGGTACCTGCAGCCCATCGCCTTCCACTCGCGCCGCATCGTCGAGGAGAAATCGAGCCTGTCGCTGGTGCGGCGGGGCAAGGCCGAGCCCGTGACGCTGGGGGAGGAGGCCACCTTCGGCATGCGGATCGATCCGGCACCCAGCGTCGACGCCGGCCTGGTGTTCGCCGGCCACGGCCTGCAGATCCCGGAACTGAATCACGACGACTTCGCGGGCCTCGACGTGAAGGGCAAGGTGGTGGTCTACCTTTCCGGCAGCCCCTCCAACGCGCCCGGCGCGCTCAGCGCGCACTACCAGTCCGCGGCTGAACGATGGAGCACGCTGAAGCGGCTGGGGGCCATCGGCACGATCTCGATTGCCAACCCGAAGAGCATGGACGTGCCGTGGGAGCGGTCGTCGCCCAATCGCCTGAACCCCGCGATGGCGCTCGCTGATGCGGCGCTGGACGACACGGCGGGGCAGCAGGTCTCCATCACGTTCAACCCCGCGAAGGCCGAGCGTCTCTTCCAGGGCTCGGGCCACACGTTTGCCGAGATGCTGAAGATCGCAGACGAGGGCAAGGCGCTGCCGCACTTCGCGCTGCCGTCCTCGGTGCGCGCGATGGTAGCGGTGGAGAACATGGGCGTGGAGTCGCACAACGTGGCGGGCCTCGTGCGCGGCAGCGACCCGAAGCTGGCAGGCGAGTTCGTGGTGCTGACCGCGCACCTCGATCACGTGGGTGTCGGCGCGCCCATCAACGGCGACGACATCTACAACGGCGCCATGGACAACGCGTCGGGCATCGCCACCCTCATCGAGGCGGCCTCCGCCGTGGCCGCGGCGAAGCCCAGGCGCTCGGTGGTGTTCGTCGCCGTCACCGCCGAAGAGAAGGGTCTGCTCGGCTCGCGCTACTACGCGCTCAACCCCACCGTCGAGCGCGACGCCATCGTCGCCAACATCAACATGGACATGTTCCTGCCGCTCTACCCGCTCGAGAGCCTCATGGTCCTGGGCCTGGACGAGTCGGATCTCGGGGACGATGTGCGGGCGGTGGCGCAGGAGATGGGCCTCGGCGTGCGGCCCGATCCGCAGCCGCAGCGCAACCGGTTCATTCGCAGCGACCAGTACAACTTCATCCGCGTGGGGGTGCCGGCCCTGGCGATGAAGGTGGGCTTCGAGCCGGGCTCGCCCGAGGCGAAGATCGACGCCGACTGGACGCGGGAGCGCTACCACGCGCCGTCGGACGACCTCGCGCAGCCCATCGACCGCGGCGCCGCGGTCGGGTTCACCGACATGATTGGCCGGCTCGCGGTGCGCGTGGCCAATCGCGACACGCGCCCGTCGTGGAAGGCCGAGAGCTTCTTCAAGCGCTTCGCGCGCCGTGCGGCGTCGGAGACCACCGGCCGATAGCCGAGCGCGCCGGCCGGCATGGGTCACCAACGCTGCTACCTGGAACTGCGTGCCGACCAGGAAACGCCACCCGCGGATCCCTGGCCGGACGGCTTCTCGCTGACCCGCGAAGAGGCGCCTGCGCCCGCGTTGTGCCGCATGCTCTACCGCGACGTGGGCGAGGCCTACGCCTGGGTGGACCGCTCGCCGTGGACGGATGAGGAGTGGGCCGCCTACGTCGCCCAGCCGGATCTCACGTTCTGGGTGCTGCGGGCCCGCGACGATCCGGCCGGCTACTTCGAGTTGAAGCGCGAGGCCGACGGGCACAGCGTGGAAATCGCCTACTTCGGCCTGCGCCCCGCCTATGTGGGCCGTGGGCTCGGCTCGCGGCTGCTCGCCGCCGCCGTGCGCGAGGCTCGTGCCCTCGGGGCGTCGCGCGTGTGGCTGCATACGTGCACGAAGGATCACCCGCACGCGCTCGCCAACTACCAGGCGCGCGGGTTCCGCGTGTTCAAGGTCGAGGACATCTGAGGCGTGCTACCATCCGCCCCTCACACGACGTTCATCGTGTGGGCCGAGGACACTGGAGGGAGACGTGATGGCAAAGGCTGCTGAGATCGTGAAGGGCCTGTACGCGGCGTTCGGCCGAGGTGACGTGGCTGCCGTGCTCGGAGCCTTCGATCCTGCTATCGAGTGGAACGACGCCGAGAGCTTCTTCTATGCTGATCGGAATCCCTACATCGGGCCCCAGGCCATCGCCGAGGGTGTGTTCGGACGCATCATCGGCGACGTCGAGAACTTCGCTGTCATGCCCGCGAACATCATCGACGGTGGCGACACCGTCGTGGCGGAGGGCCGCTACACCGGCACCTGGCGCGCCACGGGCACCCCGGTGAACGCGCAGTTCGCGCATGTGTGGCACGTGCGCGACGGCAAGATCGTGCGGTTCCAGCAGTACACCGACACCGCTCAGTGGGTGAAGGCGGCAGGGCGGTAGCGCGGCCTGCCTCAGCATCGCCCCGTGTAGTCGAGCAGACGATGCCAGGCGCACCGCAGGCGATTGCCGTTGTCGGCGCCACTGGAATGCTCGGGCGCGAGGTGGCCCGTCGGGCATCGGCCGCCGGGCACCGCGTGGTGGCGGTCACACGCGACCGGACACGGGCGGCGGACCTGGCATCGCTCGGAGCGGAGGTGCGCGTCGCGGATCTCGCCGACCACGCGTCGCTTGCGTCGGCGTGTCGTGGAGCTGATGTCGTCGTCGCCGCCGCGCACGCCATGCTGGGTCGCGGCCGCTACCGCTCCGAACAGGTGGACGATGCCGGGCACCGTGCGCTGGTCGGCGCCGCGAAGGCCGAAGGCGTGCGGCACTTCGTCTACACGTCGGTGATGGGCGCGTCGCCCGACCATCCCGTCGACTTCTGGCGCACGAAGCACGCCGTCGAGCAACACCTGAAGGCCAGCGGCCTGTCGTGGACAATCCTGCGGCCGGCGGCCTTCATGGAGATGCACGCGTACGAGCTGATCGGCAAGAGCGTGATGGCGGGTGCCACCGCCTTCGTCCTCGGGCGCGGCGATCGCCCCATGAACTTCGTGGCGGTGAGGGACGTGGCCCGACTGGCGGTGAAGGCCGCAACGGACTCGGCCCTGCAGGGACGGACCATCGAGACTGGCGGCCCGGAGAACCTCACGCAGAACGAGGTGGCTGCGCTCTACGGGCGATTGTGCGGCCGGGAGCCGAAGGTGCGGCACATCCCGCCGGGCGCGTTGCGCGTGCTGGCCGCCGTCATCGGCCCGATTCATCCCGGCGTCGCCCGCATCATGCGCGCAAGCATCGCGGCAGGCAGCAGGGACGAGCGGTGGGACCCGAGCGCACTGCAGAGGGAACACCTGATCGAGCTCACGCGGCTCGAGGATGTCATCCGCGAAGCGCGGCCGGGTGCCCCTGCCTAGAGTTCGAGCCAGAACGCACACCGAGGGGCGGCGTCTGTCACAATACGTGTCCGTGGACTGCCCGCGCTGCACCGCTGCCATGGAGGAGCATACGTTTGCCGGTCACAACGGCCGCCCGGTCGTGCTCGACCTGTGCTTCCCCTGCCAGTCGTTCTGGTTCGACGCCCGCGAAAGCCTCGCGCTGACGCCCGCCTCCACGCTGGCCCTGTTCCGGGTGATCGGCGAGCACACCGGAAAGCCGAACCCCACCGCCGCGGACCTGATGAAGTGCCCGCACTGCAAGGGGCGCCTGCGGCTGACCAAGGACGTGCAGCGCACGACGCGCTTCGAGTACCTCCGCTGCCCGAACAACCACGGCAGGCTCACCACCTTCTTCGAGTTCCTGAAGGAGAAGGACTTCATCCGGCCGCTCACGCCGCCACAGCTGGCGGAGCTCCGCCAGAGCGTGCAGTTCGTGAACTGCTCGAACTGCGGCGCGCCCGTCGACCTGGAGAAGCGATCGGGCTGCGCCCACTGCGGCTCGCCGCTCTCGATGCTGGATCTGCAGCAGGCCGAGCGGCTGATCGAGCGTCTTCAGCGGGCCGACAAGACGGGCCAGCCCGTCGATCCGGCGCTGCCGATGAACCTGGAGCGCGCGCGCCGCGAGACCGAAGCCAATTTCGCCGGCCTGGTCCGCGACACCGCCTTCCTCAGCGACCTCTCGGCCTCGGGCCTGGTCGTCGCCGGCCTGCAGGCGGTGGCCCGCTGGCTGAAGCCGGCGGGGACGCAGTGAGAAAGGAGACCACGAAGACACGAAGGGCATGAAGACGTTGTGGTCTTGGGTCTTGGGTCTTG
>DAIRFN010000020.1:24038-29591 GCA_036795065.1 Vicinamibacterales bacterium
GGTCTTGGGTCTTGGGTCTTGAGTTCGGAGGTCCTGTCTGCTCCTCCGTGGCCTTCGGGCTTCTTCGTACCTTCGTGGTTTCTTTTCTGATATCTACTAGGATGGGTGGCGCGTTGGGCGCGTCACATCGCCTTTACCCGGAGCGTTGACATGGGATTGATGGACTTCATCAAGGGGGAGCTGCTCGAAGTCATCGAGTGGACCGAAGACTCGCGCGACACGCTGTCGTACCGGTTCCCGGACGAAGACAAGGCCGTCAAGAACGGCGCCCAGCTCATCGTCCGCGAGTCGCAGGTGGCGCAATTCGTCTACCTCGGCGAGTTCGGCGACACCTTCGGCCCGGGCAAGCACACCCTCACCACCGACAACATCCCGGTCCTCACGAAGATCAAGTCGTGGCCCTACGGCTTCAACTCGCCGTTCAAGGCCGACGTCTACTACGTCGTCACGCGGCTGTTCACCGGGAACAAGTGGGGCACCTCCAACCCCGTGATGCTGCGCGACACCGACTTCGGTGTCGTCCGCGTGCGGGCCTTCGGCACCTACGACTTCAAGATCGTGGACGCGAAGACCTTCCTCCGCGAGGTGGCCGGCTCGGACCACAACTTCCGCCTCGACGAGTTCAGCGACACCATGCGCTCGCGCATCGTCAGCATCTTCACCGATGCCATCGCGTCGGCGAAAATCCCGGTGCTGGACGTCGCGGCCCGCTACTCGGAACTGGGCGAGGCGCTGCTGCCCCTCATCAACCCGGCGGTCACGTCGAAGTATGGCCTCGAGCTCACGAGCTTCATTGTCGAGAACGTGTCGGTGCCGCCCGAGGTGGAGCAGGCCATCGACAAGCGATCGAGCATGGCGGCCATCGGCAACCTGAACGACTTCGTGAAGTACCAGATGGGCAAGGGCTTCGAGGCCGGCGGCGGCAGCGCCGGCGCGGCGGGCACGGCAGCGGAGCTGGCCGTGGGGTTCGGCATCGCGCAGCAGATGATGCAGCAGGGGTTTGCCGGCGGCCAGGCCACGCCCACCGTCGCCCCGGCGGCGCCAGCGGGCGCCTCGGCCTTGCCGGAGCTGATGGGACCGGCCGATGCCGCCAAGGCACTGGGCGTCTCGGAGGCCGACGTGATGGCCGTGCTCGAGTTGGGAGAGCTGAAGGGCAAGAAGATCGGCTCGGCCTGGCGCATCTCCAGGGCCGCGCTCACCAGCTACATGGCCGAGTAGGGCAGCGCCGCTTCCACGCGCCTGCCCGCTCACGCCCACGATGCCCGAGGAGATCTCCGCACTCGAGAAGCACGCGTGCCCGGCCTGCGGCGCGCAGGCCGAGTGGCACCCCGGCAAGCAGAAGCTCGTCTGCCCGTTCTGCGGCACCGAGTCGCCGTATGCCATCGACCGCGAAACCGGCAAGGTGACCGAGATCGATCTCGTCACAGCGCTTCGCGAGCTGCCGGAAGAGGAGCGCGGGTGGCAGACGGCCACCCGCAGCGTCCAGTGCCAGAGCTGCCGGGCGGTGATGGTGTTCGACGCCGCGCGGGTGGGGCAGAACTGCGAGTTCTGCGGTTCGCCCGCGCTGGTGGACTACCAGGAAATCAAGTCGCCCATCCGCCCCCAGGGCGTGTTGCCGTTCAAGGTCGATCGGAACAAGGTGCGCGACGACATCCGCCACTGGTGGCGCAGCAAGTGGTTCGCGCCCGGACGCCTCGCGCGCGCCGCGCTCGTCGACACGGTGCACAGCCTCTACATTCCCTACTGGACCTTCGACGCCAAGGCGCGCTGCCCGTGGGAGGCCGAGGCCGGCTACCACTACTACGTGGATGTCGAGGGCCGCGACAACCAGGGCCGTCGCATGGTCCGCAAGGAGCAGCGCACGCGTTGGGAGCCCGCCTCCGGCGTGGTCGATCACGCATTCGACGATGAACCGGTGCCGGGGACGCAGGGGCTACCGATCGATTTGCTGCGGCAGGTGGAGCCCTTCCCGACGCACGACGTGGTGCCGTACGACACCGCGTTTCTCTCGGGTCACGTGGTGGAGCACTACAAGGTGGTGCTGCTCGAGGCCGCCGAGCGGTCGCAGCAGCAGATGCACGCGGCGCTGGAGCGACTGTGCGCGCAACAGATTCCCGGCGACACCTACCGCAACCTCCGCATCTTCCCGACCTTCTCGGGCCGCACCTTCAAGCACGTGCTGGTGCCGGTGTGGCTGCTCAGCTACAACTACGGCGCCAGGGCGTTCCAGGTGATCGTCAACGGCTACACCGGCAAGATCGCCGGCAAGTATCCCGTCAGCGTCTGGAAGGTGCTCCTGGTCATCCTGCTGGCCCTCATCGCCGTAGCCCTTGTGATCGCCGTGAACAACTAGCGGCGGCACTTACAGGGTTCTGAGGTTCTCGGGTGCTCGGGTTCTCAGGTTCTCAGGTTCGAGGGTTACTATCGTTGCCGATACGGAGATGACCGACGAACGAGAGCTGGACCCGCGCTTCGTGCCGCAACAGCGACTAGTGGGCCGGCTTGGCGCGCTCGCCGTCACGGCTGGCACGTTGTTTTCCCTGGCCATCGTCCTCGTCGCCGCCGACGACCTGGCCGGCTGGGGCCGGATGGCCCTCGTGGCGCTGTGGCTGCTGGTGATGGCCGGACTCGCGTGGCACGCCGAGCGCTGGCCGGCCAGGGTCTACGCGCACACCCGCTATCGAGCGGACGCCGACGGGCTGCTCATCCGCCGCGGTGTGTACTGGCGGTCGGTGACGCACGTACCCCGCTCGCGCGTGCAGCACACCGACGTCTCGCAGGGCCCGATGGAGCGCCGCTACGGCCTGGGGACGCTGGTGGTCTACACCGCCGGCACCGATCACGCGCGCGTCAGCCTGCCGGGGCTGGCCCACGAGGTCGCGCTGCAGCTCCGCGACGACCTTCGCTCGGATCGACACGATGACGTCGTCTGAGCAGCGCCTGCACCCGGCGTCCCTGCTGTTCGACACGGCGCGCTATGCCCGCGTCTTCGCGTGGCCCGCGCTGCTCGCGTTCTTCGGCAGCGGGCGTGGCGCCGGTCCGCGCATCGGCGGCTTCGACTACGGCGACTTCGACGTATGGCTGTGGATCCTGCTGCTGCCGAGCATTCTGCTCTCGGTGGCGCGCTTCCTCTCGTTCCGGCTGCGCTACGAGCCCAACGAGCTGGTCATCCGATCGGGCATCCTGTTCCGGAACGAACGTCACCTGCCGTACGCACGCATCCAGAATCTGGATGCGGTCCAGAACGTGTTCCACCGCGCGCTGGGCGTCGTGGACGTGCGGGTGGAGACCGGTGGAGGCACCGAGCCCGAGGCGCGGATGAGCGTGTTGCCGGTCTCGGCGCTGGACGAGATGCGCGCGCGCGTGTTCGCCGGCCGTGCCCGCGACACGGAACTGCGGGAATCTGAAACGGAGCGCCGGGACTTCAGTCCCGGCGATGCCCCGGAGGCGGACCGGCCCACGCGGCCGGGGGCCGCGCCCACGCCCGCAGTCGCCCACGGGCCGAAGGCCCACCCGGAAGAGCTTCTCCACCTCCCCCTCCGGGAGCTGCTGCTCTGCGGCTTCCTCGAGAACAAGGGGATGGTGCTGGTGGGCGCCGCCTACGGCGCGCTGTGGGAAGCAGGGGCGATGAACCGCTTCTACAGCTGGTTCTTCGACGGCAGTGTCGACGCGCGTGGCGTGTTCCGCGAAGTGCTGGCCTTCGTCACCGGCAGCGCGCCGCTCCCGGTGGGGCGCCTCTTCCTCGCACTGGGTGGCGTGGCGGGATTTCTCGTCCTGGTCCGTCTGATCTCAATGGGGTGGGCCTTCGTCAGGCTGTACGACTTCCGACTCACCCGGCAGGACCAGGCCCTGCGCATTACATATGGACTCCTCACCAGGGTCACGGCCACGATCCCGCTCGGCCGCGTCCAGACGCTCACCGTCCACCAGGGGTGGCTGCACCGCTGGTTCCACCGCGCATCCATCCGGGTGGAGACCGCCGGAGGCAAGGCAGGGGCTGCCGTGCGTGACCGCGAGTGGGTGGCGCCCCTCATCCGCGTGGAGCATGTCGCCGGGCTCGTCTCGGCCATCGTGCCCGAAGTGGCCCTGGGAGCCGTGGAGTGGCAGGCGGTACACCCGCGTGCGTTTCGCCGTGCCGTGAAACGCGCGCTGGCGGTGGTGGCCTTCTTCTCCGCCATCGCGGTCCTGGCCCTGGGGCCCCGCGCGCTGATCCTCGTGCTGCCGGTCGTCGTCTGGACCATCGTGAGCACACGCCAGCACGTGAAGCACCTCGGGTGGTCGGCCACCGACGACATGGTTGCCTTCCGCAGCGGCTGGCTGCGACGAAGCGAGACCGTCATCAGGGTGAACCGGATCCAGGCGGTCACCGCCCACGAGTCGCCCCTGGATCGCCGCGCGCGCATGGCGCGCGTGCGCGTGGACACCGCCGGCGCCGGCGAGCGGTCGCATCGCGTGGACATCCCGTACCTGGCTGAGGACGTGGCGCGTGCCCTCGCCGGCCGGTTGGCTGGCCTGGCCGCGCGGACGGCGTTTCGGTGGTGAGAGGAAACGAGTCGCGTGATGAGCCAACCAGCCGATCGCTATCAGACGTTCCGACAGCTCCACGAATCCGGCTGCTTCGTCATCCCCAACCCCTGGGACCCGGGCAGCGCGCGCGTGCTCGCGCAGCTCGGATTCCCCGCGCTCGCCACCACCAGCTCGGGCTTCGCCTGGTCGCAGGGCCGCCACGACAACGGCATCTCGCTGGACGATGCGCTGGGGCACTTCACGGTCATTGCGTCCAGCGTGGACGTGCCGGTGAATGGCGACTTCGAGGGCGCGTTTGCCATTGAACCCGCGGAGGTGGCCGTGAACATGGCGCGCGCGGCCGCGACCGGGGTGGCGGGCCTGTCGATCGAGGATTCCACCGGCGATGCGGACGATCCGCTCTTCGAGTTCGCGCTCGCCTTGGAACGCGTGCGCGCCGCGCGGCAGGGCATCGACCGGAGCGGTGTGCCCGTGCTCCTCACCGGCCGCTCGGAGGGTTTCATCGTCGGGCGTCCGGATCTGCCGGAGACCATCCGCCGGCTGGTCGCATATGCCGAGGCGGGCGCGGACTGCCTCTATGCCCCCGGCATCCGCACGCCGGAGGACATCGCCGCGGTGGTGAAGGCCGTGGCGCCGAAGCCGGTGAACGTGCTGGTGGGCGCCGGTTTCGCGACAGTGCCGCAGCTGGCGGCGCTGGGCGTGCGGCGCATCAGCGTGGGTGGTGCCCTGGCGCGCGCGGCATGGACGGGGTTCATGCACGCGGCGAAGGAGATTGCGGAGCAGGGGACCTTCACGCGGCTGGGAGAGGCCATCCCCTTCGCCGAGGTGAACGGCTGGTTCGGGACGGAGTGACCGTATGACCTCATCGCACACCTTTGCCAGGCGCGTGTTCTGGTGGGCCGGCATCTACGGCCTCATCGTCCTCCTGCCCCAGTACTTCATGGAGGGGCAGATCAACCGCGACTTCCCGCCGCCCATCACCCATCCCGAGCACTTCTACGGCTTCGTCGGCGTGGCCCTGGCGTG
>DAIRFN010000194.1:0-10799 GCA_036795065.1 Vicinamibacterales bacterium
CCACGGCAATGCTCTGCACCGAGATCATCTTGCCCATCACCCCCGCGGCCGAGTTCACCGACGCGGTGAGCACCGGGTTGAGCGAGAGCGCGTTGGCGGTGACCACCTGCAGGTTGCCGAAGAGCGCGTTCGCCGAGGTGTCGCTGCCGGTGAGGAACACGCCCAGCCACCCGACGACGGCGCTGAAGAAGGGGAAGGCGACGCCGGTGGTGGCCAGCGCGAGGCCCAGCGTGGACGTCATCCCCGAGTAGTTCATCAGGTACGCCAGGCCCAGCATCGACGCGATGGTCAGCATCGCGTAGGACAGCTGCGCGAAGGTCTCCTTGTAGATCTTCCCGAAGGTGGCGGGCCTCACGCCGAGCAGCACGGCCGCGACGATGGTGGCCAGGAAGCACGCCGTGCCCGATGCGCTGAGCCAGTTCAACGTGAAGACGGCGGCGTAGGGCGCCGGCGCGGGCGTGACCGGCGGGACGCGCGTGATCAGGTTGTGCAACCCGGGCACGGTGACCCCGTTCAGCCCGGTGGGTGCCTTGGGCAGGAACGACGGCATCACGCCGTGGGTCCAGGTGTCGAGGGCGAGCTTGATGGCCGGCTCGCCCCAGGCGAGCACGAACGCCACGAGCAGGAGGTAGGGCGACCACGCCAGGATGATCTCCCCCGGGGAGTGCGTCTTCGCGGCCGCGGTGATGGGCTTGTCGCCCTCGAGCCGCATGATCGTCTTCGGCTTCCACAGCTTGAGCACCGCCACCATCACGACGATGCACGTGAGCGAGCTGAGGATGTCGGTGAGCTCGGGCCCCATGTAGTTGGAGACGTAGAACTGCATGCCGGCGAAGGAGACGCCGCACGCGATGATGGCCGGCAGCACCTCGCCCGCGCGCCTCCAGCCCGCCATCACGACGATGAGGTAGCCGGGGATGATGATGGAGATCATCGCGCAGAGCCGCCCCACCATGGCCGAGAGCGGCATCACCGGCAGCCCGGTGACGGCCGCGAGCGTCGTGACCGGAATGCCGATGGATCCGAAGGCCACCGGCGCGGTGTTGGCCAGCAGGCAGATGCCGGCGGCGTAGAAAGGGTTGAAGCCAAGGCCGGCCAGCATGGCGCCCGACACGGCGACCGGCGCGCCGAAGCCCGCGGCGCCCTCGATGAACGCGCCGAACGAGAAGGCGATGAACATCGCCTGGAGGCGGCGATCGTCGGTCAGCGAGCCCACCGAGTCCTTGATGATCTCGAACTTTCCGGTGTGCACCGCCAGGCGATAGAGCATGATCGACGCGAAGACAATCCACGCGATGGGGAAGATGCCGTAGGCCGCGCCGTACAGCGTGGACATCACGGCCAGCCCGACGGGCATGCCGTAGACGGTGAGCGAGACGGCGAGTGCGGTGCCCAGCCCCGCCAGCGCCGCCTTCCACGTGGGTGTGCGCCACACGCCCAGCATGAGGAACAGCACGACGATCGGCAGGGCGGCGACGGGGGCCGACAGCGCCAGGCTGCCGCCAAGAGGCTCGTAGTTGTGCTGCCACATATGGGGGTTCGCGCTCCGTGGGTGACGGTGGCCTTATAGCACAGCCTCGCCCGCGCACCGAACGCTATCGCAGCCCGCGGAAGAACGCGCGCACGTCGTCGACGAGCAGTTGCGGCTGCTCCATCGCGGCGAAGTGGCCCCCCCGCGGCATCACGGTCCAGCGCTGGATGTTGAAGCGCGGCTCGAGCCAGCGCCGCGGCGACCAGATGATCTCCTTCGGGAAGTCGGCGCACGCGGTGGGTGTCTCCACGCGCCGCGGCGCCGCCGGCGCCAGCGGATGGCGGCTCTCGTAGTAGATGCGGGCGGCGGAGGCCGCGGTCTGGGTGACCCAGTAGAGCGTGATGTTGGTCAGCAGTTCGTCCTTCGTGAACACGGTCTCGGGATTGCCGTCGCAGTCGCACCAGGTGCGGAACTTCTCGACGATCCAGGCGGCCAGGCCGACGGGCGAATCGTTGAGCGCGATGCCTATCGTCTGAGGCTTGGTGCCCTGGATCTGCTGGTAACCGGTCTCCTCGGCCTGGAAGGCCTGTCGCACCTTCAGCCGCGCGCGCTCCGCGTCGGTGAGGCCTTCATCGGGATCGGCGCCCGCGGGCGCGCTGCCGAAGCACATGTTCAGGTGCAGCCCTGCCACGTGCGCGGGGTCGGCGAGCGCCACCTGCGTGCTGATGATCGATCCCCAGTCGCCGCCCTGCGCACCGTAGCGCTGATAGCCCAGGCGCGCCATCAGCTTCGCCTCGAGCGCGGCAATGCGGGCCGGATCCCAGCCAGGTTCGCGCGGCTTGCCCGAGAACGCGAAGCCGGGAATGGACGGCATGACGACGTGGAACGCGTCCTCGGCGCGTCCGCCATGGGCGACCGGGTCGGTGAGCGGGCCGATGATCCTGGTGAACTCGACGAACGATCCCGGCCAGCCGTGGGTGATGAGCAGCGGGAACGCGTCTGGCGCGTTCGAGCGCCGATGCACGAAGTGCACGTTCAGGCCGTCGATGGTGGTCGTGAACTGCTCGAGCGTGTTGAGCCGCCGCTCGGCGGCGCGCCAGTCGAACCGGTCGCGCCAGTAGGCGACCAGTTCCTTCAGGTAACGGATGTCGGTGCCGTGCGTCCAACCGTCGCCCTGCAGGGGGTCGGGGAACCGCGCGCTGGCGAGACGCGCCCTCAGGTCCGTGAGCGTCGCTTCGGGCACGCGGATGGTGAAGGGGCGAACCGTGGTGTCCGATTGCGCGGAGCCCCGCGTGCCGAGGGTCACCACGAGCGTGCACAGCAGGCAGAGCACCACGCGTCTGGTCATCGGTCCTCCCAGGCGACTCTCGTCCCCGTCAACCCTACAGCGACGCGTCCTTCGTCTCCTGCGACATCCACAGGCCCAGCAGCGACAGCAGCGTCGCCGCCGCGAGATAGTAGCCGACGTACTGGAGGCCGAGATTCGTGGCCAGCCAGGTGGCCACGTACGGGGCCAGCGAGGCGCCGAAGATGCCCGCCAGGTTGTAGGTGAGCGAGCTGCCCGTGTAGCGCACCGCCGTCGGGAAGAGCTCCGCGAGCACCGTGCCGAGCGGGCCGTACGCCATCCCCACCAGTGCCAGGCCCGCGACCATCGTGAGCGTGGCGCCGATGGTGCCGGCGTGGAACAGCGGGGCGAACACCAGGCCGAAGGCAAAGGTCGCCACGTTCACCCACATCAGCATGGGCCGCCGCCCGCGCTCGGCGAGGATGGCCGACCACGGAATCGTCGCCGCGAAGAACAGCACGCCGAAGAGCTGGATGAACAGGAACTGCTCGCGCGTGTAGCCGAGCTGGCTGGTGCCCCACGACAACGCGAACACGGTCATCAGGTAGAAGTTCACGTAGACCGAGAGCCCGATCAGCGTCCCGATGACGAGCACGCCCGCGTGCGACCTGAGGACCGCGAGCATGGGCACCTGCACGCGCTCGTGGCGCGCCACCGCCGCCGCGAAGACCGGGGTCTCGGTGATCGACAGGCGCACGTACAGGCCGAGCAGCACCAGCGCTGCGCTCGCCAGGAACGGCACCCGCCAACCCCATGCGAAGAACTGCGCGTCGGTGAGCGTGCGCGACAGCACGAGGAAGATGCCGCCCGAGCAGAAGAACCCGACCGGGGCGCCCAGCTGGGGGAACATGCCGTACCACGCGCGCCGCCCCGGCGGCGCGTTCTCGGTGGCCAGCAGCACCGCGCCGCCCCACTCGCCGCCCAGCCCCAACCCCTGCCCGAAGCGGCACAGCGCCAGGAGCGCGGGCGCGGCAATCCCGATGCTCTCATACGGCGGCAGCAGCCCGATGGCCACCGTCGACAGGCCCATGGTCAGCAGCGCCGCCACGAGCGTGGTCTTGCGTCCCACGCGGTCGCCGAAGTGGCCGAAGAGCGCGGAGCCGATCGGCCGCGCGAGGAACGCGATGGCGAACGTCGCGAGCGAGGCGAGGGTCGCGGTCGCCGGGTCGGACCCCGGGAAGAACAGCGCCGGGAACACGAGCACCGCGGCGGTGGCGTAGATGTAGAAGTCGAAGAACTCAATCGCCGTACCGATGAGGCTGGCGAAGAGAATCTGGCGCGGGGTGTTGACCGCCTTTGGTGCGTGGAGCTGTCCAGCACTCATCAGTTCGTGCCGGGGTTGGCCGCCAGGAACGGCTCGACCTCGGCCAGGATCGGATCAATCCGCGCGAAGCTGTCCGAGTAGCTGAGGCCGCTCACCTGCTTCAGCGTCACCTTGGTGCCGGCCAGCTTGCCTTCGTACTTCTTGGCGTTCTCGAGGCCGCTGGCGTCAGCCGCGCCCACGAGCCACAGGGTGGGCACCTGGATCTCGGCGGGCTCGAGCGGCGGGTAGTCCACCAGCGCGCCCAGGGCAAGGGCCTGGCGCGCCACGCCGCTGTTCCACGCGTCGCGGTCGCCCGGGGACATCCCCTTCAGGTCGAGCGTGCCGGCTTTCTGCGCCTCGAGCAATGGCTGCCACTTCGCGCGCATGCCGTTGATGGCGTCCTTCACGGGCCCGCTGAGCGTGGGCCCCATGTCGGCCGCGACCAGCACCGCCGAGATGACGCGGTCCGACCGGGCCGCGAGGTAACGTCCGATGCTCGCCCCATGCCCGAAGCCCCACAGGTGAAAGCGCGTCGCGCCGGCGGCGTCGGCCACGGCCACGAGATCCGCCAAGACCGCGTCCAGCGCGTAGGCGTCGGCCGTGTCGGGCTTGTCGCTCTCGCCGCTGCCGCGCAGATCCACCGTGATGACCGTGAAACGCTTGCTCAGCCGATCCACATAGCCGCGCTCGTTCCACGACCGGCGGGTCTGCCCGCCGCCGTGCACCAGCATCAGCGTGGGGCCGGACCCCGTTGTCTCGTAGGCGATCTTCGTGCCGTCGGCCGAGGTGGCCATCAGGGCCTTTGGCGTCTTGGCCGCGGCCGGCGCGGCGGCCTGTGAGGGTGCCGCCGGGGTTGCCGGTGCGGCCGGTTTCCGTGTGGCCGGCGCCGCGGTCGTGGGGGCCGGCGGGGTGGGGGGTTGCGATGTGGCCTGCGCGCAGGCGGAAACGGTGATTGCGAGCAGGGATACAGCAAGGGCCCCGAGCGGGCGGGAAACCATATCGACGGACGGCGTGATCATGAGTGGCCTCTGACGACTTTCATCGAAAAGTACGTACGCGTCACAGATACCACAGGCGACGCGAGCAGCGCGAGGCATTGCGGGATGCAGCCAGCGCTTTAGTTAATCATGCACAAACAAAGTGGCGAATCCCTCGCCTTCGTGCCATAGTCCTCACTCCCCCCGGCTGATGGATGCACGGAGCATTCCCATGGCTGACATCACCCCTCCCGGGCTGGCCGGTTTCCTCGTCCGGCTGCCCGCCGGCGCACGCGTGGGCGTGGGCCTCGCGCGCGGCGCCACCCGTTCGCGCATCAGGGCCGCGGGCGTCTCATTCGACCTCGAGCCCTTGTTCGCCGGGCGCCCGACGGCAGACGCGGCCGGGCTGACCGGCGCAGCCTTCGAATGGCATGTGGCTACGCCGACCGGTGCGCCGGACGTGGCCCACGCATGGCAGGCGGCGCACGCGCTGAACGAGGCCGCCAGCGCGGCCGTGGCTGGCGCGCCGGTGATGGTGGAGCCGGACTTCGTCCAGCAGTGGTTCTACGACAACCCGCTGGCGCGCGATCGCGACGCGTTGGGTGCCGCGAGAGACGCCTGCGTCTTCAACGACCAGCGGCCCGAGCTGCCGCGCATCGACAACCTGTTCGCCTGGCATCTCGATCCCGCGTTCTCGCAGTTGCGGCAGGCGCGGACCGAGGCCGCTGGCGGGCCCTCGCGCGTGCGCATCGCTCACCTCGACACCGGCTACGACCCCGCACACCAGACGCTGCCCTCGCGCATCCGCCTGGACCTGCAGCGCAACTTCTCGGACGATCAGGGCCCCAACGACGCGCGCGATCCCGTGGCGCGCGGCGCGCTCCAGAACCCCGGCCACGGCACGGGCACCCTCAGCATCCTGGCCGGCAATCACTTCAGCTTCCACCGCGAGGGCTACACCTTCGACGATGTGGTCGGGGGAGCGCCGGAGGCCGAGGTGGTGCCCGTGCGGGTGGGCCGCTCGGTGCTGCAGCTGCGGACCAGCACCATTGCCAGGGGCATCACCTACGCGGTCGACCTCTGCGCAGACGAGGCCACGCGCATCCACGTGCTGTCGATGAGCATGGGCGGCGTGGCGTCGGCGGCCTGGGCCGACGCGGTGAACCTGGCCTACGACGCGGGCATCGTGTTCGTGGCCGCGGCCGGCAACAACTTCTCCGCCGGCTTCTTCGGCTTCCCCACGCACTTCATCGTCTATCCGGCCCGTTTCCGGAGAGTGATTGCCGCGTGCGGCGTGATGGCCAACCGCAAGCCGTATTACAGCCTGCCGTTCCGGACGATGCAGGGGAACTGGGGCCCGGCCAGCAAGATGGCGACGGCGCTGTCGGCCTTCACGCCGAACACGCCGTGGGCGGAGATTGGCTGCGCGGGCCTGGTGGACATGGACGGGTCGGGCACCTCGGCCGCGACGCCGCAGGTGGCGGCCGCCGCCGCGCTCTACCAGCAGAGGCACGCGGCCACGTTGTTCGACCTGGCGAGGTATCCCGAGCCGTGGATGCGCGTCGAGGCCGTGCGGCAGGCGCTCTTTTCGCGGGCCGACAAGACGGCGGATGGCGGCAGCGCCGAGAAGCTGGGCAATGGCATCCTGCGTGCGGCCGACGCGCTGGGCCTGGAGCCGCCGGCGGGCCCCTCGCTCCACAGGACGGCTCCGGACAACGCCGTGCTGCCGGTGCTGCGCGTCCTCACCGGACTGGGCGTCGCGCCATCGCCTGTCACCGATGGCATGCTGGCGCTCGAAGCCACGCAACTCGCGCACCGATGGTCGCGCGACGATCGGCCGAACCCGCTCGAGACGGCGTTGCCCGATCCCGACCTGCCGGCCGAGTCGGTGCCGCCCGCGCAGGTGCGACGCTTCCTCGATGCCGTGCTCGATCACCCCGACGCGTCGGCACCGCTCAAGGCGCGCGCTGAGGACGCGCGTCGGACCCTCTTCGGCACGTCCGCGCCTGGCAGGCCCGCTCCGCGCCGCAGGCGCAAGGGGGCGGAGGAGACCACGCCCGAGGCCGTTCCCGCGCCCGAGCCGCTGCGCGCGCCGGCAGCCACGCCCATGCCGTTTGTGCCCACGGAGCCGGCGTTCCGCAACCTGCGTGGCTACAGCATCGACCCGAGCCTCACCACCCAGCTCGACCTCGCGCCCATCGGCGAGGTCACCTTCAAGATCCCGTGGGAAGGGCTTGCGCCTGGACCGGTGGGCGAGTATCTCGAGGTGATCGACGTCGATCCGGCGAGCGGGTGCTTCTACGAGCCGGTCGACCTCGACGATCCGAAGCTGCTGGCGCAACACGGCCTGGCGCCGAGCGAGGGCACGCCGCAGTTCCACCAGCAGATGGTGTACGCGGTGGCCAGCCTCACCATCCGCAACTTCGAGCGCGCGCTCGGCCGTCGCAGCCTGTGGCGGCCCGGCCCGCCGCCTGAGGGGACGGATCCGAAGAACGACTCGGCGTTCGTCCAGCGGCTGCGGGTGTACCCGCACGCGCTTCGGGAACAGAACGCCTACTATTCGCCGAAGAAGGTGGCCCTGCTGTTCGGCTACTTCAAGGCCACCGAGCGCGAGGAGGCCGACCACGTGCCGGGCGGGCTCGTGTTCACGTGTCTCTCGCACGATATCGTCGCGCACGAGACCGTGCACGCGCTGCTCGACGGCATGCACCGGCGCTTCCTCAACCCCACCAACCCGGACGTCCGCGCCTTCCACGAAGCGTTCGCCGACATCGTCGCGCTGCTGCAGCACTTCACGTTCCCCGAGATCCTCCGCCACCAGATTGCGTCCACGCAAGGCAAGCTGCGCACGCACCAGAACCTCCTGGGCCAGCTGGCGGGCCAGTTCGGCCGGTCCACCGGACGGCGCGGCGCGCTCAGGGATGCCATCGGCCGGGTGAGCCCGACGACGGGCGAGTGGGAGCCGCACCGGCCCGATCCCGGAGAGTATCGGACGGTGACCGCGCCGCACGACCGCGGCGCCATTCTCGTGGCCGCCGTATTCGATGCGTTCCTGGCCATCTACGAGCGGCGCACCGCCGACCTGCTGCGCCTGGCAACCGGCGGCACCGGAGTGCTGCAGCCGGGTGCCATTCACCCGGACCTGGTGACGCGGCTGGCGGATGACGCCGCGAAGGTCGCGCAGCACGTCCTCACGATGTGCATCCGCGCGCTCGACTACTGCCCGCCGGTGGACATCACCTTCGGCGAGTTCCTGCGCGCCATCATCACGGCCGACACCGACGCGGTGGCCGACGACGACCTGCGCTATCGGGTGGCGTTCGTCGACGCGTTCCGCAAGCGCGGGTTGTATCCGCGCGACCTGCGCACGCTGAGCGAGGACAGCCTGGTGTGGCGCGGCCCGTCCAGCGAGGGCGTGGGCCCCTCGCAGGCCTTGCAGGACGGGCTCGAGCGCGTCCGCAACTTCGCGCAGAGCTTCCTCTTCGCGCAGAGCGGCGGCGAGGGGGCCGAGCCGCGCGAGCAGGTGTTCCACCTGCAGCGGGGCATGCGTCGCGACCTGCACGAGTGGCTGGCCAATCACTTCGCCACGCACGCGGACGGCCGGCGCGACGCCGCGTTCCTGGGCATTGACCCCGCGTCCGGCTTCGAGGTGCACACCGCGCGCTTCGCGCTCAGGCCCAGCCCCGACGGCTACATCGATCCCCAGATCCTGGTGGGCCTGCTTCAGCAGCGGCGCATCGCGATCGATCCAGAGCGGCAGGGTGGCGAGACCATGGCCTTCGAGGGCGGTTCAACCATCGTCGCCGACCTGAGGCGCCTGAAGATCCGCTACTGCATCCGCAAGAACGTGACGAGCGCGGCGCGGCAGGCACGGCAGCAGGCGTTCGCGGCGTCCCGGCTCGAGTCCACCCGCGCCACCTACCTGGGCAGCGGAACGATCCTGGACGATGCGGAGCCCTTCGCGGTCCTGCATCGCGGTGTGTAAGGCGGAGCGACCATGGCGAAGCAGAAGTCAACGACACGCGCCAGGAAGGGCGGCACGCCGCGACGACCCGCGGCCAGCACCACCACGCGGCGCCGCTCGAGCACTCGCACGGAGCGACGGGCCGGCTCCAGCCCGGCCTCCCGACCTCCCGCCATCCGCGTCCGGATGTATCGCCAGGGCCTCGGCGACTGCTTCCTCCTCACCTTCGACGTGGGCGGCGACGAGAAGCACATGCTCATCGACTGCGGGACGCTGGGCGCCGCCACGACGGGCGTGCGTGTCGCGACGGTCGTCGCCAACGTCCGCGAGACCACGGGCGACCACCTGCACGTCCTGGTGGCGACGCACGAGCACAAGGATCACGTCGCCGGCTTCGGGAGCCAGAAGGCGGCGTTCGAGGCCATGACCATCGACCATGTCTGGCTGGCGTGGACCGAGAACCCGAAGGACGATCTGGCGAAGCAGATCGTGAAGAAGCGGCAGGATCTCGGCGCCGCTCTCGCGCGGGCGTGCCAGGCGCTGACGGCGCTGGCCTCGTCAAAGGAGTCGAGGGCGCTTGGCCTCGCGGTGCGTGACGTGCTGGACTTCTCGGGCGATCCCGACACGCCCGCCGGGTTCAGTGAGAGCATCAACGAGGCCATGACGTTCGTGCGCACGGGGCTCGTGCGCACCCCCCGCTACTGCGATCCGGGCGAGAGCCCGATCGAAGAGGACTGGCTGCCGGGATTCCGCATCTATGTGCTCGGCCCCCCGCGGCGGGAGTCGGCACTGGACGATGCCGGCGAACATGGCAGCGACGAGCTCTACGGCATGGCGCCGGGTCTCGGTGCCGGCGCCGCGTTCCACGCCTCGGGCAAGAGCGCCGCGGATTACATGGGCGCGAGCGACATGGAGGCGCGCGACGCCTTCGTGGCCGCACAGCCCTTCGATGCACGCTTCCGCATGGAGCCCGACAGCGCCGCGGCCCAGGCGGCGTTCGCCCGCTATGTGTCCGAAGACGAGGCCTGGCGGCGCGTGGACGACGACTGGCTGCACATCGCGTCGGACCTGGCGCTGCAGCTCGACAAGTCCACCAACAACACCAGCCTCGCGCTGGCCATCGAACGCATCGCCGACGGCCGGGTGCTGCTGTTCCCGGCCGATGCGCAACAGGGCAACTGGCTGTCGTGGCACGAGCAGGGCATGGTGTGGTCGGTGAGGGCCGGCGGTGTCGCGCGCCCGGTCCGCGCCCGCGACCTGTTGTCGCGCGCCGTGTTCTACAAGGTGGGCCACCACGCGAGCCACAACGCCACGGCGCGAGGGCAGGGTCTCGAGCTGATGGAGCGGGAGGACGAGCTCACGGCGTTCATCCCCGTGGACCGGGCCGTCGCGCTCGGCCGTCATCCCCAGGGATCGTGGCGCATGCCGGCGGTGACGCTCTATCGCCGCCTGCTCGAACGGTGCCAGGGCCGGGTGGTCCGCTCGGACATCGGCTGGGCCGACGATGCCGCGAATGCCGCGAACGCGCAGGTGGAGAGCGAGCTGTTGAACCTGGCGTCGGCCGACGAGTGGGCCCGATGGCGCAGGGCGCAGCGGGCCTCGTCTCGCGTGGCCATCACGGATCTGTTCGTGGACTACCTGCTGGACTGAGCGGCCCGCCTCAGGCGAAGGCGGAGAGGCCCTGGTCCGCGATGATGTGATGCTGCATGACGATGGCGATGCGCGACGCGCGCGCTTTC
>DAIRFN010000195.1:0-10794 GCA_036795065.1 Vicinamibacterales bacterium
CCATCGCGCGAGAGGGCGGCCCACCGTCAGGCCTGCTAGAGTGGCCGCATGTCCGACGCCGCGCGCATGAATCACCTGGGACAACCCATAGGGGCCGCCCTGCCGGGCTGGACCCCGCCGTCGAAGCCGCCGCACACGTCCATGGCCGGGCGGCGATGCTTGCTCGCTCCCCTGGCGCCGGCCGACGCGCCGGCGTTGTGGGAGGCCTTCAGCCTCGACACCGAAGGCCGTAACTGGACCTACCTGTCACACGGCCCCTACGAGCGTTTCGGCGAGTTCGAACGGTGGGTGGGGGAGTCGAGCGCCAGCATCGATCCGCAGTTCTATACCGTGGGAGTGCAGAGTGCTGTAGTGCGGAGTGCAGAGGGGAGTGCCGTGGTGCCGGGTGGAAGAGTGCCGGAGCAGCTCCCCCTGTCTGTGCCATCTGCGCCATCTGCGGCTTCCGTGTCTGCGTCATCTGCGGCCCCCTCCGTGTCTGCGGCCGGCGTGGCTTCTTATCTCCGCATTTCCCCGTCTGCGGGCGCCATCGAAGTCGGCCACATCCATTTCTCGCCGCTCCTCCAGCACACGCCCGCCGCCACCGAGGCGATGTTCCTGATGATGCGCCGCGTCTTCGAGCTGGGCTATCGCCGATACGAGTGGAAGTGCGACGCGCTGAACGCGCCCTCCCGCCGCGCAGCCCAGCGGCTGGGCTTCTCGTTCGAAGGCGTCTTCCGCCAGGCCATCGTCGTCAAGGGCCGCAGCCGCGACACGGCCTGGTACGCCTGCATCGACCGCGAGTGGCCTGCCCTTCGCGAGGCCTACGAGCGCTGGCTCGACCCCGCCAACTTCGACGAACAGGGCCGCCAGCGCCTCTCCCTCTCGTCGCTCACCGCCCCCATCCTCGCGGCGCGCGGTTGACGGGGACGGAACGGTCCAACCTTTCGCGGCGCGGGCCCGTCAGAGCCGTCAGCGGTCCTCGGGAAGACAACGAAACCACGAAGACACGAAGCGACAATGAGCGCCATCCGATTCGCGGTTCGCCGTCTGTTCCACCGGCCCGGCTTTGCCCTGGTCGCCATTGGCACCCTGGCGCTCGGCATCGGCGCGAACGCGGCCATCTTCAGCCTGGTCCAGGCCGTGCTGCTGAGGTCGTTGCCCTACCCTTCGCCCGACGCGCTGGTGCGCGTGCTCGGCTTCGACACCGACGAGAACGAGGTGGGCAACCTCGCCCCGGGCGACTACTTCGACTTCGAGCGCGAGACCACGGCGTTCGAACGCATGGGGGCCCACGGGTTCGTCGGATCGTTCACCGTGGCGGGCAGCGCCGGTGACGCCGAGCGCGTGGGTGGCGTGAACGTCACTGCGGGATTCTTTCCGACCCTCGGCATTCAACCAGCGCTCGGGCGCATGTTCACGGCGGACGATGACCGGCCGGATGCAGCGACGGTGGTGCTGCTCAGCGACGGCTTCTGGCGCCGGCGCTTCGGCGCCGATCCCGGGATCGTCGGGTCGCAGGTCCTGGTCAACGCGCGGCCGGCCACCGTGGTCGGCGTGCTGCCGGCGTCGTACCGGCACGTGGAGGTGAACCCCGACCGGGCGGCGGACGTCTTCGTGCCGTATCGCTTCAACCGGACCAGCCCGAACCGGGGCGGGCACTTCATCCGTGCGGTCGGGCGGCTGAGTCCCGGCGCACGCATCGAACAGGCGCGCGCGGAGCTCGACGCCGTCGCGTCACGCCTCGCGCAAGAGTTCCCCACCAGCAACCACGGTCAGGGCGTGCGACTGCTGGCGCTGCACGACGATGTGGTGGGCGATACGCGCGCGAGCCTGCTGCTGCTCTCGGCGGGCGTGGGGCTGGTGCTGCTCATCGCCTGCGCGAATCTCGCCAACCTGCTGCTCGCCTCGGGGGCGGCCCGCCAGCGCGAGTTCGCCGTGAGGACCGCGATGGGCGCATCCCGCGGCCGGCTCGTGGGGCAGCTGCTCACCGAGAGCGCCGTGCTGAGCGCGCTTGGCGCGATGGGAGGGCTCGCGGTGGGGTGGTGGGCCACGACGGCGTTCGGCGTCCTGGCCGAGGCCAATATTCCGCGCGCGCCGGAGGTCGGCATCGACGGCGGCGTGCTGGGGTTCGTCGCCGTGGTCGCCGCGGCATCCGCGATCCTGTTCGGCACGGTGCCCGCCCTGCAATTGTCGAAGGACACGCTCCATGACGCGTTGAAGGAAGGCGGCCGCCTTCCCGGTGGGATGCTGCGCCGGGGTGCCCGACAGGCATTCATCGCCGTGCAGGTGGCGCTGGCCGTGGTGCTGCTGGTGGGGGCGGCGCTCCTGGTCCGCAGCCTGTGGCAGCTGCAGCGCGTCCCGGCCGGTTTCTCGGCATCTCAGGTGCTGGCGATGGATGTCTCGCTGCCGGTTGCGACCTATGCCGAGGGCGAGCAGATCCCGTTCTACGAACGCCTGCAGGACCGCGTGAGAGCGCTCCCGGGAGTGATGGAGGTGGGGGCCGTCAACATCCTGCCGCTCTCCGCGAACTACGACAGCCGCGGCATCCAGATCGAGGACCGGCCGCGGCCGGACGGGCAGGGCGAAGCACCACAGGCCCGCTCGGTGACCCCCGGCTACTTCCGCGCCATGGGCATCCCGCTGGTACGGGGACGGCTGTTCGAAGCACGTGACGTGGAGGGCGCGCCGCGTGTGGTGGTGGTGAGCGAGTCGATGGCGCGGCGTTACTGGCCTGGCGAGGATCCCGTTGGCAAGCGCATCACGTTCAACAGCGGCATCCCGCGCGAGGAACAGCAGGTGGTGGGAGGCCCGGGATCGCGCGAGGTCGTGGGCGTGGTGGGCGACGTGCGGCACCTGGGCCTGGACGAGGGCGAGGTGCCCATGTTCTACACGCCGCACGCGCAGCAGCCGTCGTACCACACGATGACGATGGTGGTCCGCACGGCGGGAGCCGCCGAGGCGTTACCAGCGGCCGCGCGCGCGGAGCTGCGCGCGATGGACAGTTCGGTGCCGCTCTACCAGGCGCGCACGCTGGAGCAGGTGCTCTCGCGCGCCGTCGCGGCGCCTCGGCTGCGTGCCGGCCTGATCGGACTGTTCGCCGCGCTGGCGTGCCTGCTGGCCAGCCTGGGCGTGTACGGCGTGGTCAGCTACCTGGTCTCCCAGCGCACGCATGAGATCGGGGTGCGCATGTCGCTCGGCGCCAGCGCCACGGACGTGATGCGGCTGGTCGTGGGCGAGGGCCTGCGGCCCGTGGTCGCGGGCCTGGCGGTGGGCACGCTCGGCGCCTGGGCGCTCGGCCGCGCGATGGAGTCGCTGCTCTTCGGTGTCACGAGCCGCGATCCGCTGAGCTATGCGGTGGCCGTTGCACTGCTACTGATCGCCGCGCTGGCCGCGACGCTCGTGCCCGCGCGGCGCGCGGTCAAGATCGACCCGGTGACGGCGCTCAACGTGCAGGGGTGACGGGATCACGGGAACACGAAGGGACACGAGGACACAAGGTCTTGGGGCTTGGGTCTTGGGGCTTGCCCTACTTCCTCAGGCCCCACTTGCCGGTGCCGACGGCGGCGATGTAGAGAAAGATGAAGCAGAACAGCACAGCGGGCTCGCCGCCGTTCTGCACGGGCCAGAAGCCGCGGGGCAGGTGGGCCTGGAAGTAGGCGACGGCCATCTGGCCGCTGGCGACGAACGCCCAGATGCTGGTGAAGAAGCCCAGCGCAATCGACAGTCCTCCCACCACCTCCACGATCGCCGCGATGCCAAGCTGTGAGGTCAGATCCACGGGTTCGGTGCGGCCGAGGACGCCGAACATCTTCTGGAAGCCGTGCACCGAGAAGAGCAGACCGGACACGATACGAAGCAGAGCGTAGATGGTGGTCTTGTGCGACCCGAGCAGCCACTCCATCCTCGCAGCGTATCAGAGCGAAAAGAAACCACGAAGACGCACGAACGGCCCGAAGCTCAACCTCTCCTAGCCGCCTTTTACCCCCTGCAGCGCCTGCTGATGCGCCGCGAGCATCACCGCCGACACCGCATCCAGGCCGCGATGCCACGCCTCGTCCACCTCGGGCGTCCACTGATCGCCCAGCGTTTCGCGAATCACGTCGAGCGCCACGTGGGTCACCGCCACGTAGTGCGAGGCCTGCACACGGTAGCCGACGTGCCGCCGGCCCAGCGCCTCCACGGCGGGCGCGATCACGTCCGGGGTGCGGAGGTGATCGATGACCATCGTCAGGGCCGCCAGCAGGTGCTGCTGCTGCTGGCGCATCGACACGCGCGCGAAGAGCGGCTGCACGGCCGGGTGCCGCGCGAACAGCTCGCGATAGAACCGCGCGGCGAAGTCGGTGCCGCGCGCCGCGATGACGGCAAAGCTCGACTCCATCAGGTCCACCGTCTTGCGCGACAGGCTGTGGAGATCCACGCCGCCCTTCAGCACGTTGCGCCCCAGGTCGAGCTCGGCCAGCAGCGGCAGCGCCGGCGAGGCCAGCAGCGTAGCCGCCCCCGCCTGCGAGATGCGATTGCCCTGCAGCGACAGGCGCCGCAGGGTCGGCCAGGCGGCGGCGATCAGCCGTCCCACGTCCTCGTCCGCCAGGCTGCCGTGACCAAGGTCCAGCGCGTGAAGCCTCGACGGAAGGCTGGATGCCGCCAGCGCGTCGAGGAAGCGGGTCCCAAGCGCGTTGTCGGCCAGGCAGACGGCCGACAACGCGGGGAACCGCTCCAGTGCGCAGACGATGGTCGGGCCATCGTCGTCGATGAGCGTGTTCGATGCGAGCGACAGGCGCTGCAGCGCCGACAGGCGGTGGGCGCTGGACAACCGCACCAGCGCGGGGGCATCGAGCTGGCACGCCGACAGATCGAGCGAGACGAGCGCGCGCGCTTCGCCCAGGTCGGCCAACGCCGACGCCGCGTCGGGATCGACCCGGTTCCCCGACACGTCCAGGTGCTCGAGGCGACCGCCCGCGTGCTCGACCAGGGCCGCCAGGCCGTGGCCGGTCATCCCCGCGTGTGCGAGGCCCAGCGACGAGACACGCGTGCGCGAGAGGGCCCGCCCGAGCGCGGCGGCGCCGGCATCGCCCAGCGCATTGCCCGACACGTCCAGGCGAGTCAGCTCCAGCGGCGCGGTGCCCACGAGCGTGACGCCCGCTTCGGTGACGCCGTTGCGCGCGACGCTCAGCTCGCGGAGACCTCCGAGGGCCGGTGCGCCGAGGAGCGCGGCCAGACCCGCGTCGCCCAGCTCGTTGTCCGACACGTCGAGCGACTTGACGCGCCGCACCGTGGGCGACGCCGCCAGAAGCATGGCGCCATGGGCCCCGAGCTCGTTGGCCGCGACGTCGAGGATCTCGAGCGCGGGCAGGCGGATGGACGACAGCAGCTCCATGCCCGCCGGGCCCAGCCGGTTGCGGCCGAGGCCGAGGTGCCTGAGGCCGGCCAGGGCCGGGGACAACGCGAGCGCGGCGGCGCCGCTGGCGCCGATGGCGTTGCCCGACAGGTCGAGTGACGAGAGAGACGTCATCTCGCGCGACATGGCGATGGCCCCCGCGCCGTCCGACCCCAATGCGTTGCCGGCAAGCCCCAGCACCTCCACGTGACGGAGGATCGGGCTCGCGGCCAGGAGCGCCGCTCCTGTGGCGCCGATGTCGTTGAACCCCAGGTCCAGGCGCATGAGCCGCCACGAAGCGCGCGCCAGCGCCTCGGCCCCTTCCACGCCGATGCCGTTGTCCGAGACGTTCAACTCGGTCAGTCGCGACAGCGACGAGGACGCGGACAACGCCGCAAGGCCGGCCGAGGTGAGCCGGTTGTGCGACAGGTCGAGCGCCGCCAGGCCGCGCACGGCCGGCGATTCGGCCAGCCGCCGGGCGCCCGCAGCGGTGATCTGGTTGTGTGACAGGTTCAGCCTCGTGACCGACGCGAGCGCGCCCGAGGTCGCTATCCCGCCGATGTCCGCATCGTCCAGGTCGCGCCCCGAGAGTTCGAGCGCGCGCGCCAGGCTCCACAGCGGCTGCGCGTGGCCGGACACTTCGGCTTCCCACCAGGCGACTGGCGCCACGCGCAGGTGATCGGGCCAGTCGGCGACCAGGGTGTCGGCCACATCGATCAGGCCGGGCTGCAGGTCGGCGGGCTGCTCCAGCAGGTAGCGGCAGAGCGCCCACCACGCGCCCTCGCCCGGTGCGGCGCAGAGCGCTTCGAGCAACGCCAACGGGTTGTGGGCCGGCGCCGGCGCGAGCTGGTGCTCGACGCGCGCCAGTTCGCTGCACACGGCGCCCGCGGTGCGCGGACGACGGTCAGGGTTGGTGGCGAGCAGCCGGCTGACCAGGTCGTCCAGCGCGGGATACGCGCGCAGGTCGGGCACACGCTCGCTGGGCCGGGGGCCGGCATCGAGGTGCGCGTGGAACGCGTCGGTGAGCGCGGGGCCATCGGCGGCGTCGGCGTACGCGGCCCGCCCGGTGAGCATGAAGAACAGGACGGCGCCCAACTGCCAGAGATCGAGCCGCGCATCGTGGCTGTCCGAGGCTGTCAGCTGCTCGGGTGCCATGAACTGCGGGGTGCCGAGTCTGGCCGAGGTCGGCGCGGCCGTGCGCTGCAGCGACTTCGCGATCCCGAAGTCGATGATCTTCGCCTGCTCCGCGTCCGTGCCCGCGCGGCTGAGCAGCACGTTCTCGGGTTTCAGGTCGCGGTGCAGCACGTCCACGGCATGGGCCGCCGCCAGGCCCGACGCCACCTGCTTGGCGATCCGCACCGCGCGCGCCGCGGAGAGCGGTGTCATGACGCCATCCGCGCGCCCCATCGTGCGCGCCAGCGACGCGCCCTCGACGAACTCGAGTGCCAGGTACAGCTCGGGCTCGTCGTCCAGCGTGCCGACGCCGTGGCAGCGCGCGACGTTGGGGTGGTGAATCTGCTCGAGGACCACGGCTTCGTGCACGAAGCGCTCGCGCATCACCGCATCGCCCGCCCACTCGGTGTGCAGGATCTTCAGCGCGCGCTGCAGCCCCCCCACCGTGGTGCGCACCAGATACACGGTTCCGAACCCGCCGCTGCCGAGGCGGCGCACCACCTGATACTGGCCTCCCGCGATGGTGGCGCCGATGCGCCGATCGCGCGGCCAACCCGACCCGGGGCGGGCGGCGCGGCACGCCTCGCAAGAGGACTCGCCGGCCGAAACGACGGCCAGGCAGTGCGGACAGAAGCTCGAGGTCGCCCGGGGCGCCGGCGGCGCTGTCACATCCATCGCTGTCGTCCTTCAGGGTTGTGTCCGCGTTGCGCAGGCTGGTACACTCGGCCTCCTCCACCTGTCTAACGACAAGGAGAGGGGAAACCCGCCACCACGTGCTGGACCTTGCCCCCTGGCCCGAGGCCGACGCGATTCTCGACGAAGCGCTGGCGCTGCCCGCTGGTGCGCGCGAGTCGTTCCTGCAGGCCCGCGTGACCGACACCGGCCTCAGGGCCGCGCTCACGCGCGTGCTGCAGGAGGCCACGGCCGACGATGGCTTCCTCGTTCCTGGCGGTGGCACCGGTGCGGCCCTCTTCGACGACTGGCGCGACTCGCTCTCGAGACCGTCGCCGAGGCTGGCGTCCGGTGACGTGATTGGCGTGTACCGGGTGATGGGCTGGCTGGGCCGCGGCGGCATGGGCGAGGTCTACCAGGCCCACGACTCGAGCCTCGGCCGCGATGTGGCCCTCAAGATCCTGCCCGGCGAGGTCGCCGGCGATGCTCAACGACTCGCCAGGTTCCGCCGCGAGGCCCGCCTGCTGGCCTCACTCAATCACCCTCACATCGCGTCCATCTACTCCGCTGTCGAAGAGGAGGGCCGGCTGGCGCTGGTGCTCGAGCTGGTTGAGGGGCCGACGCTGTCCGAACGGCTGGTGGCGGGGCCGCTGCCTGTCCGCGTCGCGCTCGCCATGGCGCGGCAGGTGGGCGAGGCCATCGAGGCCGCGCAGCAGAAACAGGTGGTGCACCGGGATCTGAAGCCGGCGAACATCAAGCTGTCGGCCGCCGGCAACGTGAAGGTGCTCGATTTCGGCATCGCGAAGGCCTTGAGCGACGAGAGCACCGACGCCGGCGAGCCCTCGCTCACGGGCACCGGGCCACGCGCGGCGCTGCTCGGCACGGCCGCCTACATGAGCCCCGAGCAGGCACGCGGCGAGGCCGTGGATCACCGCACCGATGTGTGGGCGTTCGCCTGCGTGCTCTACGAGATGCTGACCGGGCAGCGCGCCTTTCCCGGCGACTCGGCCATCGAGGTGCTGGGACGCGTATTCGAGCGCCAGCCAGACTTCGATCGGCTCCCCCCCGAGACGCCTCCGTCCATCCATCGGCTGCTGCGGCGCGCGTTCGAGAAGAATCCGCGCCGGCGCCTGGGCTATATCGGCGATGCGTTGCTGGAGATCGAGGAAGGGATTGCGGCACTCGATCAGGAGTCGGCTACGCCACCGCCCGAAGAACCTCGACCTCGCATCCGCATGCTGGCGGTTGCGGCGGCCGCGGTCGCTGGTGCAGCGCTGGGTGCGGTCGTGCTCTGGGCGCTCAGGGCGCCCGAGCCTGCCGCAGCCGTGATGCGCCTGGCCGTGCCGATCGCCGCCGATCACGAGATCGTCGTCGGCCAGTTGCCGGCGCTGGCCGTGTCGGCCGACGGGCGAACCCTGGTCTACCGGGCGCGCCAGGGCACGACGATGCGGCTGTTCGAGCGGTCGCTTGCGGGTGGACCGGCCGTGGCTGTGCCGGGCTCGGACGACGTGGCCGGACACGCGCTGTCGCCCGACGGCCGATCGGTCGTCTTCGCTCGCGGCGGGCAGGTGTTCCGCGCCTCGCTCGGAGGCGGCGCGCCCGTGCTGCTATCCGCCCTGCCGGGGGGCGCGTCGTTGTCGTGGGGCACTCCCGATACCATCGTGGCGTCCGGCGGGCCGGGCGGGCCGCTGCGGCGGATTCCGGCGGCCGGCGGTGAAGCGGCGACGTTCACCGCCGTGGACACGACGCGCGGGCACCTGGGCCACAGCGCTCCCGAGTTGCTCCCAGACGGCCGCACGGTGCTGCTCACCGTGCACGCCACCGACGGCGCCCACATCGCGGTGACCAGCCTGAGCGGCGGAGACGTCGTGACGTTGACGCGGGGACGGCAACCTCGCTACCTGCCATCGGGTCGCCTGGTGTTCGCACGCGAGCGCGCGCTCTGGGTGGCGCCCTTCGATGCCCGCGCGCGCCGGCTGACCGGCGAGCCCGTCCAGGTGCTCGAGGGCGTCGAGCGCAGCACGTTCAACGCGTTCGTGCACTTCGCCATCGCTGACGAGGGCACGCTCTTCTACATCCCGTGGCGCGAGCGCTCCGGCCTGATGAAGCTGTCGTGGCACGACCGCCAGGGCGGCGAGCTGCGCACGCTCAGGGAGGGCCGCGGCCTGACACGTTTCAGCCTGTCACCGGATGGCAGCAAGCTGGCCTTTGCCGTGGCCGACGGCGACGAGCGCGACGTCTGGGTGCTCGACAGCGCCCGGGGCACCACCGCCCGGCTCACCTCCGATCCCGTACCCGACTCGCAGCCCGTGTGGTCGCCGGACGGTTCGCTGATCGCATTTCGATCGGACCGCGATGGCGGGGGCGTGTTCGTGCGACAGTCGGATGGGGCCTCCGCCGCGCGCCGGCTCACCCAGGCGGGCGGGGGCTTCCACATCCCCTACACGTTCACGCCCGACGGCACCCGCGTCCTGTTCACGGACTTTCGCGACTACGCCGACCAGGACATCCGCTCGGTGGACCTCCAGAGCCTGGCGGTCGAGCCGGTGCTGACCGATCGCGCCGCAGAGGTGCACCCGGCGATCTCGCCCGACGGCAAGTGGCTGGCATACCAGTCGGACGAATCGGGACAGTTCGAGGTGTACCTGCGACCCTGGCCGGACGTCAGGCGCGCGCGCTGGCAGGTCTCGGCGGGCGGCGGCATGTCGCCGACCTGGCGCCGCGACGGGGCCGAGATCTTCTTCGCGGGCGGGGCGACGTTGATGGTGGCCTCGTTCAGCGGCGGAGCCCCGCCCCGCATCGGCACGCCGCAGCCGCTCTTTGCCGTCGCTTCGAGCGGCGAGCGGCTCGGCCCGCAGTTCGACATCACGTCCGACGGACAGCGGATCCTCGTGCTGTCTCCGGCGCCCGTGGACCCGGTGGCCGACCGGCCCCAGGTGTGGGTGGTGCGGGACTGGGCCGTCGAACTGGACCGGGCGATGGGCGGATCATGAACACCATCACCGACCTGCTCGCCGCGCACCGGGACGGCGCCCCCGAGGCGTTCGGCCAGCTGGTGGGCCTGGTCTACGCCGACCTGCAGCGCATCGCCCGCAGCCAGCGCCGCCGCATCGGCGGCGGCGAGACGCTGAACACCACTGCCCTCGTGCACGAGGCCTACGCGAAGATCGTGGACCAGGCCGGCGCACGCTTCGCCGACCGCGGGCACTTCCTGGCCGTGGCCGCCGTGGCCATGCGGCAGATCCTGGTGGACCATGCGCGGCACCGCACCCGCGACAAGCGGGGCGGCGGGGCGCCGCACGCGCCGCTCGACGAGATGGACGAGCGCGTGGGCCGGGACGCGCGCCACATCCTCGAGCTGGACATGGCCCTCGGCCGGCTGGCCGCGCACGACCCTCGCCTCGCGCGCGTGGTGGAGTGCCGCTACTTCGCGGGCCTCACCGAGGAGGAGACGGCCGAGGCGCTCGACATCTCGGTGCGGACTGTCCAACGCGAGTGGCTCAAGGCGCGGGCGTGGTTGCGCACTGAGCTGCACGGGGCGGGGGGCATTGAGCGATTGAAGGATTGCAGAGTGAGCGATTGATTGAGGATTGAGC
>DAIRFN010000196.1:0-10756 GCA_036795065.1 Vicinamibacterales bacterium
GGCGCGTGAACGCCGTCGCCGACCGCACCACCTGGCAGTGCGTGGTGTCGCACAGGTCGAACCCTTCGCCGCGGTGGCGGTTGCGATTGGCCAGCGCAAACGTGCGGGCGGTGATCGCCAACGCCTCCTGTGCCGCGGCGCCGGCCCTTGGCTGCCCTTCGCCGGCCAGCACCTCTGCCACGTAGCCATCCAGTGGCAGCGTGTCCACGCGCGTGCGGCCATCGGGAAGGGTGCGGCCGAGGCGAATCGCCGGCGTGCGTGACGCAGCCGCAGCTTGCCCGGTACGCCGAGCGTCAGCGGAGGACGTGGCCGGCGCGGAGCCGGGAGCCAGCTCCACGGCGATGCCGGCCTGATGGGCGGCGGGCTGGGCGATCGTGTCGCCGCCGCACACCACGAGGGCGGCCACGGTCAGGACGACCGCGGCCACACCCCTCACAGCCGCGTCTTGCAGTTGGGACGGCACCGGCACGGGATCGTCTTGTCCCCTTCGGTGTTGTAGTCGTAGCTGAGCTCTTCGCCGGCCGTGATGTTGCGCGCCGCGCGAATCCAGATGGTCTTGTCCACCACCTCGACCCAGCAGTTGTGCTCGCACGAGTGGTTGATGAACCGCGCCACGTTGCCGCCCACGTTGGCGTCGCGGCTCCAGTTGCGATTCACGCGGAACACCCAGATGCAGCCCTTCCGCAGGTAGCGGTCCTCGCGGTTCACGCTCTGCTTGTTCGTGATGAGCTCGCCCGCGTAGTCGATGATGCGCTTGTTCTTGTTGATGGATTCGAGCGCGAACACGCCCCAGCCGTGCAGCTTCGATCGGCGCCGCTGAATCCTCGGCAGGTTCGGGACAGGGGGGGTGGCGGCGGCGGTCTTCCTGGCAGCGTTCGGTGTCTTTGACTTTTTCATCCGGAATCGCCCCTCAGTGTAACATCGCCCGGCGCAGTGATAGAGTGGCGCGCGGAGGTGGCAGCGTGAAAGGCACGATCGCAACGGTGATGGCAGCGTTCGTACTCAGTGGGGTGACCATGCAGGGACAGGGTCGGCAGGTGACGGTTCCCGGCGGCACGCTCCCGTTCAGCCTGGCGACGAAGGCGGACGGCCTCGTCTACGTGGCCGGCACGCTCGCCCAGCAGGGCGACATCAAGGCCCAGACCAAGACGGTCATCGACAGCATCGGCCAGACGCTCACGAAGTCGGGCTCGTCCCTGGCCAACGTCGTCGCGGTGCACGTCTACCTGAAGAACGCCGCCGACGCCGCCGCCATGACCGAGGTGTGGCGCACCTACTGGCCCAAGGACGCGCCGACGCGCACCACCGTCGTCGCCCAGCTGGTGAGACCCGACGCCCTAGTCGAGATGTCGGCCATCGCGGTGCCCAACGGCGCCGAGCGGGTGGTCGTCACCCCGGCGGGCTGGTCCACGGCCAACCCGTACAGCTACGCCATCCGCACCGGCGACACGTTGTTCATGTCGGGCATCGTCGCGCGCAACAACAAGGACAACACCCCGCTCGACGCCGACATGGCCACCCAGACGCAGACGGTGATGGCGACGGCCGGCGAGCTGCTGAAGGCCGCGGGGTTTGGTTTCGAGAACGTGGTCGCATCGCGCGTCTACATCACCGACGTCGCCGCGTTCCAGGACATGAACCGGAACTACTCGCCGCACTTCCCGAAGGATCCTCCGGCGCGCGCCACAGTAGTCACCGCCCTGCCGGGTCCCACCTTCAAGGTCGAGATGACGATGACGGCGTATCGGGGCCCGAAGCAGGCCTTCACCACGCCGGCCGCTGACGGCTCGCCGGGCAAGCCGAGTCCCATCCTGAGCAGCGCCATCAAGGTCGGCAACCGCGTCTATGTCTCGGGCATCCTCGGCAACAACGCCCAGAACAAGGGCGACATGACGGCCCAGACCAACGAGCTGCTCGCGCGCGTCGGCCGCACGCTCACCGCCGCCGGGTTCGGGTGGGGCGACGTAGTGGATGGCATCGTCTACATCACCGACATCTCGAAGTTCGATGCGATGAACGCCGGCTACCGGACGGTCTTCACCAAGGACTTCCCGGCCCGCGCCACCGTGGGCACGGGCCTCGTCGGCGCGGACGGCCTCGTCGAGATCATGTTCGTGGCCTCGAAGTAGGGCCCAACGGCAGCCCGATCCGCGTTTTGGGTGCAGAACGGGGTCCGACCCTGTGCTAGCGTGTCGAGATGAACGGCTTGGTCCCGGCATGGGGTCGGATTCTCCAGGGGTACCGCCCCAGTCTCTCCATCGAAATCACGCGTGAGTGCCCGCTGCGCTGCCCGGGATGCTACGCCTACGGCGACGAGCACATCGGGGGCGGGCAGACGCTTCGCACGCTGGCCGATTTCAAGGGACAGGCGCTCATCGAGGGCGTGCTGGAGGTGGTGGACCGCCATCGCCCCCTCCACGTCTCCATCGTCGGAGGCGAGCCGCTGGTCCGCTTCCGCGAACTGGACGTCATTTTGCCCCGCCTCGCTGAGCGCGGCATCTATTCGCAGCTGGTGACCAGCGCGGTGCGGCCCATCCCCACCCCGTGGGCTCGGATCCGGCGCCTGCAGATCTGCGTGTCCATCGACGGGCTGCAGCCCGAGCACGACGTCCGCCGCACGCCTGCCACCTACGACCGCATCCTGAAGCACATCGCTGGCCACCAGGTCACGGTCCACTGCACGGTCACGCGGCAACAGGTCCAGCGAGACGGCTACATCGAGGCGTTCGTGCAGGAGTGGTCCGGCAACCCCAACGTGCGGACCATCTGGGTGAGCCTTTACACGCCGCAAATCGGCGAGGAATCGGCGGAGCAACTGCGACTGGAAGATCGCGCGCGGGTGGTTCACGACCTGATGTCGCTGCGCGAGCGGTTCCCGAAGCTGCAGATGCCGAAGGGGCTGTTGAAGGCGTACCTGGCGCCGCCCCACGGCCCGGACGACTGCATCTTCGCGAAGACAACCGACTGCGTCTCGGCCGACCTGACGACGAAGATCACGCCGTGCCAGTTCGGCGGCAATCCCGACTGCGGCAACTGCGGGTGCATGGCCTCGGCGGGCCTCTCGGCGGTCGGGAATCACCGGCTACCAGGCGGCATTCGGCTCGGCGCCATCTTCAACGCCTCGTTCCGGGTCGGCAACACCGTGCGCGGCCTGCGCGAGCGGTTGTCCTCGCCGCCCAGGAAGATCGAACCGCTCACCGAGGGATAAGGACCGTTCGCAGGCGATTGCTATAATCGCGGCAGCGGCGATGACTGAGGTCGCCGTGCCCAGCCCCTCCCCATGCGCCCGCTGCTGCTCGGCCTCTCGCTGGCCCTTGCGCTCGTTTCCGGCGAGCCTCGCACCACCCCGACCGGGGCATCCGCCTCGTCCGCGGCATTCCCCCTCCAGGCATCTGCGCCATCAGCGTCATCTGCGGCCCGTGACTCTGCGTCTATCCGTTTCGCGGTGATCGGAGACATGGGCAACGCCAGCCGGCGCCAGCTCGAGACCGCCCGCCAGATGTGGGCGCAGCATCAGCGGTTCCCGTTCGAGTTCGTCCTCACCGTCGGCGACAACATCTACGGCGACGAGGCCCCCAGCGACATGCTTCGCAAGTTCGTGCAGCCCTATCAGCCCATCATCGAGGCGAAGATCCCTTTCTACGCCTCGCTCGGCAACCACGACGAGCGGTCGCAGGTGAACTACCCGCTGTTCAACATGAACGGCCGGGCCTACTACACCTTCACGCGCGGGTCCGCCCAGTTCTTCGCGCTCGACTCGACGCTCCTGACCCAGGAGCAGCTGCGATGGTTCGAGGACGAGATCACCCGATCCAAGGCGCCCTGGCGGATCGCCTACTTCCACCATCCCATCTACTCGTCCGGGCTGCGCCATGGTCCCCTGCTGGTGCTGCGCGCCGCGCTCGAGCCCATCGTGTCCACGTTCGGCGTCCGCGTCGTCTTCACCGGCCACGAGCACTTCTACGAGCGGCTGCACCCGCGCTACGGCGTCTACCCGTTCATCACGGGCTCGGGCGGGCAACTCCGGCGCGGGGGCATCCGGGACGGATCGGAGTTCATGGCGGCCGGCTACGACCAGGACAACGTCTTCATGCTGGTGGAAATCGCCGGCGACACGCTGCGCTTCGAGGCCATCACCCGCACGGGCGAGATCGTCGATTCAGGAGTCATCGCACGAGTCGACCACTGACGGGTGAGAAGCGACGTCAGGGGCGGAAGATCCAGAACGTGGACGTGTAACTCCACACCGTGAACGCCAGCCGCCCCTCGGGCGACCAGGCCGGCTGGGTCTTGTGTGACGGGTCGAATGTGAGCTGCTCGGGCGTGCCGCCTCCCGCTGGCACGCGGAAGACCTGGTAATGACCATCGGAGGCCGGTGCGACGAAGCCGAGCCACGCCCCGTCCGGCGACACCGTCATCCCCGGGAAGTCGTGCTCGCTTGCCGCGCGGTGCACGACGCGCGGCGGGCCGCCTGCGGCCGGCAGCACCAGCAGCGCATGGCGCCCCGGGCCCTCGCGGGCCACGGCCGCCAGCGTCACGCCGTCGGGCATCCACTCGGCGTGCATCATGTCGCCATCGAAGCCCGCCGTTGTCACCTCGCGCAGCGGCGAGGTGACCGTCCCCGACTCCTGATCGACACCAATGGTGTAGGCCACCGACTTGCCGCTGGCGTTCGCGCCGTCCAGCAGCACCGTCCGGCCATCGGGCGACCAGCGGGGCCATCCCACTTCGGATCCCCGTCCCAGCATCGTGATGCGCCGGTCCGGCGCGCTGCCGTCGGTCGGGCGCAGCCACACGTCGTCGGACTGCTCGCGATGCGAATGGAGCGCAATCCATCGGCCGTTCGGCGACCACGCCATCGCCTGGTCCTCGGAGTCCGAGTCGGCGATCACCTGCAGCGGCCGGTCCGAGAGCCCGCGATTGGCGTCGATGACCCCGATCTCCTGGGCGATGTCCGGATAATTCGCATCGTCGATGACCCGTCGCCACGTCCCGTAGGTGATCGAGAGCAGCGGATCGCGAGGGTGCCACCACGGCGTTTCGGCCTGGAAGCTGGTGAGCTGACGGGTCTGCCCGTCGCGGAGCTCAGCGATGAACGTGCGATAGCTCTGCGTCCGGAACAGCACGGTGCCGTTCTCCGCCACCGAGGGACCGTAGCTGTCGCGCGAGAACGCAGTGAGCTTCACGGCGCGGCGCGAGGCGCGGTCCACCTGCCACAGGTCCACCATGCCCTGCTCGTTGGGCGAGGCGAAGTACACTCGCGAGCCGTCCGGCGAGAAGGCGATGGGACCCACCGCGTCGAGGTCCGGGGCAGGCGTGATCGGTTCCGCGCCGCACGGCGCCGCGATGCGCGGCCGCCCGCTGGTCGTCACCACGCAGGCGATCTCGCCTGACGGCATCCAGGCCGGCCAGCTCGGGCGCGCGGCCTGGGGCGCCCGCTCCGCGCGCGTGCCGTCGAGCGAGAGGCGCCACAGTTCAGGGCCGTCGGTGCCGGCCACGGTGGCCGCGATCCAGTCACCGTCGGGACTGGCCACCGGCTGGCGAAGCAGGTTCGTTCTCGGGCGCGCCGGTGAGCCCGCGGACGGTGTCGCGGCCGCACCCTCGCCGCCCCACAGCGGCTCGCGGGTGCCGCGGTCGAGGTCGTAGATCCACCAGCGCACGGCGGCGCCCGTCACCTCCGCCAGCACGCGCCGATTGCCCAGCCACTCGAGCCACCGCACCTGGCCGTCACCCGGAGGCAATAGCGGCGACGCGCCGCCGGCGACGGGCACGACGCGGACGTAGCGCCCCTCGCTGTAAGCGACCAGGCGGCCGTCCGCGGACAGCACCCCGACCGGGTCGCGATAGCCCACGACGCCCAGTTGATGCGCGGTGGTGACGTAGGCCAGCGCCGGACGCGCGGCGGCATCGGCGGGCGCCGGCGGCCGGCTGCGCAGGAACCACGCGATGGCGGCAAGGGCGACGAGGACCAGCAGGGTGAACGCGCGCATGCGGGGTGATTGTCGCACGCCATTGTCAGAACCGCGGACCGCACCGGCGCGGCACGACACGGCGGCCGGTGGTGTTACCGTGAAGACATGCTGGAGTGGAGCTGGGCCGCGTGGCTCGTCAGCGTCGCGACCGTCGCCGGGTCGGGGCTGGTGGCTCGTGCCGAAGGGAACTGGCGCCGGCGTCCCGGGCTCGACATCGGGTTCGGCAACCACGGTGGGATGTGGGGCGACGCGGTGCTGCTGCCCATCGCCAATGCCGTGATCGTGCCGTACATGTCGTGGGGATGGTGGCTGCTCGAGCCGGTCGCGGTGGCCGCCGTCACGTCGGTCATGCTCCACGCGTGGTGGCACGGCGCCACGCCGCACGGCGTGCGGGATCACCTGTGGCCCACGCGGCCGACGAGCCGGTGGGCCGCGGATCTCTCGTTGGCCGGCTGGTGCCACGTGGCCTATGTCACCTTCGAACTGGGGCTGCTGCTCGCGTACGCCGCCACCCCGGTGCCGCTGCCGGTCGTGGCGCTGGTGACGGCCGTCCTGAGCATCCACGTGCCGCTGGGCCTGCTGCACCCGGCATGGTTTGCCACCGGGGGGATCCGCGTGGCAGGCACACGGCTGATGGCCGGCGCGCTGGTCACGCTGTGGACGGTGAGCGGGATGAAGATTCTCGGGGCGTAGGTCTTGGGGCCTGGGTCTTGGGTCTTGCGCTCTTCACTTCTCACTTCTCACTTCTCACTTCTCACTTCACGTCAGTGGAAGTCGTGCGACTCCACGGCCGCGGCGTCCGACAGGCCGTCCAACCGCAGCACCCGCTCGGCGCGGATGGAGGTGACACCCTCCTGGTTCTGCAGCACGCCCTCCACCAGCAGGAAGGGCGACTCGATGACCACCAGCCGCGCCGTGGCGTAGAGATCGGGGCGGATGATCACGTTCGAGATGCCCGTTTCGTCTTCGAGCGTGAGGAACACGAAGCCCTTGGCCGTGCCCGGACGCTGACGGGTGATCACCATGCCCGCCGTGCGCACGCGGCGCCCCGTGCGGGCGCGCGGCAGGTCGATGGCGCGCAGCACGCCGCGCATCGACAGCTCGTGGCGCCGGAACGACATCGGATGCGGGCCCAGGGTGAGACCGGTGCCGGAGTAGTCGGCGACCAGCCGTTCTGTCGGGGTCATAGGGCGGAGGGGGGACCATTGATGATTGGTGATTGGGGATTGGTGATTGATTGGAGATTGGGGATTGGCGATTGTGGATTCATTGGTGATTGATGATTCGGCGATTGATGATTCACTGATTGATGATTCGCCGATTGATGATTCGCCGATTGATGATTCACCGCTCAGGCCTTCGTACAGTTCCCCGACGGGGCGCACGGCACGCTCCGCCTGCCAGAGCGCGGACCGGCGATCCATGCCGAAGCTGTTGAGCGCGCCGATCTCGGCCAGGGCCGTCACCTCGTCTCGGCGAAGGCCCGTGACGCGCACGAGCTCGTCGATGGACCGGAACCGCCGGTGCGCCGGGTCGGCGGGTGTCCATTCATGGGAGCAGACGTTGCAGAACAGGGATCGGGAGTCGGGAGTCGGCCGGGAGTCGGAACAACTCCCTTCGATCATGGACGTGTCATCACATCCGCACTTCGGGCAAACCACGGTTCCTGCGGACACGCGTTCTTCCGACTCCCGACTCCCGACTCCCGACTCTTCGACGTGGCCCCGGGTCGCCCTGAGCTTGTCGAAGGGCGACTCCCGGCGCCGCGCGGCGATCGCTTTTCCCACCTCCGCGCGCAGGCCGCTCACGTAGCGCAGGCCAAGGCGGATGGTCCCGTCTTCCTCCACCGTGCAATCCCAGTCGGACACCTGCACGTCGATGGGCGCGAAGCGCACGCCGCGGCGCTGGGCGTCCTTCACCAGGGTGGCCGGGTGGTAGAAGCCCATGGGCTGGTTGTTCAGGAGCGCCGTGTAGAACGCCGCCGGGAAGTGCACCTTCAGGTACGCGCTGGCATAGGCGATGAGCGCGAAGCTGGCCGCATGTGACTCCGGGAAGCCGTACAACGCGAACGAGGTGATCGACAGCACGATGCGATCGGCCACCACGCCCGTGATGCCGTGCTTCGCCATGCCCTCGCGCAGCAGTCCCTCGAGCTGCTTCATGCGCTTCTCTGATCGCTTGAAGCCCATCGCCCGGCGCAGATCCTCCGCCTGCCCGCCGGTGAATCCCGCCACGGTCATCGCCATGCGCAGCAACTGCTCCTGGAACAGCGGCACGCCCAGCGTGCGCTTCAGGATGGGCTCGAGCAGCGGGTGATCGTAGATCACCGGCTCGAGCCCCGCGCGCCGGTTCAAATACGGATGCACCATCTGCCCGACAATGGGCCCGGGGCGGATGAGGGCGACTTCGACGACCAGATCGTAGAAGCACGCCGGCTTCAGCCGCGGCAGCGTGGCCATCTGCGCCCGCGATTCCACCTGGAACACGCCAATTGTGTCGGCCGCCTGCAGCATCGCGTAGACCGCTGGGTCGTCGGGGGGGAGGTGGGCCAGATCGAGAATTGACGATTGGTGATTGGTGATTGGCGATTGATTGGTGATTGGCGATTGGTGATTGTGTGATTGATTGGTGATTGGCGATTGGTGATTGTGTGATTCGTGGTTGACGTCCGTGTCCCGGCGCGGTTCTTCACTCTCCCGGCGGTGTTCTTCCGACTCCCGACTCCCGGCTCCCGCCTTCGCCGAGGCTTCGGCGGGCAGGCCCGGCTCCCGGCTGTTTACTAAACGAATCGCATCCTGCAGCACCGCCATCATGCCGAGGCCCAGCAGATCGACCTTGATGATGCCCATGTCGGCGCAGTCTTCCTTGTCCCACTGCACCACCACGCGGCCGGGCATGCTGGCGTTCTCGAGCGGGACCACCGACGACAGCTCGCCCTGGCACACCACCATGCCGCCGGAGTGCTGCCCGAGATGCCGCGGCAGGTCCTGCATCTGCTGCCACAACCGGACGAAGTGCCGCACCCGCTCGTCGTCGCGGGCCATGCCGACCTCGGCGAGCTGACGCGACAGCGACTCGGACGGGTCCACGAACTCGAACTGGTGCATCCCCTTCGCAAGGCGATCGATCTGGGTCTCGTCCAGGGCCAGGGCCTTGCCCACTTCGCGCGCGGCGCTCTTGCCGCGGTAGGTGATGACGTTGGCGGTCATGGCCGCGCCGTGCGCACCGTACTTCCCGTAGACGTGCTGGATGACGCGCTCGCGCCGATCGCCGCTCGGCAGATCCAGGTCGATGTCGGGCCACTCCCCCCGTTCCTCCGAGAGGAACCGCTCGAACAGCAGTTCCATGCCGACCGGATCCACGGCCGTGATGCCCAGGCTGTAGCAGACGGCGCTGTTGGCCGCCGACCCGCGCCCCTGCACGAGGATGTCCTGCTGCCGGCAGAAGTTCACGATGTCCCAGACGATGAGGAAGTAACCGGCGAGGTCGAGCTTCTCGATGAGATCCAGCTCGCGCGTCACCTGCGCGCGGGCACGGTCGTGATAGGGCCGGTAACGGTTGCGCGCGCCCACCTCGGCCATCTTCCGCAGGAACGAGCTCTCGGTCTCGCCGTGGGGCACCGGGTAGCGCGGGAAGCGATAGCCGAGGTCCTGCATGGAGAACTGCAGGCGATCGGCGAGATCGAGCGTCGCCCGGACCGCCCCCGGCATGTCGGCGAAGAGCCGGGCCATCTGCGCGGGCGGCTTCAGGTAGCGCTCGGCGTTGGCCGACAGACGCCGCCCCGCCTGGCCGAGCGACACGTGCTCGCGGATGCAGGTGAGCACGTCGAAGAGCGGGCGCTCGTCTGGCGAGGCGAACCGCACGCCGCCGGTGGCCACCACGGGCACGCGGAACGCGTCGGCCAGGCAGACGAGCATCTCGTTGTCGTCTTCCTGCGCGCGCTGAAGGTGGCGCTGCACCTCGACGTACACCCCCGATCGGCCGAAAACCCCAACAATCCGGTCGAGCAGCCCGCCCACGCCGTAGCGCTCGGCCTGCAGCAGCGGTTGCCCGGGCAGCGCGATGAGCCCGCCGACATGGCCGTCGAGCTCGCCGAGCGCCAGCGCGCCCTCGCCCTTCCGCCTTCGCTGAAGCTCCGGCGGACCGCCGTAGCCTTGGCGGAGGCTGGTGGGCGCGCGAAGCTTCATTCGGGTGATCAGGCGGCACAAGTTGCGCCAGCCTTCGGAGGACGCAACCAGGACGGGCAGAGAGAATCCGGCGATCTGGCGATGCCGGTGATCTCGATCCGCGCCATCCGCGGCGGTCGTGAGGGTGAGCTCGGCTCCGATCAGCGGGCGCAGGCCAGCGGCAAGGGCGGCCTTGTGAAAACGGGGCGCGCCGTAGACACCGTCGCCGTCGACGAGCGCCAGCGCCGGATAACCCAGCGCCGCCGCCCGCTCGATGAGGGTTTCGGGCAGCGAGGCGCCACGGAGGAACGAGAAGGCCGATGCAGCGTGCAGTTCGACGTACATGAGAAAGAGACCACGAAGGCACGAAGGGAATCACGAAGAACACGAAGTCTCGTTGTCATGAGTCCTTCGAGCCGTCGTGGTTTCTGTTCCGCCTCAATCGAACACGCCCTCCAGGAACCACTGCCCCACCTCGCGCTCGACGCAGAGGCGATAGACCGTGCCGTCGTCCATGGCGATGTCCCACTCGTCGCGGTCCCAAGCGGCGGATCGAGTCGGGAGTGGGGAGTCGCCCTTCGACAGGCTCAGGGCGACCCTGAGCAAGGTCGAAGGGTC
>DAIRFN010000414.1:0-2960 GCA_036795065.1 Vicinamibacterales bacterium
GCATGCGGTACATCGTCATGTCGATGTCGTTGCGGCTGCGGGCGGTGTGCAGGCGGCCGGCCACGTCCTCGCCGGCGGCGTTCTTCACGAGGCGCTCGATGAAGAAGAACAGGTCCTCGTAGGTGCCGTCGTAGGTGACCTCGCGGACCGTGTCGAGCGAGATGCCGTCCAGCGCCGACCTGAGCACCCGCGCGTCGTCCGGCGAAACGATGCCGCGCTCGGTGAGCATCACCAAATGTGCGTAGTGGATGGCCATGAGCGGCGTGAGCAGCAGCTCCTTGGCGTCCTCGAAGTTCTCGTTGAGAACGATGGTGACGTATTCGGGGGCGAAGCGCATTCGGGCTCCCAGCAGTATATAGTCCCGGGTGCGAGGGAGGGTTCGATGCGCCGACTGCTGCTCCTGACTCTGTTCGTGGTCCTCTGCTCCGGCGGTCCGCCGCTGGCCGCCCGGCAGGGGGCAGCCACCTCACCGGCGGCGACGGCCTCACTGAGCGTGGCCGGGCTGAACCAACCAGTCGAAATCCGGCGCGATCGATGGGGCATCAACCACATCTACGCCCAGAGCGAGCAGGACCTGTTCTTTGCGCAGGGCTACGCGGCGGCGAAGGACCGGCTCTTCCAGTTCGAACTGTGGCGCCGGCAGGCCACGGGCACCGTGGCCGAGGTCCTGGGACGGCGTGAGCTGGCTCGCGACCGGGGCGCGCGGTTGCACGCGTTCCGCGGGGACCTCGACGCCGAGCTGGCGCACTACCACCCGCGCGGGAAGCTCATCATCGAGTCGTTCGTGCGGGGCGTGAACGCGTACATCGCGGAGACCGAGCGCACCCCGTCACTGCTGCCGATGGAGTTCAAGGCGCTGGGCCTCACGCCCGGACGCTGGACGCCCGCGGTGGTGATCTCCCGACACCAGAGCCTCACCGCCAACGTCACGGACGAGGCGCGCTACATGCGCGCGCTGAAGGCCATGAGCCCGGAGGCGCTGCGCGAGCTGATGTACTTCCAGGGCGGCGAGCCGGTGTTCACACCCGATGCGGCACTCGATCCGAAGACCTTCCCCGACAACGTCCTGGAGCTCTACAGCGCGTTCCGCAACGCGGTGGAGTTCCGGCCGGAAGACGTGGCCGCCGAATTCCGCGGCCCCTCGCAGCGCGCGGCCTCGTTCGAACCGAGCCCGGATGCGTTCGTCGACCCACGCGACATCGGTTCCAACAACTGGGTGGTGAGCGGCTCACGCACGCAGAGCACCTATCCCATCCTGGCCAACGACCCGCACCGCGCACAGGGCGCGCCGTCGCTGCGCTACTGGGTACACCTCGTGGCGCCCGGGTGGAACGTGATTGGCGGCGGCGAGCCCGTGCTGCCAGGCGTGTCCATCGGCCACAACGAGCATGGCGCCTGGGGCCTCACGATCTTCGGCAACGACAACGAAGACCTCTACGTCTACGATGTCAACCCGGCCAACGCGAACGAGTACCGCTACCAGGGACGATGGGAAGCGATGCGCGTGGTGTCGGACACCATTCCGGTGAAGGGCGAAAAGCCCGAGACCGTGGAGCTGAAGTACACGCGGCACGGCCCGGTGATCTTCGAGGATCGCGCGAACCGGAAGGCGTACGCCGTGCGGGCGGCCTGGATGGAGCCCGGCTCGGCGCCCTACCTGGCCAGCCTCCGCATGAACCAGGCGCGCACGTGGGAGGAGTTCCGCGAGGCGTGCGGCTTCAGCCGCATGCCAGCCGAGAACATGGTGTGGGTGGACCGCACCGGCACCATCGGCTGGCAGGCCGCCGGCATCCAGCCGCTGCGCCGCAACTGGAGCGGCCTGTTGCCAGTACCCGGCGACGGGCGCTACGAGTGGGACGGGTACCTGCCCATCACGGCGCTGCCGCACGAGGTGAATCCGTCACGCGGCTTCGTGGCCACGGCCAATCACTACCTGTTTCCCAACGACTACGCCTACCCCGAGGCGATGCACTACACGTGGGCCGATCCGTATCGCGCGTCGCGCATCACCGAGGTGCTGGGGTCGGGCCGTCTGTTCAGCGTCGCCGAGATGGCGCGGCTGCAGAACGACGACCTGTCGATCCCGGCGCGCGCGCTGGTGCCGCTGCTGAAGGACATCTCCCTGCAGAATGCCGTCTCGGTCAAGGCACGCGACATGCTGGCGAGGTGGGATTTCGTGATGGACAAGAGCTCGGTGGCGGCCGGCATCCACGCGATGTGGCAGCGCCGCCTGCTGGCCAACCTTCGCGAGCTGATGGTGCCCGAGGGGGCGCGGGCCGTGCTCGGTCAGGGGGCCATTTCGCTGAAGCGGGCCATCGACTGGCTGTACGCACCCGACGGGCGTTTCGGCGCCGACCCCATCGCCGCCCGCGACCTGCTGGTTGCGCGCAGCCTGGATGAGGCGGTGGCCGAGCTGACGAAGCGCTTCGGCGGCGACATGGCGAAGTGGCAGTGGGGCCAGGAGGCCTATCACCACGCGCTCATCCGGCATCCGCTGTCGCCGGCGGTGAACGACGCCACGCGGGCGACGCTGAACGCCGGCCCCGCGCCGCGCGGTGGCGATGGCACGACCGTGAGCGCCACGGGCAGCGGCGACAACCAGACCTCGGGCGGCTCGTTCAAGCTGATCGCCGACACCGAGGACTGGGACAACTCGATCGGGCTCAACACGCCCGGGCAGTCGGGTGACCCCGACAACAAGTTCTACCGGAACCTCTTCGACATGTGGTCGAAGGGGCGGTACTTCCCGGTGGCCTACTCGCGGAAGAAGGTCGAGTCGGTGACCGACAGCGTCACGCAGCTCGCGCCGGCGACGACGAGCACGCAGCAGCGATAAGAGAAAAAAGAGACCACGAAGGCACGAAGGGAATCACGAAGGGCGTCACGAAGAAGACTTGGGTCTTGGGACTTGGGTCTTGGGACTTGGGTCTTGGGTCTTGGGACTTGGGTCCTGAAGTCTT
>DAIRFN010000197.1:0-10659 GCA_036795065.1 Vicinamibacterales bacterium
CCGCATCGGCGAGCGGCGCGCCGTCGCGGGCCGCCTCGATGGCCGCGGCCACGTCCGCGCGGGACTGGTCGGCCAGCACCCGCGAGACCGCGCCGGTCCCCATCAGCAGTTCGCGCGCCGCCACCCGGCCGCCGGCCATCTTCCGCAACAACTGCTGGGCGACCGCGCCGCGGAACGTGCGCGCCAGCGCGTCACGCGTCACCGCGCGCTTGTCGGCGGGCACCAGGTCGATGAGCCGCTGCACCGCTTCGGCGGTCGAACCGGCTTCGAGCGATACCAGCACCAGCTTCCCCTGCGAGGCAGCCTCCACGGCCAGGGCCGCCACGTCGCCGGAGGCGAGGTTGTCGACCACCAGTACGTCCGGATTCTCGTTCAGCGCGGCCCGGGTCGCGGCAACCGCTCGGTCGGCGTCGGCGCCGACTTCGCGCTGGCTCACGAGCGCCTGCACGTTCTCGTGCACCAGGTACACGCAGGGCTCGATCGTGATCATGTAGTCGGCGCGGTGCCGGTTGATCTCGTCCACGAATGCCGAGAGGATGGCCGACTTGTCGCTGCCCGCCGGACCGGCGACGAGCACCAGGCCATCGGGCTCGCTGGCCAGGGACCGCGCATCGGCCTCGAGGCCCAGTTGCTGGACAGACGTGACGCGGGTGGACAGCAGGTGGAAGATGGCGCCAGGGCCGCGATGATCGCGGAAGCTGGCGCAGCGCACCCGCCCGACGCCCGCGAGCTCGACCAGCCACTCCACGGTCTCGCCGCGGCTGACGGCATCGCGCGACGGCTCCGGCGTGATGTCCGCGAGCAGGGCCTCCAGCTCGGTCGCCGACAGCGCCGCCTCGTCCGCGAGCAGGCGGACCTCGCCGCCGACGCGAACGTAGGGGCGCGCCTGCGTCATCAGGAACAGTTCGGTGGCGCCGAGATCGCCCGCGGTGCGCAGCAGGCGCTCGGCGCTGGCCGCTCGGGATGCGGTCGCGCGCGACGGCACTTCGATGCGCACCGTGCGCGTGACGGGGGCGCCGGGCTGGCCGCCCGATGCCGAAGGGAAGGCCGCGGCCGGCGGTTCGGCCGGTACCGTCGGGGGTGCCCCCAGCCCGCTCGACGGCGGCGCGGCCTGCCCGGGCGCAGCGGAGCTCGTCGCGGCATCCGCGGAGGTGAACCCGGCGACAGACGAGGCCATCGCGGGCACGGTGTGTGGCCCGCCGACCGCCGTGATCGCGCCGACCGAGTGTGCATCGACCACGGCCGCATCTGAATTCGGGGCCGTCAGACTCTGGGTAAGCGGGGTGGGGATTTCGGCGTCAGGTGTCACGGCTGTCTCCTCCTGCTCCGTCACCATCGGCGATTCGGTGGGAGCCTCGGTCGTCACTCTCTCGTTCGGCGAAACGGATGCGATGGTCGGTTCTTCGTGAGCGTCGGAAGCGGTCGCCTGTGTCGCGGCACCCTCGGTGTCCGACGCTGCTGCTGCCTCGGTGTGGGATTCGGCTGCGACGGCGAGTTCGTCCTCCACGGGCGGCGCGGCGGCGGGCAGCGGCGGCGCGAGGGATGGCGCGGTGTCGAGGGGTGAGGGTGCTTCCGGAGCGAAGGGCTCGAGGGGGACGTCGGGTTGCGCTTCCACCTGCGGCTGGGCCTCCACCTCGGATGGGGCTTCTCCTTGGGTTTGGGCTGCCACTTCGGGTGACACGCCTTCGGCCGAGGCGTCCATGTCGCTGGGGGCTGCCTCCGCCGCGGCCTCGGTGAAATCCGACGGCGCCGGCTGCGGCGCGGGCTCGGCTTCCGCGACTGTCGTCACTGGAGGCTCGGCCCGCCGCTCGGTCTCCCGCACGGTGGGCTCGGCGGGGCCACTGCGGTGTGCCGGTGCCTCGGCGTCGTGCGCGCCGTTTTCCCGCCGACGGCGGATTTCGATCCAGATGTCGTCGCCGCCCCGCGCGGCGACCACGGTGAAATGGTCGGTGCCTCGCGGCGGCAACCGGTGCTCCACGGCGCCGAACTCGGCGAGCGATGCCTGCGCGTCGGCGGGCAGCAGCTGGCCCAGCATGCCGACCATCGCGTTCAGGTTCAGCCCGTGACTCGAGAGGTCGATGGATCGGGACCGGGCGACCACGATGGGCTTCTCGCCCACGTGCATCACCAGCGCGTCACCGTTGGCGCGCACCATTGCGGTCAGAAGGGAATCGACGAGAGCCACGGCCACCCTATTCATCGGCCCGGGGCGGGCAGGTCGATAGAGTCGCGTCAGCGGCGCGCGATGTGCAGGCTCATCAGGCCCAGGAGCAGTGGCACGATGCGCACTTGTGTGAACCCGTGGGCAAGCAGGCGGTCGGCCACGGCCCGCGGGCCGGGATACCGCCGGATGGAGGCGGAAATATAGCGGTAGGTGTCGGGATCGCCGTGCAGCGCCCATCCGAGGAGGCTTCCGACCACCGTGAGGTAACGCAGGTACAGGCCCCGCACGATCGCCGAGTCCGGGCGCGAGAAGTCGAGCGACAGCAGCCGGCCACCGGGCTTCAGCACGCGGGCGATCTCGGCCAGGGCCACGTCCAGGTCGGGCACGTTGCGGAGGCCGTAGCCGGTGGTGACCAGGTCCACGGACGAAGCCGGCAATGGAAGCGCGCCCATGTCTCCGGCGGCGTAGCGGACACCGTCACCCTTCACGCGAGCCAGCGCCAGCATCCGTGGAGTGAGATCGACGCCGATCACCAAACCCGCACCCTGCTCCCGCACCAGGATCGCGATGTCGCCTGTGCCGCATGCCAGATCGAGGGCGAGGTCCGCGGTGGCCACGCGCGCCTCGCGCACCAGCCGCCTCTTCCACCGGCGGTCCTGCCCGCAGGAGAGCACCCGCGTGATGAGGTCGTAGCGATCCGCGATGGTCGCGAAGAGGCGCGCGACATGTCGGCGCTTGCTCTCGGGCGTGTCGAACGCCGAGTCGAGGGACACGGGTCAGTATCCGAGAAACGCCCGCGCGAAAGTCGCCGTCAGAAAGGTGACGAGGAAGGCGAGGCCGAGCGGCATGAGCGCGCCGATCGTCGCCCACTTCGCGCTGAGGGTTTCCTTGTAGATGGTCATGATCGTCGTGGCGCACGGGTTGTGCAGCAGCGAGAACAGCATCAGGTTCACGGCCGTCAGCAGCGTCCATCCGTGCTGGCCCACCAGCAGCGCGCGCAACGCGTCGAAGCCCTGCAGGTCGGTCATCATCCCTTCGGCCATGTACACCATCAGCATGGTGGGCACGACGATCTCGTTGGCGGGGATGGCGATGATGTACGCGAGCAGGATGACCCCGTCGAGGCCGATGGCCCGGCCGAGCGGATTGAGCGCCTGCGAAACATGGGTCGCCAGGCTCTCGCCACCGACGACGATGTTGCCGAGGATCCAGATCACCGCGCCGGCGGGCGCCGCCGTGAGGATGGCGCGCCACAGCACGAACAGCGTGCGATCGATCAGCGACGTATACATGATGCGCATCACGCCGGGCCGCCGGTACGGCGGCAGCTCGAGCGTGAACGCCGAGGCCTCACCCTTCAGGATGGTGCGGGAGAGCGCCCACGACACCACGAGGGTGAAGAGCACCCCCAGCAGCACGATGGCCACGACCGACCCCGCAGCCACGAGCGAGGCCACGGCCGGCTGGAACGACGCCGCCACGAATACCGTCGCCAGCATGATGAGCGTGGGGAACCGGCCGTTGCACGGCACGAAGTTGTTGGTGAGGATGGCCACCAGGCGCTCGCGCGGCGAGTCGATCACGCGCGTCGCGATGACCCCGGCCGCATTGCACCCGAAGCCCATCGCCATCGTCAGAGCCTGCTTGCCGTGCGCGCCGGCCTGCTTGAAGAGGAAATCGAGGTTGAAGGCGACCCGCGGCAGGTAGCCGAGGTCTTCGAGGATGGTGAAGAGCGGGAAGAAGATGGCCATCGGCGGCAGCATCACGCTGACCACCCACGCGAGCCCCCGGAACACGCCGTGCCAGACGAAGCCGGTGAGCCACCACGGCGAGCCGAGGCGCTCGAACGTGCCCGCGCCCAGGTCTTCGACCCAGAAGAGCGCCGTGGCCAGCATCTGCGACGGCACGTTGGCGCCGACGATGGTCAGCCAGAAGATCACCGCAAGGATGGCCAGCATCAGCGGCAGGCCGAGCGCGCGCGAGGTGACGATGCGGTCGATGCGCTGGTCCAGCTCGAGCGGATGCGAGCCGGCATCGCGCACGGCGCGGCGCGTGATGCGTTCCACCTCGCCGTACAGCGACGTCACCACTTCCTCGCGGAAGCCTGCTTCGAGCGAACGGCGCAGGCTCGCCGCCTCGCGCACGATGTCGGCCGGGGACACGGCGGCGCGCTCGATCATTGCGCCCCCTGCAGCGCGATCTTCCGGCTGAACCGCGTGTCCGGCGCCTGCTGGCGCGCCACGAGCTCGGCCAGCTGCCCGGTCGAAAGCGCTTCCTCGACGGCCGCGTCGCCGTCGAGCAGGCGAATGGCAATCCACCGCGCATTCGGCACGCCAGGCGCGGCAGCCTCGATGAGGGGCACCAGCCGGCTCACCGCGCGCTCGAACTCCGGGGTGCCGCGCGACCGGAGCGGTTGGGTGATGGTCTCGCCAGAGGCCACACCGGCCATCTCACCGAGCAGCGCCATCACGTTGTCGCTGCTGCGCGCCACGATGGGCACGACCGGCACGCCCAGGTCGCGCGCCAGGCTGCGCGTGTCCACTTCGATGCCCCGCCGCTTCGCTTCGTCCATCAGGTTCACGGCCACGACGACCCGGTCGGTGATCTCGAGCACCTGCAGCACCAGGTAGAGGTTGCGCTCCAGGGCGCTGGCGTCCACGACCACGACCGTGCAGTCGGGCTTGCCGAACAGCAGGAAGTTGCGCGCCACCTCTTCGTCCTGCGAGGCCGAGAGCAGCGAGTAGGTGCCCGGCAGGTCCACGAGCTTGTAGCGGACCCCGCCGAATTGGAAGGCGCCCTCGGCGCGCGTCACCGTCTTCCCGGGCCAGTTGCCGGTGTGCTGCCTGAGACCCGTGAGCGCGTTGAACAGCGTGGACTTGCCGGTGTTGGGATTGCCGGCGAGCGCGATGACGCGGTCGAAGGCGCCAACGGCCTCACCCAGGCGCGCCATCTCGGCGTGCATCGGGCAGGTGTCGCAGTTGCCAGGCATCGTCATGGCGTGTGGGCCCGGCTCACGCGATCGCTCGCACGAGAACGCGATCGGATTGGTCGCGTCGAAGCGCAATGGTCGTTCCGCGCAGGCGGTAGGCGCGCGGGTCGCCGGCAAAGGTGGTCAGGTCGGAACGGATGCGGGCGCCCGGCGTGAAGCCGAGGTCCAGCAGCCGGCGGCGCATGAACCCGCGCAGGCCCGGATCGAGCGACACCACTTCGCCGATGCTGCCAGCGGGCAGGTCGGACAATTTCAGCACCGCCTCGGCTGGGGCGGCGACGGCCCTGGCGGGCGCCACGTGCACGTTGCCCGCCAGCATCGGCGCCAGCACGTACTCGTTCTCGCCGTCGCTCAGCACCAGCCGCGTTGGAGAGGCGTCGATGATGTGCACGACCTGCCCAAGCCGAAGCCCCTGCGCGGTCAGCTGCGCGTAGGCCAGCGGCGGCTCGTCTTCGAGGTGCACGATGCGGCCGGGGGTGCCGATCGGCCAGGAGCTGAGGGGCGTCTGCTCGGGTGCCACGAGCTGGCCGTCTCGGCCAGGAATAGGATCGCCATGTGGATCGGTCTCGGGATGGCCCATGGCGGCCGAGAGCCGGTCGACGTCCGCGGGGCTCAGGAGGTGTTCGGCCCGTTCGGCCTTTGCATGCACCTGGCCGACCGGGACGCCGAGCTCGTCGGCGAGGTAGAGCTCCCACAACCGGTGCGCGCGCACCACCTGCAGGGCCACACGTTCGCCTTCGGTGGTCAGCCGGAACTCCGTACCCTCAGTGCGGATGAGGCCCTCGCGCTCGAGCCGAGCCGTGATCGCCAGCAGCGTACGGTCACTGGCGCGCAGCGCGCCCTGCAGCGACGACAGCGATGTGGCATGGCCAGCCGACGCCTGGCTCAGCAGGTGCTTGAGGGCATTCTCGGCCTGCTCGCGGCCCAGCCACACACGGCGACGGCGCCAGCGCGCGACAAGGCCCACCTCGGGCGCGAAGCCGGCGACGAGCACGACGAAGACGACGATCAACCAGGTGAGGGACATGTAGGCGGCTGTATGCAGCCCAACTAATTTTGATTAGCCAAAATTAAACCACATCATGACGCAAAATGTCAAAAGGGCTATGCGAGACTTCTGCTAAACTCATGATTCTGCAATGCTTCCGTCCAGCACCGTCGAGAACTACCTGAAGGCCATCTACCTTGGCGAGGGGCACCTGCCCGAGGGGCAGCGCCTCCTGCCGATGGGTCAGCTGGCGTCGGCTCTGGGCGTGGCGCCGGGCACGGCCACCACCATGGTGAAGGCCCTGGCCGAATCCGGCCTGGTGGAATACGAGCCCTACAACGGCGTGCGGCTCAGCGCCGCGGGCGAGAAGCTTGCGGCGCTGGTCCTCAGGCGGCATCGGCTGATCGAGTTGTTCCTCGTGCGGGTGATGGGGCTCGGCTGGGACGAGGTGCACGACGAGGCCGAACAGCTCGAGCACGTCGTGTCCGACCGCCTCATCGAGCGCATCGACGAGATGCTGGGGCGGCCCGAAGCGGACCCTCATGGCGATCCCATCCCGAAGGCCGACGGTCACGTGCCGCGCCACGAGTTCGACACGCTGCTCACCTGCCCGCTGGGCGAGCGCCTGACGGTGACGCGCGTCACCGATCAGGAAGCGCCGTTCCTGCGCTTCATCGAGCAGCACCACCTGATGCCCGGCGAGCCCATCGAGGTGGAGGCGCGCGACGAGGTATCGGACAGCGTCCGCTTGAAGGGACGCGCCAATCAGCGGATCACGATAGGCATGCGGGCCGCGTCGAAGGTGAGGGTCTCGGCCAGCGACACCACCTCGCGCGGGTGATGCGCGACACGCGCCCCAGCGGGCACGTGGCCATCGAACTTCGCGGCGCCGAACCCGTAGGCCGCCAGCACGAACGGGCACCCCGCGCTCTCCGCGGTCGCGGCATCGACGGGCGAATCGCCCACCATCATCGTGAGTCCGGACGACGAAGCCGCGAGCGCGCGAAGAGCGGACGGGTCGGGCTTCCGCGGATGCGCGCCGTCCCCGCCCAGCACCACCGAGAAGAACCCGCGCAAACCGAGCTGGTCGAGGATCTGCTCCGAGGGCGCGCCCGGCTTGTTCGTCAGCACGGCCAGCGGTCCGGCACGGAGCAACATCGCGAGCACTTCGTGCATGCCTTCGTAGGGCACGGTGTGATCGAGCAGGTGCCGGTCGTAGATGGCCATGAACCGCTCCAGCGCCCCGGGCGTGTCGGGATCGAGGCCCACGTGCGCCAGCGCGCGCTGCACCAGGATCCTCGCACCCTCACCCACCATCCCGACCACGTCGGCAACGGCCAGGGGCGGAGCGCCGTACCCCTGCACGAGCTCGGACGCGGCCTCGGTGAGGTCGCGCGACGAGTCGATGAGCGTGCCGTCCAGGTCGAAGACAATCATCGGAGCGTGCGCTTGTCGTCGCCCAAAGTATGCTGCATCAAGCACGCTCATGAGCCCTGATTCCCCCACGCCGCCCGGGCCCACGCTCGTCCTGCTGTCGGGAGGCCTCGACAGCGCGGTCCTCGTCGCGCACGAAGCGAGGCGCGCCGCGGTGCTGCCGGTGTACGTCAGCGTCGGACTGGCCTGGGAGCCGCTGGAGCTGGCGATGGTCACGCGACTGCTCGCCCATCCGTCGCCCGACGCGGACATCCGTCCCCTGGTGCGGGTCGAGTTCACGATGCGCGACGTGTACTCGCCGTCGCACTGGGCCATTCGGGGCACGCCGCCGGCCTACGACACGCCGGACGAGGACGTCTATCTCACGGGGCGGAATCTCGTGCTCCTGGCGAAGGCCGGCGTGGTGGCCGCCTCCCGCGGCGCCCGGCGCATCGCGCTCGGGCCGCTGGCCGGCAACCCCTTTCCGGATGCGCGGCCGGCGTTCTTCGCGGCGATGCAGGAAGCACTCTCGCTCGGTCTCGATCACGCGATCGAGGTGGCGGCGCCATTCTCCACCATGGAGAAGGAAGACGTGATTCGCCTGGCTGTGGAACTGGGCGTGCCGCTCGAACTGACGCTGTCGTGCATGAACCCGGTTGCGCCACGCGATCCCGCGGGCGTGCCCCTGCACTGCGGACAGTGCAGCAAGTGCCGCGAGCGCCGTGATGCCTTTGCGGCCCTCGGCCTCGAGGACCCGGCGGCCTACGCCGGCGCCCCGCCGCGCTAGCGCTCGAACCTGATCGAGCCGTCGCCCGTGCGGATCTTCAGCACGCGACCGCCCTCGCCCATGCGCGTGCGCAGCTCGCGCCGCCGCTCACGCCGTTCGTCGTCGTCGCCGCCGATGTCGAGCATCGGGTGGGTCGAGCGCACCGACCCGTCGCGGGTCTCGGCGTCGATGTCGGCGTTGAAGGTCGAGGGCAGGGTCACCGTGACGCTGCCGTCCCGGGTCTCGAGATCCCAGGCGTCAGCCATCGTGCTGTCGGGTTCCACCTGCACGCGAATCGACCCGTCACCGGTCTTGGCCCGAAGCACCGTGGGCCTGGCGGCGACCGTGATGCTGCCGTCGTTGGTCTCGAGATCCAGCCGCCCTTCCGACTTCTCCATGCGAATGGCCCCATCGCCGGTGCGGATCTCGATTTCACCCGCCAGCCGGTCGGTCGTGACGCTGCCATCGCCCGTCCGGAGGACCACCTTCCCTTCGATGTTCTCGACGCGGATCGACCCGTCTTCCGTGCGGGCCTGCAGCATCAGCTTCCGGGGGACCGCGACGCGGAGCCGCGCCGCCGGCGAGATGTGCACGCCCACCGTGATGCCCCGCGACTCGTAGGCGGAGGGGCCCGTCACCCGCAGGACAATGCGGTCGCCCTGCTGCTCGGCCTCGACCCGCATCTGGTCGATGAGCGACTGCTCCATCGCCCGCTTCTCGATCTCCACCTCCACCTCGTTGCGGTCCCACGAGTGGATTTCGATCGACCCGTCGAAGGTCTCGACCGTCAGGTCGGGCTGGCCCGTGACCGTGAAGGTCTTGGTCTCCTTCGTCGTGAGCCCCTCGGTGTTGAGGTTCACCTCGCACGCCGAGAGCGCCACGGCGCACCCGGCGACGAGCGCGGCTCGTGCGATCCCGTGAAGGCTGGCGTGCAGGTGGCTCTGGCTCATGGCCTCTGTAGACGGAGAGGCGCCGATCAGTGTTCCGGGACCCGGGCGCCGTCTATCCAGGTTTCCACCACCTGGAGCGCTTCGTCCAGGACCACCAGGTCCGCCCTGGCCCCCACCGCGATGCGACCCTGGTCGCCCAGCCCCAGCCGCTCGGCCGGCGTCGTCGCACACAGGCGCGTGGCGAGCTCCAGCGGCACGCCCACGCCCCGCACCAGCATGCGGAAGGCACGGTCCATGGTGATGACGCTGCCGGCCAGCGTGCCGTCTTCGAGCTCCGCCGACCTGGGCGTCACCACGATGGGACGCCCGCCCAGCATCGCGCGCGACCCGACGGGCAGTCCCGACGCGGCCGTGCCGTCGGTGATGGCCATCAGGCGACCGGCGGTCTTCGCCCGGAGGGCCAGCCGTACGACGCTCGGGTGCACGTGGTAGCCGTCGCAGATCACTTCGGCCGCCACCTCCGGCGCCTCGAGGACGGCCCCGACCACGCCCGGCTCGCGATGCGAGAGCGGTGTCATGCGGTTGAAGAGATGTGTGGCGTGCGTCACCCCACCGGCGATGGCCGCCCGCGCCTCGGCGTAAGTGGCGCCGGTGTGGCCGATGGAGACGATGTGTCCAGCCTCGCGGAACCGGCGGACCAGGTCCAGGCCACCGTCCAGCTCGGGTGCCATGGTCACGATCGCGACCGCCTCGTGGCTGGCGGCGATGACGCGGATGATGTCGTCACCGGAGAACGCGAGCGTGCCCGGCTCGTGCCTGGCCCCGCTGGCCGGGCTCCGCAGGCACTGCGCCGGCTGCGCGCCGTTCCATGCGGGGTTGATGAAGTTGCTCTCGAGGTGGGCCGGCAGCACCCGGGCGGACCCGGGCATCGAGACCACGCGTGCTGCCGCCACCGCGAGGAGGAACGTCCGCAGGTCGGCCGGTGTGCACGCCACCGACGTGGGACAGAACGCGGTGACTCCGTAGCGCGGCAGTCGCGAGGCCACCGTGCCGACGGCGGACGGGCCGTCGAGCACGTCGGTGCCCTCGACGCCGTGCACGTGGACATCGATGAATCCCGGTACCAGCGTCCGGCCGCGCATGGGCCGCACGTCGGCGCCGCTGGCCGCCTCGATCGACGTGTCGTGAATCCCGACGATGCGCCCCTGGTCGATGACGACCGAGCCTTCCCTGAGGACGCCGTCCGGCAGCACCACGTGGCCGCCCGCCAGGACGATCATTGCGGCTCGCTGGCGAGCCTCGCGGCGCCGATGGCCGCGGCGTCGTGGCCGAGCGGCGAGAGCACGATGCGCAGGTGCTCGGCCTGCGCCGGCCCGAGACGGCGCGCGCATTCGAGGCGGATGGCCTCGAGCAGCATGTCGCCCGAGGTGGCGATCATGCCGCCCAGGA
>DAIRFN010000198.1:0-10653 GCA_036795065.1 Vicinamibacterales bacterium
TGCTCAATGGTGCCGGCAAGTTCGCCGTGCCTGGGCTGTTCGACCATCCCGCGCCCGGCACACCCTCGACCGACACGCGTGGAGCCCTCCTGGCGCGTGGCGTGACGTCGATGTGGGCAAGCGGGTGGTCTCGGACGGAGGCCGACCGCTGGCAGCGCGGTCTCGACCGCGGCGAGTTCTACGGCCCTCGCCTCGTGGGCCTCGAGCTGCCTGCCCGAATGACGTTTCCAACGGGCACGCGACCGGGCGGCTCCAACGTTCTTGACACGCTGGTTCGTCTCACCAGCGTCGAGGGGATGACGGCGGGCCAGGCGTTGCAGGAGGCGACCCTTGGCGAGGCCAGGCGCGCCGGCCGGGATGCGGAACTCGGATCCATCGAGGCGGGGAAGATTGCCGATGTCCTGATCCTGTCCGAGCACCCCCTGATGGACATCCGGAACGTCCGGGCCATCGATGCCGTGATCTTTCGTGGGGAGGTCCTGACCCAGGCGCACCTGCACCTGCTGAAGCAGGGTCGGTTGAAACCCGGCGACGGGCAGTTGAGGAGTGGACCACGATGACGGCACCGGAAACGCTGTCCCGCCGCGAGCGCCAGATCATGGACGTGCTCTACGCGCGCGGGTCGGCGACCGCCGCCGAGGTGCGCGAAGCGCTGCCCGACCCGCCGAGTTACTCGGCCGTCCGGGCGTTGCTCCGTATCCTCGAGGAGAAAGGGCATGCCCGGCACGAACAACAGGGCCCCCGCTACGTCTATCTCCCACAGGTGTCCCGCGAGCGCGCCCGCAAGTCGGCCTTGAAGCGGCTGGTCTCCACTTTCTTCGAGGGCTCGGCCGCGCAGGCCGCCGCGGCGCTCATCGGGACCGAGCGCCTGTCGAAGGCCGAGCTGGCGCGCCTGTCTTCGCTCATCGACAAGGCCAGGCGAGAGGAATGATGACACTCGAGCTCGCACTCCGGGCCACGGCACTGCTCGGCGGCGGCCTCGCCGCCGCACATGCGCTGAAGACGGCATCGGCCGCCACGCGCCACACGCTGTGGCGGCTCGTCCTCCTTGCCGTGTTGCTGCTTCCGCTCATCACCATGGCGTCGCCACGCTGGGTGGTGGTGGACGGCCGGCATCTGTCCGGAGTCACGGGCCCGATGCGGGCAGAGACGAGCGCGAGCTCGCGGCCGGCACCAGGAGGCGATCCACGGGTCACCCCAGGGTCACAGGTCTTGTCGTTCGCTGCGTCCCACGCGGCCACTTCCATCGTGGCGGCGGCCGCCCTCGCCTGGGCGGTCGGCGCGGTCGTCATCGCGCTCTTCTTTTCCCTCGGTCACCTGCGGCTGTGGAGCCTTCGCCGCCGCTCGGCGCCCGCGCCTCTGTCGTGGGCCGCCTCGACGTCCCGGCTCGCCTGCCGGCTGGGTCTCGCCACCGCGCCCGACGTGCGCGTGACGCCACTCGTGCCGGGACCGCTGGTCTGCGGCCTCGCCCGCTCGACCATCCTCATTCCGTCGGAGGCCGCCAACTGGCCCGAGGCGCGGCGCGACGCCGTGCTCGTGCACGAGCTCTCGCACATCCGCCGCCGGGACGTGCAGGCGCAGCTGCTCGCCCATGCCGTGTGCGCCATTCACTGGTTCAATCCGCTGGCGTGGCTCGCCGCACGCGACATGCGTCGCGAGCGAGAGCTGGCGTGCGACGATGCCGTGCTCACCGCGGGTGTGCCGCCGGCCTGGTACGCCACCGAGCTGCTGGCGATGGCGTCAGAGGCCCTGGGCCGGCGCGCACCGGTTGTGGCGTTATCGATGGCGCACCCGTCGGAAATGGAGGGCCGCCTGCTCGCGATGCTGGCCGACCGCCCGCGGCGCATGGGCCTCGTCGCCCGCGGCGCCGTGCCACTGCTGGTGGCGTGCGCCGCCGTGGCAGTGGCCAGTGCGTCCACGTCGACCTCGCTGGCGGTCGAGGGCATCGAGGCTTCGATGACGCCAGAGAATATCAGTCCGTGGATCGGGACCCGCCTGATCGACGAGGAGGCCAGGCGCATCGACGCATACGCGCGCGAGGCAACGGGTTCACCCGACGCGGCGGCGCGTGAGCGCGCGACGTTCCAGATTGCCCTGACCGCGGGAGACAAGGTCGTGCCCGCCCTCCTGAAGGCGCTCGAGGACCCGGACAGTCGCGTGCGCGAGAAGGCAGCCGTTGGCCTGGCATGGCGACGCGACCCGCGCATCGTGCCCGCGCTGCTCGAGGCCGCGGCCGATGACGACGCGCACGTCCGCGAGAAGGTGCTCGTCGCTCTTGTGTTCTCGGGCGATGCCCGCGCGGATGCCGCGATCGATCGCGCGCGGATCGATCCGGATCCGCACGTGCGGGACAAGGCCCTGAAGCTCTCGGTGCTCCGATGATCCGGACGTCGTGCCATTCGAACCGCCAAGAGGCCAGCCATGACCCTCTCCGGTGATCTTCGCTACGCGCTTCGCCTGCTGGGTCGCGCTCCGGTGTTCACGATCAGCACGATCCTCGTGGTGGCGCTCGGCATCGGCGCCACGACCGCGGTGTTCAGCCTGGTGTACGCGGTGCTCCTGAAGCCCCTGCCCTACGCGAATGCCGAGCGGCTGGTCGTCGTCTGGGAGAACAACGTCGTGCTCAATCGCTCGACGAACGTGATCAACGCCGCGAACTTCCTGGCGTGGAAGGAGCGCAACCGGACATTCGAGGACATGGAGATCTTCTCGCCGACGCGCGTCAACCTCACCGGCAGCGGCGAGCCCGAGGAACTGGAGGCCATGGTCGTCTCGGCGAACCTCCTCGCGATGGTCGGCGCGCGGCCCGTCACGGGCCGGGTCTTCTCTGCCGGCGAGGACGCGGAGGGGGCGTCGCGGGTGGCGATCATCAGCGATGGCCTGTGGGCGCGCCGGTTCGGCCGGCGCAGCGACATCCTCGGCCAGGTGGTGACGCTCTCGGACCAGCCGACCACCGTCGTCGGCGTGCTGCCTTCGACATTCGAGGTCCTCGGGCAGCGCGCCGACGTCTGGCGCCCGCTGGTCCTGACGCCAGCGAACCGGTTGTTTCGCGGACGGGGCTTCCTGGCGCTGGCGTTGCTGGCACCTGGCGTGTCCCGCGATCAGGCACAAGCCGACCTGGAGAGCGTGGCCGAGGGCCTGGTGCGCGAGCAGCCGGACTTCAACGCGGGATGGAGCGTGAACGTCGTGCCGCTGCGCGTGCAACTCACCACCGACATCAGGCCGGCCCTGCTCGTGCTGCTCGGCGCGGTGGGAGCCGTCCTGATGATCGTGTGCGCGAACCTCGCCAACCTGCTGCTGGCGCGCGCCTCCACGCGCGCGCGGGAGATGGCCGTGCGCTCCGCCCTGGGCGCCGGGACGGCGCGCCTGTCGCAGCAACTGCTCACCGAAGTGGTTGTGCTGATCGCGGCCGGAGGGGCGGCCGGACTGCTGCTCGCCTCATGGCTGCAGACGCTCATCGTCACGACGGCCCGTGCGCAGGCGCCGGTCCCGCTGTTGGGTGAGGTCTCGCTCGACGGGCCGATCGTCGGCTTCGCCGCAGGCGCCACCGCACTCACAGCTCTTCTGTGCGGGCTCGCGCCGCTGTGGACGCTCCGCCGCGCGTCGCTGGTGACATCGCTCAGGGACGGAGGGCGAGGCACCACCGAGTCCGGGCACGGCCGGCTGCGCGCCGGTCTGGTCGTGACCGAGGTGACGCTGGCGGTCGCATTGCTGGCCGGCGCCGGGCTGCTGGTCCGGAGCGTGCTGGCCTTGCAGGCCGTGGACCCCGGCTTCGATCCTTCGCGCGTGCTCACGATGCAGGTCATCCGGTCGGCCGCCTCTCCGGCAGACGCCCCACGCGTGGCGCGTTTCCACCAGGATGCAGTCGATCGGCTCCGCGCCATTCCCGGTGTCACGCACGCGGCGGGCACGGTGTTCCTGCCGCTGGCGGGGATGGGGTCGGCAACGTCGTTCTGGATGGCGGATCGACCCGAACCGTCCGCCGCGGATCGCCCGGTGGCCGATATCCGGCCCGTGACGCCGGGCTACTTTCGGGCCATGGGGATCGTGATGCTCGCGGGACGTGATTTCGAGGCCGGGGACACGCCCGAGCGCCCGCTCGTGGCGGTCGTGAACGAGACCTTCGCCCGCCGCTTCTCGGCCGGTGAGAATCCGATGGGCCGGCGGCTCACCTACTCATGGGACAAGCCCACCACCGTCGAGATCGTGGGCGTCGTCGAGGATGTGCGGCTCACCACGCTGGATGGCGAAGTGCGGGCGACGGTGTATCTGCCAAACGCGCAGCGAACGATTCCGATGATGACCTACGTGATGCGGACGGAGGGCGACCCGGTGTCGCTGGCCGGCCCGGCCGTGGCCGCCGTACGCGCCATGGCGCCCGATCAACCCGTGTCGCAGGTGAGGCCGCTCGACGACGTGGTGGGTCGGTCGCTCGCGCGCCCCCGCATTGCCTCCACCGCGCTGCTGGCATTCGCGGTGGTCGCCCTGCTGCTGGCCGCGATCGGTGTCTACGGCGTCATCGCCTACAGTGTCTCGCAGCGGTGGACGGAGTTCGGCGTTCGGCTGGCGCTGGGCGCCTCACCCGGCGCCATCAGGGGGATGGTCATTCGCCGTGGCGTCACGCTGGTGATGCTGGGCCTCGCGCTCGGGCTTGCCGCGGCGTTCCCGTTGTCGCGGGCGCTCGAGTCGCAGCTGTTCGGCGTGCGGCCGCTCGACTGGCCGACCTATGGGCTGGTGGCTGCGGTGATGGCGATCGTGGGCCTTGCAGCCAGCTGGATTCCCGCCATGCGCGCCACGCGCGTGGATCCGGTGGCGGCGCTCAGGGCCGACTGAACGTATCATCCCGGGCATGCCATCCACGGATCGCGCGCGGCGGGGACGCCGCGCATTCCTGAAGCAATTGCCCGGTGCGGTCGCCGCCGGCCTGGCCGCGCCAACGCTGGCCGAAAACGCCGCCGCGATCGCACAACCAGCGGCCGCCCCGGATTCGACGACGCTGACCGCCGACATGCTGGGCGTGGCACAGCAGGTCACCGCCCTCGCGCTGCCCCCGACCGATCTGGAGCAGGCGCGCACGCTGGTCGAACGCAATCGCGCGAACATCACCCAGTTGAGAAGCGTCGCGGTGCCATCTGACACCGAACCTGCCTTTGGCTTCCGACCTCGCGGCGGCGCGTTGCCCGGCGACGGGTCGAGCCAGGCTGGAACGGTGGACTTGCCGGAGCTCACCACCCCGGCCCTAGCGCGGCCCGCGCGCCTCGAGGATCTGGCGTTCGCGCCGGTGACGACGCTGGCGGCGCTGGTGCGCGCGCGCCGTGTCTCGTCGGTCGAGCTCACCCGGATGTACCTCGAGCGCCTGAAGCGCCACGATCCGACGCTGCACTGCGTGGTCACGCTCACCGAACCCCTGGCGCTGGCCGAGGCCGAAGCCGCAGATCGCGAGATCGCGGGGGGCCGTTACCGTGGCCCGTTGCACGGCATCCCGTACGGGATCAAGGACCTGTTCGCGACGAAAGGGATCCCCACCACCTGGGGGGCCCAACCTTACGCGTCCCAGGTGTTCGACTACGACGCCACGGCCGTCACGCGCCTCCGCGAGGCCGGCGCGGTGCTCGTGGCCAAGCTGTCCACGGGCGAGCTCGCCGTGGGCGACCTGTGGTTCCGCGCGCGCACGCGCAATCCGTGGAACCCCGAGAAGGGCGCGAGCGGCTCGTCCGCCGGGCCCGCGTCGGCCGTGGCCGCCGGACTGGTCGGCTTCGCGGTGGGCACCGAGACGGGCGGGTCGATCATCTCGCCGGCCTCGACCTGCGGCGTGGTGGGACTGCGGCCCACCTACGGGCGCGTGCCTCGCACGGGGTGCATGACCCTGCGCTGGACGCTCGACAAGGTGGGTCCCATCACACGTTCGGTCGGCGATGCGGCTCTCGTCCTTCAGGCGCTCGTGGGCCCGGACGGGCACGACGACACCGTCACCCCCGTGCCGTTCTCGTGGAACGGGAGCCGCGAGATGAGAGGCCTGCGCATCGGTGTCGTGACACGCGAGTTCGATCTGCCCCCGGATGGCGCCTCGGCGGAGGAGCGCCAGGCGTGGACCCTGCGCAAGGTGCACCTGGATGCGGCGCTCGCCGTCTATCGCAAGGCGGGCGCAACCTTCGTGCCCATCTCGCTGCCGGATCTCCCGGCCGCGGCCGTCTACGCCATCCTCAACGCCGAAGCCGGGGCGATGTTCGACGAGCTGCTCAGGAGCGGCGGCATCAACGAGCTGGCGGACAAGGGCACCAACGGCCGGGCCAACCAGCTGCGCGCAGCGCGGTTCATTCCCGCCGTGGATTACATTCGCGCGCAGCGCGTGCGGACGCTCCTGGCCACGCGCATGAACGCGACGTTCGAGAGCATCGATGTGTTCCTCGCGCCGTCCTCATCCGACAGCGTCACGATGACGAACCTGACGGGACATCCCGCCGCCGTGGTGCCGGCCGGCCTCGTCGACGGCCTGCCGATGGCCCTGATGGTGACCGGGCCTTTGTGGCGCGAAGACCTGGTGCTGCAGGTGGCCGGCGCGTTCGAGTCGGCGACCGACTGGCACGAGCGCCACCCGGCCCTCGGCTAGCCGGCGTGCACGACCGTGCGCCGGCTGCGGTGATCGCGGACGATCTCGGCCGGCAGGTGCTTGGCGAGATACACCTTCGACTCGGCATTGTCGGCGGCGCTCGGTTCGAACTTCACGACATTGAACTGCAGCTGCGCCAGCACGGCGCGCATGTCGTGATAGCGGTTCTTCGTCTTGACGACGATCTCCTCGAAGCCGCTGGCGATGGCCCACGCCTCGGACTCTTCGCTGAGGGCGCGGAAGTGCCCCTGGCCGCGCCAGTCGCGGCGGGTGGCGCCAATCCAGGAATAGAGCACGCGGCGGCCGTCGAACTCCACGTGCCCCCGAAGTCGTTCGACCAGGTCGCGCAGCTTCGACACCGACTCGTCGGCGCGGATCTCGTGGACGACCTTGTAGGACACCGGCACGAGCGACGCGGGGTCGTCGGGGAGGGGTGCCTCGGCCATCAGGATGAGCGACTCGCGGTCGCCCAGTCGATTGATGATCTCCGCGGCCGTCTTCCGCCGCGGGAACTCGCCGAAGTACTCCTCGATGTACTGGATCTCCAGCGCGCCGCTCTCGAGGGGATACTGCTTGATCAGGTATTCCACGCCTGCTCCCAGCCCGCGATTATAGCCGCGTCAGTACTCCATCCCCAGCACGTGGCCCGCGTCGTCGACGTCGAGCTTGTGCGCCTGCGGCACCTTCCCCAGGCCGGGCATCAGCATCATGCTGCCGGCGATCGCGACCACGAAGCCGGCGCCCGCCGAGAGCGTGACGTCGCTGATGGTGAGCGTCCAGTCCCGGGGCGCCCCCATCACCTTCGGGTCGTCGGTGAAGGAGTACTGGGTCTTGGCGATGCAGACCGGCAGGCGGTTGTAGCCCATCGACGCGAATCGTTCGAGACGCGCCCGCGCCGCGGGCTTGAAGCTGACCCCGCTGGCACCGTACACCGTGGTCGCCACCGTCCTGATCTTGGCGTCGAGGGGCATGTCGGCCGTGTAGATGGGCGTCACCCTGGATGGATCGCTCGCCGAGGCGGCTGCCACCACGCGGTCCGCCAGATCGGTCATGCCGTCGCCCCCCTTGAGGTACCCTTCGGAGAGCGCCGCCTCGACGCCGTGCGAACGGCAGTGGTTCAGGACCTTCTGGAGATCCGTATCGCTATCGTTGGCAAAGCGGTTCAACGCCACCACTGCCGGCACGCCCCATCGCGACAGGTTCGACAGGTGACGGTCGAGATTCGGGAAGCCGCCCTCCACCGCGCCGTCGGGCGCGCCACCCTGGGCGCGGAGGGCCTTCAGGGTCACGATGACGACCGCCGCGGCCGGGACGTGGCCGGACATGGGCATCACGAGGTCGAAGAACTTCTCGGCGCCGAGATCGGCGGCAAATCCGGTTTCGTTGACGACGTAGTCGGCCAGGTGCAGGCCGATGCGCTGCGCCAGCACGCTGCTGGTGCCGTGGGCGATGTTGGCGAAGGGCCCGCAGTGCACGATGGCGGGCACGCCCTCGGTAGTCTGCACGAGGTTGGGCATCAGCGCCTCGTTGAGCAGCACCATCATCGGACCGACGGCCTTCAGGTCACTGGCAATCACCGGGTGTCCATCGGTGTTGAACCCCACGACGATGCTGCCGAGCCGCCGGCGCAGGTCTGCCCGGCTGACCGACAGGGCCAGGATGGCCATGATTTCGGACGCGGCCGTGATGACGAACCCGGTCTCGCGCGCGGGCCCGCCGTCGCGGCCGCCGAGGCCCGTGACGATACGGCGCAGGGCCCGGTCGCTCATGTCCATCGCGCGAGGCCAGAGGATCTCGCGCGGGTCGAGCTTCGACTCGTTACCGAAATGCAGGTGCGCGTCGAGCAGCGCCGCCAGCAGGTTGTGCGCCGCGGTGATGGCGTGGAAGTCGCCGTTGAAGTGCAGGTTGATCTTGTCGATGGGCTCGACCGATGCCCGGCCCCCTCCGGTCGCGCCGCCCTTCTGGCCAAACACCGGACCGAGCGAGGGCTCGCGGAGCGCCGCCACGGCCTTGTGCCCCCGCTTGACCAGGCCCTGCGTGAGGCCGATGGTGTTGACGGTCTTGCCCTCGCCGCTGGTCGTGGGCGTGATGGCCGTGACCAGGATCAGCTTGCCGCGCCGCTCGGGATATCGGTCCAGCGCCTCGAGACGAATCTTGGCGGTGTACCGTCCATAGGGCTCCAGGAGGTCTGCCGACAGGCCGAGGTGGTCAGCAATTTCGGTAATGGGACGCATATGGGCCCATTATCGGCTGTTTCCGTGCCGTTTTCCGCTTTCTGCCACGTGCGCTCGCGCCCGAGCGTCATAACGGTGGCATGCCACGCGACTACCAGCTCCAGACCCGGCTCTTCGTGGCGCGGGATCTCGAGACCACGTTCCGCTTCTTTGCCGATGCCGGCAACCTGCAGCGGTTGACGCCGCCGTGGCTGGACTTCTCGATTCTGACGCCACGGCCCATCCCCATGCGCGCAGGGGCCCTCATCGACTACCGGATTCGCGTGCACGGCATCTCCATCCGCTGGCAGACGGAAATCGCCGAGTGGCAGCCTCCCCACCGGTTCGTGGACCGGCAGCTCCGGGGCCCTTACCGCTTGTGGCACCACACGCACACGTTCACGCCCGTCGCGGGCGGGAGCCTGGTGGAAGACACCGTCCGCTATCGTCCGCTCGGCGGCGCGCTCGTGCATGCCCTCTTCGTCCGGCGCGACCTGCAAGGCATCTTCACGTTCCGGCAGGAGGAGATCCTGAACGCCTTCGGCGTGACGGCCTGCGATCCGATCTCGGTGTCCATTGAGCCGGTCCTGATATAGTTCGAGCGCCCACCCGCGTGGGCGCCCCGGATGCAGGACCTCACGACAGGGTCGGTCACCACTCATCTGCTCAGGACCACCAGCTTCATGCTGGTGAGCATGGTCTTCCAGACGCTCTACGTGCTGGTGGACCTCTACTGGGTGGGACGTCTCGGCACCGACGCCGTGGCCGCGGTGGCCATCAGCGGCAACCTGATGTTTCTTGTACTGGCCGCCACCCAGATGCTCGGAGTCGGCACGACGACCCTGGTGTCACACGCGGCCGGCCGCAGGGATCAGGCGCGCGCCAACGCGGTGTTCAACCAGGCGCAGGCACTGTCCCTCGTCGCGGGCGTCATCTTCCTGGTCGCGACGCTGGCGTCGAGCGGGGTCTACGCCCGCGCCATGAGCGCGGACGAGGGCACCACGCGACTGGCGGTGGAGTACCTGGCCTGGATGGTGCCGGCCATGGCGCTGCAGTTCGCGCTGGTGGCCATGGGCGCGGCGCTGCGCGGGACCGGCAACTTCAAGCCCGGCATGGTCGTACAGACGGCGTCGGTCATCATCAACATCGTGCTGGCCCCCATCCTCATCTTCGGATGGGGCACGGGCTACGCGATGGGCGTGGCAGGTGCCGCGCTGGCGTCGTTCATCGCCATCCTCATCGGCGTCGTCTGGCTGTCGACGTATTTCGTCGGCGCTTCGGCCGACCTGTCGTTCTCGGTCGCCGACTGGCGACGGCCCAACGTGCGGATGTGGGCCGAGATGTTGAAGATTGGCCTCCCCGCCGGCGCCGAGTTCGCGCTGATGGCCATCTACCTGGCCGTGGTCTACACGGTGATCCGCCCCTTCGGCGCCCCGGCGCAGGCCGGGTTCGGTATCGGCCTGCGCATCATGCAGTCGGGCTTCCTGCCCATCGTCGCGCTGGGCTTCGCGGTGGCGCCGGTGGCTGGACAGAACTTCGGCGCGCGGCATCCCGAGCGCGTGCGCGCGACCTTCAAGGCCGCCGCGCTCATCGCCACGACCGGCATGGCGCTGTTCGCGTTGCTGGCACACATCGCGCCGGCCGCGCTCATCGGCATCTTCTCGGACGACCCCGCCGTCATCGCCGTCGGGGACGAATACCTGCGCATCTCGTCCTGGAACTTCGTTGCCTCGGGCCTCATCTTCGTCACGGCGTCGATGTTCCAGGCCATGGGCAACACCATTCCGTCGCTGGTCACCTCGTTCACGCGCATCGTGGTGGTGGCCATCC
>DAIRFN010000199.1:0-10607 GCA_036795065.1 Vicinamibacterales bacterium
CCAGCGCGCGATGGCCAACTGATTCGCATCGCGCGCGCCTCAGGCGGCGCCGACCAGGTGCGCCCCGCGCGCGGGCATGTCGACCGTCGCCTTCAGGTGCGCGCCATCGGCCACCACCAGCGCGGGAGTGCTCAAATCCCCCGTGATGACCGCGGTGTCCTTGACCTCCAGCCGCTCGGTGGCTTCGATGCTGCCTTCGACGGTTCCCGACACCGTCACCGTCGCCGCGGAAATGGTGCCCAGCACCTGGGCGCCCGCGGCCAGCGTCAGTGCCCGGCCGTCCAGTGTGATGCTACCTTCCACCCGGCCGGCAATCACCAGGTCCTCGCTTCCGGAAATGTCACCCTTGATCACAATCGACTGCCCGTTGTTCATCCACCCCTCCGGGCGAGGCCGGAGGCAAACTCCGGGCCGTCCGTCCTCTTCATCCGACGTTCACGATCACGCACGTTCCCGTGGGCCTGGTCGCAAGGCGACCGACGGAATCGTCGGCCGATTGACAAGGCTGTCAGGTCCGTCTGCATAATTCGGTGATGACCATGAGAACGCAGGTCGTCGTCCCCTTGGTGTTGCTCCTGGCCGTGGTTCCGGCTCTTGCTGTCGCCGGTGGCCGCGGGCAGCTCGCGTCTGCCGCGGCTCAGACCCAACCGAGCCCACCTCCGGCGGAGAGTGGGGGAAAAGCCATAGCCCAGGGTGGCTTTGGGATGCTGATTGGTCTGCCCGTCGGCGATTTTTCCGAGAACGTAGACGTCGCCGGGGGATTCTCGGGGCACCTGGACGTCGGTTTGGCTCACAGCGTTTTCAGCATCGGCGGCGAGGCGGCCTATCTCTGGTACGGCGACACGAGCCGGAAGGCCCCCCTCAGCCCGACGATCCCCGACATCGTGGTGACGGTCAACACCCAGAACACGATGTTCCTGATGCATGGCCGCCTGCGCGCCCAGCGCCGCGAGGGCCGCCTGCGGCCCTACGTCGACGGCCTCCTCGGTTTTGCCTATATCGCGACGAAGACGTCCATCGAGGAGAGCATCGACTGCGATGTGACCGGCTGCTCGAATCTCGGGTCCACGAACCTGGACGACTTCACCTGGAACCTCGGCGGAGGCGCTGGCGTTCAGATCGGCTTCGGCCCTCCGCCGGACAGGTTCAGGCTCGACCTGTCGGTGCGGTATCTCGCCGGTGGCGAAGCCAACTACCTGAGGGAGGGCGCCATCCGCGTCGTGGGCGACCAGGCGTTCTTCGACATCAGCCATTCACGGACCGACATGGTGGCGGTGTATATCGGTCTCGCCATCGGCCGCTGAGGCCTCCTTCCGCGAAACTCCCGGGTCGCGGCCGTCTGAGAAGACAACCGCCGCGCTGTAACGTCCGGCGTTCGTCGCGCACCAACGAGGTGGCCGGCCCCCCCAGCCCAATCAAGGAGGGGGACCCATGTACGCCGAGTTCTCGTACGACCTGGTGCCAGGCACGCATCCCGTGGAGGAGGTGCTCCAGAAGATCCTGGAGAAGTTCGACCTGAAGCCCAACGGAGACGAGCGCCGGCGCTGCCACCTGCTCTCGGACTCGTTCATCTGCGAGATCGCAAACGCCAGCGACTTCGAGGCCACGAACAGCCGCCTGAATCGGCTCCGGAACGACCTCGACCAGCAGTTCAACTACACGTTCTCCCTGCACCCGCGCAATGCGCCCATCCGGGTCAAGGGACAGTTCAACAACGAACTGGCCCGCAAGATCATCGAGGCCTAACGCCATGACGACACGCATGATCGTCGCGCTGTACGCCGCGCTCGTCCTGGCTCCGGCACCCGCCGCCGCCCAGGACGAAGGCTCGTTCCCCCGGGTAGGGTCGTTCACGTTTCTCGCGGACGAGAAGGTGTCGCTCGATTCGGACGGCAGCTATCTGTTCCAGCACTCGGATGGCCAACTCGTCTTCGAGGCGCAGCTGGCACCAGACGTCCGGATTGTCGACAACGTCAGCCGCCAGCTCCAACGCGTGCTCGAGCCCGGCAAGCCGAGGGTGTTTGCTTACTCGGTGTTCGGGACGTTCCTGGTCCGCCTGCGCATGTTCGACACCACCTCGAGCCCGGTACGGACGCCGTCCTACATGCCGAAGGGAACGGTCCAGCTGGCGTGGCTCAAGAACCTGTCGAAGGCCGACCCCGACACGGCACCCGAAGCTCTGCTGAACGGCCCCATCGAGATGTGGCTGGTGAGCGCCATTCCCTTCGGCCACCACTCGAACGGGCAGGATGGCTGCCTGTTCACCACCCAGGTCCGCGTGGACGACGAGTGCGTCCCCGAGCCGCCTCCGAATCCGGGATCCGAGACGGTCAACAAGGTGGATGGGAGCTTCTCCACCAACTACATCCGCATGGGCCTGCAGTATCGTCGGCTCTATCCGAGGGGTGACGATCCGGGCGACATTCGCTCCATCACGCGTCGCGAGTGGGGCGTGGGCGCGAGCCTCGAGCTCAACCCGAGCGGTTACCTGGGCGGCTCCATCTCCGACACGCTCCGCCCCCTGTACGGCCCCACGCGCCTTGGTATCAGGGGCGATGTCGTGGTGGGCAACTGGCACCCCCCGCTCCTTCGGCGCTTCACGTGCGGGCGCGCCTGGGCCGACCTGTCGCTGAAGTTCATCTACGGCGCCGCGGACTCGGTCGACACGGTGGCGACGTCAGTGGAGGCGGCGTGCCTGCCTGGCAACTGGGGTGGGGCCGGGCTCTTCGTGCGCTACTACCGCGGGCAGGACTACTACAACGCGAGCTTCCTCGAGAACATCAACCGCCTGCAGTTCGGCGTGACGTTCATGCACGGCAGGTTTCTGGCGTTCCCGCTCGCCTCGAACTGATTGCGGCGGCGGGGAAGCGGCGTAGAATGCCGGCCATGCGGATGAGAACCCTCATGGCGTCGGTGGCGTTGACGGCGTTCGTCCTCGGCGCGGTAGCCCCGACGGCGCAGCCGCGCGCGGAGACGGCGCGCGAGCGGTTGATCGGTACCTGGCAGCTGACCACCTACCAGATCCTGGATTCCGACGGCGGTCCGGCACGCCCGGGCGCGTACGACGTGGGCCGCATCACCTACGACCCATCCGGCCACATGTCCGCGCAGTTGATGCACTCGTCGAACAAGGCGGCGCAGCCGCCGGCCACGGACGCGGAGCGCGCGGCGGCGTATCGCCGCTACCTGGGATACTTCGGGCCCTTTACGGTGGACGAAGGCAAGGGGGTGGTGACGCACCACGTCGCGGGCTCGTCCAACCCCGGCTGGGTAGGCTCGAACCAGGTGCGCCACTTCGCGTTCTCGGCCGACGGCAACGGCCTCACGCTGTCACTCAGGAACGGCGAGCGCGTGACGCAGACGCTCTACTGGGAGCGCGTCAGGTAGCCCACGGCCGATCAGCGGCGCCGGACGCCGAACAGGATCAGGAACGCCCGATTACGCCGGGATCCGCCGTTCCCCCGGAACAGGTTGGTGGTGTCGCTCAGCCCTTCCTCGTACCTCCCTTCCATGGTCAAGGTGCTGCCGTAGAAGCCGGCGCCAACCGCGAGGCCGACGTCGACCGCGTGGCCGCACTCCCAGCAATCGAGGCTGACGTTGACCGATGGGCCAGCCAGCAGTTGAATGCCGCGGGCGCCCATCGCCAGCCGCAGCAGCATCGGGAGTTCGAGGTAGTTCTGCCTGACGCGGCCATCGACATCGAGGGGGAACGGATCGTCCGGGGAGCTGCCGCGCAGCTGCGTCTCGTGCGCCTTCTGGACGAACAGCACCTCGGGCTGGAAGGCCACGCGCTCTGTCAGCCCGAACGCAAACGCTCCGCCGATGGCCAGACTGGCATCGTACAGGATGCGCTCGGTCACGCCGAACCCGATCTCCTGCGTCCCGCCCGTCTGGGTTGCGAAGGTCACACCACCCTTGACGCCAATCTCCAACGATTGCGCCTGCGCAAGGCGAGGCATCGATGTCACGACGACGATCGCGGCCGCGAGGAGAATCGTCCGCATGGGCCGCCTCCTTCCATCTGTGGGCAGGATCGCGCGAGCCTACCGACCGAACCGGATGCCGCCCAGGATCATGAACGCCCGATTGCGGTAGACCTCGTCGCCCTCCTGGACCTTCGGCACGTTCCTCAGGCCTTCCTCGAAGCGGCCTTCGACCAGCAACAGGCGGCCGTAGTAGCCGAGGCCGATCACCAGGCCGATGTCGACGGCCTCGGTTTCGTCCTTGATGTCCTCGTCGCCGCTGAAGACGCCCACCTCGTAGGCGTGCGCCTCGCTCAGGAAGTTGATGGACGGGCCCGCGAGCACGTGGAAGCCCCGGCCGTCTTCGGGCCCGAACCGGGCGAGCAGCGGGATCTGGAAGTAATCCAGCTCGAGCCTGAGCTCGGTGTCCAGAAGCGGATCCTGGCCCTTGAGCCCTTTCTGAGTCCATAGGAGCTCCGGTTGGAAGGCCAGGTTGTCCGTCAGGCCGATGGCGATGAAGCCGCCCAGGACCCGGCCCCAGCGCCACTCGAGATCGGTGGCCCCGGCATCCTCGAGGTCCGCTGCAAGCTTCGGGACGTCGGCGAAGGATCCGCCGCCCTTCACGCCCCCATCGAACGTCTGCGCGGTGGCAATCCCGGGCACAGCCGCCAGGGCCAGCGCGAGCAGGGTGGTGATGAGTCGAGCCATGAGACCGCCTCCGCTCGAGGCTGATGCATCAGCCCTGCCAGCGGGGGCGGTCGGAATCAGGCGCGAACTGGAGGGGTGCGCGGCGGCGCAGCCGGATTCCCGTGCTCTTCGCCTCCGACGACGCGAAGGCTACTGCGACTTGCCTCGGGCCGTGACGGGCCACACCGTCTCGACCTTGTCGCCCCGGATGCCGTACATCTGGTCGTAGAGGTTCACCACCGGGTCGCAGTGCGGCACGATCATCTCGATGCGGTCGCCCATCTTGTAGGTGCGCCGCGCCTCGGTGAACGTGATGACCCCGAATTCGTCCGAGCCCGGGTTGTACTCCATGCCCGGCTCGCCGACCACGCCCGGGCGCGGCACGTTCAGGGTGAGCGCCTTGGCACCGGCGTCGGTGGTGAGCCGACCGGGGAACCGGTTGTTCAACACCGTGGCCACCACGGTGAGCGACGGCTCGAAGTCGTTGTAGACCGCGTCGCCATTCTCGCTGCCGATGGCCAGGTACTGCATGTCCATGAAGACGTAGCTGCCCACCTGCACGTCGGTGAAGCCCGGCGTGAGGTGCTGCACGCTGTAGGTGCCCGTGCCGCCGCCGCTGAAGATCTCGGTGCTGAGGCCGTCGCGCTTCATCCGCTCGCGCGTCTCGGCGTTGCCCTCGAGGCCCTTCAGCGCGCGCTCCTTCCGCGCGGCAAAGCCGGTGACGTGCTGCGCGCCGCCGTCATAGGACAGCAGGCCGCGCAGCTTCAGGTTCGGCAGCGTGTCCACCAGCTTCGCCAGCGCCACGGCGCCGTCGCCCGGCGGGATGCCGCTGCGCGTGCCGACGGCCACGTCCACGACGACATCGGCCGTGACGCCGGCCTCGCGCGCCGCGGCCGACAGGTCGCGCGCGTTCTGCTCATCGTCCACCGCCTGGATGAAGCGCGGGTTCTGCTTGCGCAGTTGCATGGCGCGCCGGATCTTGCGCGGCGACAGGTTGCTGGTGGTCATGCAGATGGGCTCGATACCGGCAGCGAACAAGGCTTCCGCCTCGCCCAGCTTCGCCGTGCAGATACCGATGGCCCCCGCTCCGAGCTGGAGCCGCGCGATGTCGGCGGACTTGTGCGTCTTGGCGTGCGGCCGCGCGGCAATGCCGTTCTTCTTCAGCGTCGCCTGCATCTTCGCGATGTTCCGCTCGAGGCGGTCCAGGTCCACGCAGAGCGCCGGGGTGTCGATCTCCCACTTCGAGATGCCGACATCCGCGGGGGTCACCGCGCGCATCTCAGCGGCGGAGTAGCCCGTCACCGGTCGAGGAATCCACAGCGAGGCCGCGGCCGCCCCGGTGGTCGTCAGGAACGCGCGTCGCGAAGCGGCAAGCTGGGTCTTTGGCATGGGCGGATTATCCACCCATTTCCCCGCTTCCGCGAACCTGCACGTGACATCTGGATACAAACCCCGCGGACGGCCATCTCATGCGGAAGCGCCCGCGGAAAGACAGTTGCGCGCGCCGATCGCGCGGCTATAATCCGCCCGATGCGTCGAGGGGTTGCGCGCGTCGTACCGATCGTGGCGGTGCTGGTGGGCACGGGCGTGGCCGCCGCAGGTGCCCAGTCGCGCGAGGGGGCGGTGGACCTTGCCACCATCCTGGAGCGCGCCGGCGAGAAGGTGATCGAGTACTTCGCGCGCGCGCAGAGCCTGGTGTGCCTCGAGACCGTGCGCCTGCAGCCGCTCGGCACGGGCCTGACGGCAGACGGCTTCGCCCGGGTCGTGGAATCGGAGTTGCGGCTCTCGTGGGACCCGCTGCTCGACACGGCCCTCCCTCCCGAGGCGAAGACCCTGCGGCAGTTGCTGAAGGTGAACGGCCACCAGCCGCGCAAGAACGACCACGACAACTGCACCGCGCCCGAGCAGCAGGCGTCCGAGACCCAGCCGCTGTCGATGCTGTTGCCTGAACAGCGCCGCGACTACGTCTTCTCGCTGGCCCGGCCCGAGAAGCTCGACGGGCGGACCGTGCTGGTCGTGAACTACCGCATCACGACGCCGACCAGCGTCGAGGTCAGCGAGGTCGAGGGCAAGGACGACTGCATCAGTTACGAGGTGGAAGGGGGCGTGCGCGGGCGCCTCTGGCTGGATCCCGATACGCACGAAGTGCTGCGGCTCGACCAGGGCCTGTCAGGGCTGGTCGAGGTGCCCCTGCCGAGACGCATCGCGCGGCGTACCAACGGGAACAGCCATTTCACGGTGGAGCGCATGGACACCTCCATCCGCTTCAAGGCCATCACATTCACCGACCCGGACGAGACGCTGGTGCTGCCCGTGTCGTCCACCCAGTTGCGCGTCACGCGCGGATCGGGCCAGCCGCGCCTGCGGACGGTGACCGAGTACGTGCGCTACCGGCGCTTCCTCACCGGCGCGCGGGTCGTTCAACCATAGGACGCGCTGGCCCGGGATCGCGGATGGGAGATAATTTCCCGTTCGCATGCCCACGCTGCCGCAGTCCCGCGTCCTCCACATCGACATCACCGGCCACGACGCCCCTGGCGTCACGCATGCACTGGCCAGCATCCTCGCCCGATCGGGCGCGCGCATCCTGGACATCGGCCAGGCCGTCATCCACGACGCCCTGGCCCTCGGCATCCTGGTGGAGCTCACTGACGAGATGAAGTCCTCGTCGCTGCTCACCGAGCTGCTGCTCGAGGCGCACCAGCTGGGCGTGCAGATCCGGTTCAGCGCCATCACCGGCGAGGAGTACGAGTCGTGGGTGGGCGCCCAGGGGAAGGGGCGGTATCTGGTCAGCGTGCTGGGGCCGGCGCTCACGGCGGCGCACCTGGCCGAGGTGAGCGCCATCGTCCTGAAGGCGGGCCTCAACATCGACCGCATCGACCGGTTGTCGGGGCGCACCGCGCTCGACGCCGCCGTCGGCGGGCGCGTCTGCGTTGAGCTGGCCGCCTCGGGCGACCTGGGGAGCGAGGACGAGATGCGGGCGGCGCTGCTGGAGCTGACCCACCAGCACGACGTCGACATCGCGTTCCAGCACGACAACGTCTATCGACGCAATCGGCGGCTGGTGGCGTTCGACATGGACTCGACGCTCATCAATGCCGAGGTGATCGACGAGCTGGCGAAGCTGGCCGGCGTGGGCGAGCAGGTGCAGGCCATCACCGAGTCGGCCATGCGCGGCGAGCTGGATTTCCAGGCGAGTTTCCGCAAGCGCGTCTCGCTGCTGAAGGGGCTGCCGGCGTCGGCGCTGCAGCAGGTGGTGGCGACGGTGCCGCTGATGGATGGCGCCGAGCGCCTCACGTCCACGCTCCGGCGGCTCGGGTACAAGACCGCCATTCTCTCGGGCGGGTTCACGTTCGTGGGGCGCGAGCTGCAGGGCCGGCTCGGCATCGACTACCTGCACGCCAACGAGCTGGACATCGCCGAGGGGACGGTGACGGGCGAGGTCCGCGGCGAGATCGTGGACGGCGCGCGCAAGGCGCACTACCTCACCGAGATTGCCCGGGCCGAGGGTTTGAGCATGGAGCAGGTCATCGCGGTGGGCGACGGGGCCAACGACCTGCCGATGCTGCGGCAGGCAGGTCTCGGCATCGCGTTCCGCGCGAAACCGCTGGTGCGGCAGAGCGCGCGGCAGTCCATTTCGACCATGGGGCTGGACGGGATCCTCTACCTGCTGGGCGTGCGCGATCGCGAGGCCCTGGTCTGACCCTATACTGTCGGCCTTGATTCGCCTCGCGATCGTCCCCTGGCTCCTGGCGCTCACCGCCACATCCGCGCTCGCGCAACCACCGCTCCGGTGGGGCGGTGATTCGGAGGGCGGCGCCCCGTTCGTCGAGGCCGATCCGACCGACCCGGCCCGGATGCTGGGCTTCGATGTCGAGATTGCCGAGCACATCGCCTCGGAGCTGGGCCGCCCCGCTGAGTTCGTCCAGATCGCCTATTCCTCGCTCGATCAGTCGGCCCGTCGCGGCGACTTCGATATCGGCCTCAGTGGTATCGAAGACTCCCCGGGCCGGCGCGCCTCGGTGGCGGCCAGCGTCCCGTACTACGAGTTTCGCGAGGTGATCACCGTGCGCGAGGGCGATCGCGATCGCTTCACGTCGCTGGCCGATCTCCGCGGTCGGCGCGTGGCCACCCTGGGCGGGACGATGGCCTACGACATCCTGCTGCAGGCCGAGCGCGATCACGGCGTCACCGCCGTCTCGTACGACGACGACGTGCACCCGTATTCGGACCTGCTGCTGGGGCGGGTAGACGCCGTGCTGCTCGACCACGTCCTGGCCGAGCGCGCGATGCGCCGCAACGCGGGCCTGGTCACGCACGCCGATGCCGTGGCGGTGGGGCACTACATCATCATCGCCAGCCCCGAGCAGGCGGCACTGCGCGACCAGGTGGACGAGATCCTCCGTGCCGCCATGCGCGACGGCACTCTCGAGCGCATCTTCCGCAAGTGGGACTGCTGGAACGACGATCAATCCGCGCTCTATGGCCGGGTGCTGGCCTCGAACGGCACGGGCCCGTCGAGCGCTCCCGCCAGCGCCCCACTGGGCAGCGTCGCGCGCGCGTGGGAGGCGCTGCCTCGCTACCTGCCGTCGCTGCTGAAGGCCGCGGCGCTCACCCTGGTGCTGTCCTGCGCGGCCATGCTCCTGGCCGTCGTCCTCGGCGTGGCCATTGCGACGGGCCGCGTGTACGGCGACCCGGTGACCCGCGCGGCGCTCACCGTGTACGTGGAGGTGATGCGCGGCACCCCCGTGCTGCTGCAGCTCTTCGTCATCTACTACGGGCTGGCGGACGTGGTGCGGCTGCCGGCGTTCATCGCGGCGCTGCTCGGGCTGGGATTGAACTACGCGGCCTACGAGAGCGAGATCTACCGAAGCGCCCTCGAGGCCGTGCCGCGCGGGCAGCTGGAGGCCGCGCGCATCCTCGGGCTCACGCGGGTGCAGACGTTGAGGCTGGTGCGGGCCCCGCAGGCCTTCCGGCTCGCCCTGGCGCCGATGACCAACGACTTCGTCGCGCTGCTGAAGGACTCGTCGCTCGTGTCGGTGCTCACGGTCGTCGAGCTGACCAAGCAGACGCAGATCTTCGCGACCAACATCGGCAGCTGGCTCCTGCCGGGCATCCTGTGCGCGGTGCTCTACCTGGCCATGTCACTGCCGCTGTCGCACCTGGCGCGGAAGCTGGAGGATCGCTGGAAGGTGGCCACGTCGTGAGCGCCACGCTCCGCGTGCGCGGGCTCCGGCTGTGGCGCGGCGACCGGCCGATCCTGGCGGGCATCGACCTCGATGCCGCCCCCGGCGAGGTCGTGGCCCTGATGGGCCTGTCGGGCTCGGGCAAGACCACCATCCTGCGCGTCCTGGCCGGGCTCGAGCGCGCCGACGCCTGGGAGATCACGGTGCCCAAGGCCGGCATGGTCTTCCAGTTCCACTACCTGTTCGAGCACCTCACCGCGATGGAGAACGTGTGCCTGGCGCCCGTGCACGTGCAGCACCTGACACGCGCACAGGCCGAGACACGGGCACAGGCGCTCCTGGACGACCTGGGCGTGGGCCACCGAGCCGGTGCGCTGCCGCGCGAGCTGTCGGGCGGGGAAGCCCAGCGCGTGGCCATCGCCCGCGCCCTGGCGGTGGATCCGCCGCTGTTGCTGCTGGACGAGCCCACGGCCTCGCTGGACCCGGCCCGGCGGAACGATCTGGGCGACGCGCTGAAGGCGCTGGCCGCCAGCGGCCGCACACTGCTGCTCACTTCGCACGACGACGACTTCGTCCGCGACTTCGCGACGCGCGTGGTCATCCTGGCCGACGGACGGGTGGTGGAGGAGGGCGATGCCCGCCGCGTGCTCGAAGACGCGCATCATGAAGAAACGCGCCGCCTCCTCCAGGTCGAGCGGCAGCGAAAAGTCAACAGATAGACCCACGACCCACGACATAGTCCCAAGACCCAAGTCCCAAGTCCCAACACCCA
>DAIRFN010000200.1:0-10590 GCA_036795065.1 Vicinamibacterales bacterium
GAACTCGAGCATCGTGAACTCGGGATTGTGCTGGGTCGAGATGCCCTCGTTCCGGAAATTCCGGTTGATCTCGAACACCCGCTCGATGCCGCCCACGGTGAGGCGCTTCAGGTAGAGCTCCGGCGCGATGCGCAGGTACAGCTTCATGTCGAGCGCGTTGTGATGCGTCACGAACGGGCGCGCCAGCGCTCCGCCCGGGATGGGCTGCATCATCGGCGTCTCGACCTCGAGGAAGTCGTGGCTCGTCAGGAAGTCGCGAATCGCCGTCACCGTCCGGCTGCGGACCTCGAACACGCGCCGCACGTCGGGGTTCACGATCAGATCGAGGTACCTCTGCCGGTAGCGGATCTCGACATCCTGCAGGCCGTGCCACTTCTCGGGTAGCGGGATGAAGCACTTGGCGAGGAACTCGAGCTTCGCGGCCCAGATGGACAGCTCGTGGGTCCTGGTCCGGAACAGGCGGCCGGCAACTCCGATCTGGTCGCCGAAGTCGAGCAGCCGCGAGAGCTGATAGTCGCGCGCTGCGAGCGAATCCTGCCGCACGTAGACCTGGATGCGCGAGCGCCCGTCCGAGAGCACCAGGAACGCTGCCTTCCCGAAGTTGCGGATGCTCACGATGCGGCCGGCGGTGACGGTCTCGACGCGCGAGGCCTCGAGCTCGGCGCCGTCCGACTCGCCGTGCGCGGTCACCAGCGCGGTCACCGTGTGAGTGGTCGCGAAGCGGTTGGGATAGGCAGGGCATCCCAGGGCGACAATCGCGTCGAGGTTGGCGCGGCGTTGCGCGATCTGGGCTTCTTCGTTGCTCGACACTCGGACCCTCTCCTCACTTGGCCAGCGGCGCTACTCGACGACCCTGCCTTCTTCCTTCAGGACGCGGAACACGCCGTCGAGCACGCCGTTGACGAACTTCGCGGCATCCTCCCCGCTGTACGCCCGGGCCAGCTCGATGGCCTCGTTGATCACCACCCGCGGCGGCGTCTTCGGATGGGCCAGCCACTCGTGCACGGCCAGGCGCAGCACCAGGCGATCGAGCGCCGCCATGCGCTCCACGCGCCAGTGTCGCGCGGCCGTCCCGATCCGCTCGTCCAGCGCGGCCCGGTTCTCCATGACGCCCTTCGCCAGCAAACTGGCAAAGGCCCGGTCCGACTCGCCGAGCGAGGGGGCCTCGGGCTCCCCCACGCGATCGAGTACGCCGAGCGCCTCGGTCAACGTCAGGCCGCCGACCTCGCACTGATAGAGCGCCTGCAGGGCCGCCGCACGCGCCTGCCGGCGCCCGGCCCATCGCTCGGAACTATCGCTCACCGTCCGGCTCCCACGGTCGCGGCCAGCAGGCGAGCCATCTCCAGGGCCGCGTCCGCGGCTTCCTGGCCCTTGTTCCCGGGCCCCTCGACAGCCCGCTCGAGCGCTTCCTCCGCCGAGTTGGTGGTGAGCACGCCGAACGCCATCGGAACGCGGGTCTTCGATGCCGCGGCCATGATGCCATGCGCACACGCTGACGAGATGTACTCGAAGTGCGGCGTGGCGCCCTTGATGAGGCACCCCAGGCACACGACCGCCGACACCCGACCGGTTGCGGCCACGGCTTCCGCGGCCAGCGGAATCTCGAAGGCGCCCGGGACCCACAGCACCTCGACGTCGGTGTCCGAGAGACCCGCGTCGGCCAGCGCGGTCCGCGCGCCCGCCAGAAGCCGTTCGGTCACGAAATCGTTGAAGCGCGCGACCACGATCGCAACGCGCACGTTAGCGTCCCTTCCAGGTCGCCTTCCGCTTCTCCAGGAACGCGGTCGTCCCTTCCCTGGTGTCTTCAGTGGAGGCTATGGCGCCGAACAGCGCGGTTTCGAGGAACTGGCCCTGGCCGAGCGGCATGTCGAGTCCGTGGTTCACCGCCTCGAGGATGTAGCGTGTCGCGATGGGTGCCTTGCCGGCCAGGGTCTCGGCGAGCTTCTTCGCCGCCGCCACCAGGTCGGCCGCGGGTACCACCTGGTTCACCAGGCCGATTTCGTAAGCGCGCTGGGCGCTGATCATGTCGCCAGTGAGCAGGATCTCGAGGGCGCGCCCCTTCCCGACCAGTCGTGGCAGTCGCTGGCTGCCCGCGTAACCGGGGATGATGCCCAGGTTGATCTCCGGCTGGCCGAGCCGCGCGGTGTCGGCGGCCACACGCAGCGTGCACGCCATGGCCAGCTCGCAACCACCGCCCAGGGCAAATCCGTTGATGGCGGCGATGACCGGCTTGCCCAGATGTTCGATGAGATCGAACACGCGCTGACCGTGACGGGCGTGCTCCTTGCCCTGCACCGGCGTGAGCACCGCCAGCTCGTTGATGTCCGCGCCCGCGACAAATGCCTTCTCGCCCGCCCCGGTCAGCACCACCGCCCGCACGTCGTCGTCCGACTTCAGCGCGTGCAGGGCGGCCTCGAGTTCGCCGAGCGTGGCGGCGTTGAGGGCGTTCAGGACCTTCGGGCGATTGAACGTGAGGATGGCGACGGCGCCGTCGCGCTCGAGCAGCAGGTTGTCAAAGGTCATGATGGACGTTTGATGATACTCCACGCCCACGCGGCAGCCAGTCCCAGCGCGGCACCGGCGGAATCGGCGATCACATCCCGCACGTCCGCCATCCGGCCCGGCACGAAGGACTGGTGCCATTCATCCGTCAGGCCGTAGACGGCCGCGATGACCCAGGCCAGCCACAACGCGCGAGGGCTCACACCGGACCATCGCCCGCCAGCCATGGCGCGAAGCGTGACGAGGGCCAGCCCGGCGTACGCGACGCCGTGCTGCGTCCAGTCGGGCGTCAGCGACGAGCCGGGCAGCGTCGCTTGCGAGGAGAGGGCGAAAATGGCGGCCATGTAGGCCGCGACGGGACCCCAGAGCGTGATGGGCATGCCCGAGCGTGCGCGAGGCTCAGAACGGCAGCGGGTACATCAGCCAGCCCAGCACGATGCCGGCGCCGATGAAGCCGCCGAAGAACTTCAGGCCCAGCACCAGCTGGTCACGCGGCACGTCGCGCCCGATGACCGCGAAGACCAGCGCCACGAAAAATGAAAAGAGCGCCATCAATCCGAAGTGCGTGGTCATGGTCGGCTCACTTCATCCCCAGCCGGACATCATAGGCGTCCAGCGCCACGAGCATGTTCAGCAGGCCCGAGACGATCAGGAAGGCGTTGCCGTACTCGTAGGCCACGGCCGTCACGACACCCTTGCCGAGCCCCAGGGCCGAGGCAATCACGTACGGCAGGCCCATGCCGAGGTTGGCCAGCGCGGCGAGACCGACCAGCGGTTGCGAGAACTCGAAGGGGAACAGGCGGCCATCGAGCGCGAGGCCGATGGCGAACATCACGGGAAGGGCCAGGAGGAAGACCAGGCCTTTTTGCGGGCGGCGCAACAGGAGGTGTCCAGCCCCGGGCACGAGCCACGAGGCCATCCAGACGACAACGGGAGGCACGACCGAGAAGTTTACTTCAGGTGTTCCGAGACCACGGCGCCGACCACCAGACCACCGGCGAGGCCGAGAGGCATGGCGAAGGCGAAGCGCCAGGCATTGGGCGGGTCCCCCACGCCCGCCATCGCCGCAGCCACCGTCAAGGCGGTCGGCAGGGCCGCGGCCGTCAGCAGCATCAGCGCCCGGGGGCGTGGCCACGCCTGCTGCCGACGCCTTCCCACGAGCGTCCAGACCAGCACGCCCGCGGCGGCTCCAAGGTAAAGCCCCTCGCAACGCGCGCACACGGGCAGCTGAGCGCCCGCCAGGTAGAACGACCGCTCCGGCTGCTGGTGGCAGATGAGCGAACCAACGGCGTACAGCAGCCCCCCGGCCACACGAGAAAGCCGAGCGACGTAGGGCGCCAGAGCCAGACCCGCCGCCCACGCGACGACGGCGACCGCCAGGGCGAGGCCCGCCGCCCGATTTCCGGCAGATGCCCGAACGGTCATTTCGACCACCTGACAGCGTGACTCTGACCCCTTGGAACCTGTCTACGGATGTATCCGTCCAATAGCGTTAGGTCCCTGAACACTGTTAACTTCGAATCATGGGTATCAAGGAACGCCAGGACCGCGAGAAGCAAGCCGTGCGGCAGTCCATCCTCGACGCCGCGAGGGACCTGTTCGCCATCGAAGGCTATCGTAACGTCTCCATCCGCAAGATCGCCGAGCGCATCGAGTACAGCCCCGCCGCCATCTACAGCTACTTTGCAGGCAAGGACGACATCTACCTGGCCCTGGCCGAGGACGGGTTCCGCCTGCTCGACGAGAAAGTGAAATCGGCTCGCCGCGACGGATCCCCTCTCGATCAGGTCCGCGCCGGCTGGTGGGCCTTTTACGAATTCTCCAAGGAACAACCCGCGTATTTCGAGCTCTTGTTCGTCGATCGGTCGGTCCCGAAAATCACCCAGGCGTGGGAAGGGTTCGAGATCCTGAAAGCGATGCTGGGCGACGCCACGGAAGGCCTGCAGCGGGCGGTGGACGCCGGCCAGTTGCCGCCGACGGTCAACCCCTGTGCGGCCATGCACGTGCTCTGGGGCGCCCTGGTCGGGCCCTCGGTGCTCGGCTTGTGCCAGCGACTGGCACCCGGCGAAGACGCCGACCAGCTGGCCCGCGACGTGCTCGAGTCGGTCGTTGCCGGCCTCAAGTCCGGCTGTGCCATCACGTTCAACCCCCGCGAGTGCTTTGTCGAAAATCCTGGTGCGTCAGTGCCCGTCGGAGTTCCCGTCAATGAACCGTAACGTCATCGTCCCGGCCTTCATCCTCACCCTCGCCATCATCGTCGCCGGGTGCCAGTCGCCCGAAGCCACGGTCCAGGCCACACCCGGCGCCGCCGAGATCCTCCCTGTCGACGTGCCGGTCGTGACCGCCACCGTGGGCGACATCGAAGCGGCCCTGGAAATTTCCGGCACCCTCGCGCCGCGCAGTCGCGTGCCCGTGAAACCGCGGCTGCCGGGCTCCCTGGACCGCGTGCTGGTGGACATCGGCGACGCGGTCCGCGAGGGCCAGGTGATTGCGACGGTCGATCGTCGTGAGATCGACGCCCAGGCCGATGCCGCGGCGGCGGCCGTGGCGGTGGCGAAGGCGGCCCTCGAGAGCGCCGAGGCATCGCTCGCCAATGCCGTGCTGGAGCGCGACCGCGCCCGGGTGCTCTTCGAGAAGGGCGCCTTGCCCCGACAGCGTCTGGATGGGGCCGAGACGGCGCACCGCGCCTCAGCGGCCCAGCGCGATCTGGCGACGGCCAATCTCGCCCAGACGGAGGCGTCGTTGCGCCGCGCGCGCGAAGTGCAACGCGATGCGACCGTCACCGCGCCGGTCACCGGCTTCATCGTCGAACGCAACTACGACGCGGGTGCTATTCCGGGCGACAGGCCGGTCGTCGTGGTCGCGGATCTGCGGCAGCTGAAGCTCGAGGCCGGCGTCTCCGAGATGCAGGCGGGCCGGCTTCGCGTGGGTATGAAGGCGCGCGTGGAGGTACAGGCCAGGCCAGGCGAGTCGTTCGAGGGCGACCTTGCGGCCATCGCCCCCGAGGTCGACGAGCGCAACCGCCACTTCCGCATCGAGGTGCGCGTCCCCAACGACGGGCGAGGTCTCTTGTCGGGGATGTACGCCACGGCCCGGATTGTGGAGTCCAGCGAGACGGGGGCCGTGCTGGTGCCGCGTGAGGCCATCGCCACTCGAGATGGCCAGCGCGTGGCGCTGAGGGTGCAGGACGGCGCCGTCACCGCGGTCGCCGTCACCGAAGGACTGTCCGATGGCATGCGGGTCCAGGTTCTGAAGGGCGTGCGGGCCGGCGACACCCTCGTGGTCGATGCCCGTCGCCAGCTGGCGCCCGGGGCGAAAGTCCGTCCGGTCGCCGCCCGATAGGCCCCCGAATCACCGTCGCGAGATCAGTGCGAGTCGAAGGTCATGTGGATTTCTGATACATCCATCAAGCGCCCCGTGTTCGCCACGATGGTCATCGCCAGCTTCATGGTGCTGGGCATCGTGTCCATGACACGCCTCGGGATCGACCTCTTCCCGGAGGTCAACTTCCCCTTCGTCAACGTCTCGGTCATCTACCCTGGCGCCGCGCCCGAGGAAGTCGAGACCCTGGTCACCAAACCGATCGAGGACGCGGTCGCGGGGATCAACGGCGTCAAGCGCGTCATCTCCACCTCGACCGAGGGCTTCGCCCGGGTCGGCATCGAGCTGCGCCTCGAAGTCGACCCCCAGGCCGCCACCGCCGAGGTGCGTGAGAAGGTGGCCGCCATTCGCGACCGGCTGCCCCAGCAGATCGAGGACCCGACGATCGAGCGCTTCGACGTCGCGGCGCTCCCCATCATGGTGTTCGCCGTCGGGTCGACGCAGCCGAGCGACGTGACACGGCGCCAGGTGGAGGACGACCTCAAGCCGCTGCTCGAACAGATTGATGGCGTCGCGGCTGTCCAGGTGAACGGCGGCGAGGTGCGCGAAATCCAGGTGAACCTGGATCCGCGGCGCCTCGAGGCGCTCGGCCTCCCGCTGACGGAGGTGGCCGCGAAGCTCTCGGCCGAGAACCTCGACGTGCCGGGCGGCCAGGTGAAGCGCGACGGCCAGTCGGTTTCGCTGCGCACGAAGGGCGAGTTCCGGTCCGCCGCCGAGATCGAGCAGGTGATCCTGCGGTCGACGGGCGGATCCACCGTGCGCGTGCGCGATGTGGGCACCGTGATCGACGGCTACGAGGACCGCATGTCCACGACCAGGCTGGACGGCGCCGACGCCGTGTCGTTCGCCGTCCGCAAGCAGGCGGGCGCGAATACGGTCGACATCGCCACGAAGGTGGAGGCAGCGCTCGCGAAGAACGCGCCGGGCTTCCCGCAACTGCAGATTCGCCCCGTCCACAGCGACGCCGACGGCATCCGCGAGAACGTCCGCGACGTGCGTGGCCACATCATCTTCGGCGGCCTGATGGCCGTCCTCATCATCTTCGTCTTCATGCGCGACTGGCGCTCGACGCTCATCTCGGCGCTGGCGCTCCCCACGTCGGTCATCGCGACGTTCTTCTTCATGTACGTCGTCGGGTTCACCATCAACATGATGACCCTGATGGCGCTCTCACTGGTCATCGGCATCCTCATCGACGATGCGGTGGTGGTGCGCGAGAACATCTATCGCCACATGGAGCACGGCGAGGACCCGGTCACCGCGGCGCAGAAGGGCACCTCGGAGATCGGCCTGGCCGTGATGGCGACGACCTTCACCATTCTCGCGGTCTTCCTGCCGGTGGGCTTCATGACCGGCATCGTGGGCCAGTTCTTCAAATCGTTCGCGCTGACCATCGCGTTCGCCGTGGCGATGTCGCTGCTGGTGGCCTTCACGCTCGACCCGATGCTGTCATCGCGATTCGTCCGCTACCTCCCGCCCGAGGAGCGGACCAAGACGCGGCTGGGCCGCATCCTCGAGAAGTGGGGCGAGTTCTACGACCGCATCGACCGGAAGTACCACACGGTGCTCGGCTGGAGCATCCGCCGGCCCTGGGCCGTGGTGGCCGTGGCGACGCTGGTGTTCGTCGGCAGCCTGTCCACCCTGGGGGTGATGGGCACGGAGTTCGTCCCCGTCGAGGATCGCGGCGAGTTCGTGGTCAACATCGAGGCGCCGCCGGGCACTGCCTTCGAGCAGTCGGTCGAGTATGCCGCCCAGGTGGAGGCGGTGGTCCGCCAGGAACCGGAGATCCGGCAGATCTTCACGACGGTTGGCGTCGAGGGCGACCCGCTCAAGACGAACGTGCGGCTCAAGACCACCAAGAAGACCGAGCGCGAGCGCGGGCTCCAGGCCATCAAGTCCGAGATGCGCGCGCGCCTGCGGGCCGTGCCGCTGCTGAAGATGACGGTGGCCGACCCCGAGTTCATGCAGGGCGCCCCCTCGGAGGCGCCCCTGAACGTGTTCGTCCGCGGCGACGACATGGAGGCGCTGCAGCGCATCAACGACGAGATCGTGGAGAAGATCCGGACGGTGCCCGGCGCCGTGGACGTGGACAGCTCGCTCGAGAGCGGCCAGCCCGAGATGGTGGCGCAGGTGAACCGCTCGCTCGCCGCGGACCTGGGCTTCGACGTGGGCTCGGTCGCCACGCAGCTTCGCGGCATGGTCGAGGGTGTCGTGCCCACACGCCTGCGCGAGGCCGACAAGGAGTACGACATCCGGGTGCGCCTCGCACCGGAGTTCCGGAACGATTTCCAGGCCCTCGCCCGGACGCCGCTCTACTCGCCCACGGGCGCGATGGTCCGCACCGCCGACATCGTCGGCATGGAGCCGGGCGTCGGCCCCACCAACATCCAGCGCGAGGCGCGGCGACGCCAGGCCAAGGTGGGCATCGAGCTCGAGGGCCGGGCGCTCGGCGACGTCACCAACGACGTGTCGCGCGTGATGCAGGGCATCCAGATGCCCGCGAACTTCGAGTGGGGCTTCGCCGGTGACGTCGAGCTCATGCAGGAGTCCGCCGCGGCCATGGGGCTGGCGCTGCTGCTCGCCGTGGCCTTCATCTACATCGTGCTGGCCTCACAGTTCGAGTCGTTCCTCGAGCCGTTCCTCATCATGCTCTCGCTGCCCCTGGCCATCGTCGGCGCGCTGCTGGCCATCCTGGCGACGGGCAACAACCTGGGCATGCCGGCCATGATCGGCATGGTGATGCTGATGGGCCTCGTGACGAAGAACGCCATCCTGCTCATCGACCTCACAAACCAGTACGTGCGCGAAGGTCGTTCAGTGGAGGAGGCCATCCTCAAGGCCGGCCCCATCCGCCTGCGCCCGATCCTGATGACGACGATGGCGATGATCCTCGGCATGTTGCCCTCGGCCCTGGGACGCGGCGAGGGCGGGGAGTTCCGCGCGCCGATCTCCATCGCCACGATCGGCGGCCTCATCACCTCCACGGCGCTCACGCTCGTGGTGGTGCCGGTGGCGTACCTGCTGCTGGCTCGCCTTCTCGAGCGCGTGAAGTCCTGGCGCGCCCAGCCAGCCGCGAAGCTCCACCCTGCCGCGCGAATCGCCGGGATCGTCATGGTGCTCGCACTGGTCGGCTGGCTCCTGTCGACGACCAGCGCGTTCGCGCAGGCTGGCACGCAGACCGCCAGCCTTGCCCCATCTGCGCCATCTGCGGCTCCGTCCATGTCGGCGCCATCTGCGGCCGTATCCGTGTCGCAATCGGCGTCATCGCCGGGCCCTCTCAGTCTGACGATTGATCAGGCCCTCGAACGCGCCCTCACCGCCAACGAAGGCCTGAAGGTCGTGCAGGAACGTGTGCGTGAGAACCAGGCGCTCGTGTCGGAAGCACGCGCGAACTACCTGCCGCAGGTGAACTTCAGCTATCTCTACACCCCGTCGCAGAAGTTCCCGCTGATCCGGATCCCCGGGGGTATCTTCGGACCCAACGAAACCACGTTCCAGGCCGGGTTCACGCGGGAGAACGTCATGGCGTTCGACATCTCGCAACCGCTCTACACGGGTGGTCGCCTGCGCAACGCTCACGCCATCCAGGAGTCCGGTCTCGATGCCTCACGGCTCGATCTCGAACGGGAACGCCAGCAGTTGCAGTATCGGGTGGTGGAGGTCTTCTACAATGCCCTGCTCCAGCAGCAGGGCGTGGGCGTCGCCGACGAGCAGATCCGGCTGGCCGAAACCCAGCTCGGCCTCGCGAACGCGCGCTATGAGGCGGGGACGGTGGCCCGCCTCGATGTGCTGCAGGCTCAGGTGGAACTCGCCAACGCGAAGGCACGGCGCATTCGAATGCGGGCCGAGGTCGATGCGGCCGTGCAAGCCCTGCGCACGGTGCTCTCGCTGCCGCAGGGGCAGGCGCTCACCCTGGTGGGCACGCTGGAGGAGGGACGCGAGATTCCGGGCCGCGAGGCGCTGGACGTCGCACTCCCGTCGCGTCCCGATCTCCGTGCCTTCAATGCGCGCCGCGACCAGGCCGAGTACGGCGCTCGCCTGGCCAGCGGCGAGTGGAAGCCGAGCCTGGCCTTCCGCGGCAACGTGCAGTTCCAGGAGGACAACGTCTCGAAAGCCTTCGGGTCCGACAATCAGAGCTACACGCTCGGGTTGGCGTTACAGGTGCCGCTGATGGCTGCCCCCGGCGCCTCGGCCCGGCGCTCAGTGGCCGAGGCGCAGAAGCGCCAGGCGGAACACGGACTCAATGCCTCGACCGACCAGGCGCGGCTCGAGTTGGAGACCGCGTGGACTGCGCTGCAGGCGGCGGCCGAAGTGGTCGCCACACAGCAGGCCGCTCTCGAACTCGCCCGCGAAAGCGTACAGATTGCGGAGGTGTCCTACGAGAGCGGTGTGATCACCTCGGCCGAGCTCAACGACGCGCAAGTCCGCCTGCTCGAAACCGAGTGGAACCTGCTGCAGGCGAAGTTCGCCCGGATCGCCGCGGCCGCGCGCGCGAAGGTCGCCGCAGGCGTGGAGTAACGATCAGATCGGGAGACGGGAGTCGGGATCGGGGAGTCGGGAGTCGAAGGTCGGGGCACGGATGGTCGGGATGCGGTGGTCCGAACACGGCGCTGGGGCCCGCAACGGCCGAGCGTTCTGGTTGGCCGACTGCCGGCTGCCGACTCCCGCGTCCGACGCCCGACCGTTTCAGAGACTCCCGAAATGCTG
>DAIRFN010000201.1:0-10580 GCA_036795065.1 Vicinamibacterales bacterium
GAAGCGCAGGAACGAGGTGAGCCGCGACAGCAACCGTGCCGTCGCCGGCTGCCGCCGCATGTAGGCGGCGACCGCGCGGTCGCGCCCGGTCTTGGGCCTGAGGGTCGGCACCCAGTGCGGGTTCTTCAGGAACCGCACGTCGAACACGAGGTCGGCCTCGGGCGGCACGCCGAAGTGGAAGCCAAAGCTCAGGAACGTGAGAACCAGGGTCGACGCCTGACGACGGCCGGTCACGACATGCAGCAGGCTCTGCCGCAGCTCGTGGACGTTCATCGACGACGTGTCGATGACCGTGTCGGCCATGGCCCTGATGGCGCGCAGCGTCGAGCGCTCCTCGGCCAGGCCCTCGGTGACGGGCCGATCCGGGGCCAGTGGATGCGGCCGCCGCGTCTCCGAGAACCGCCGGACCAGCTCGGCCTGGGTGGCCTCGAGGAAGATGAGGAAAGGCGCGGTGTCCCTGGCCTGACGCAGCGACCGGAACACTTTCGGGAAATCGCTGACGAACCGCGGCTCGCGCACGTCGATGACCACCGCGATCCGGTCGTGCTCGTTGCCGTGCTTGCGCGCGAACTCGGCCATGAACGGCAGCAGGGTGACCGGCAGGTTGTCCACGCAGTAGTAGCCGAGGTCCTCGAGGGCCCGTATGGCCTGCGACTTGCCGGCGCCGGAGAGGCCCGTCAGCACGATGAAGCGGGTCGAGCGCGGCGTCCGCGTCCGGGAGGCCTTCTTCACGGGAGGTCTCCGACGTCGCCGTCGTCTTCGTCGTGATCGTCGTCGGGGGACGGCACCGCGTTCACCAACGAGGCATCGAGACGGGCGGCGAGCCTGCGGGCAGCGTTGATGCCGCGCGCGCGCAGCAGCTGGTTCCGTGCGGCCACCTCCACCAGCGTCGCGAGGTTCCGTCCCGGCGCCACGGGCATGCGAATGAGGGGAATCTTCAATCCCAGCAGGTCGAGGTGCTCTTCGTCCAGCCCCAGCCGGTCGTACTCAAGCGCCTCGTCCCACCGCTCGAGCTGCACGACCAGCTCGATGCGCTTCGATGTGCGCGTGGAGGCCACGCCGAACAGGTCGCGGATGTTGATGAGGCCCAGGCCCCGCACCTCCATGTGATGGCGAGTCAAATCGGGACAGCTGCCGATGATGATGGACTCGGCACGGCGGCGCACCTCGACGGTGTCGTCGGCCACCAGGCGGTGGCCCCGGCAGACGAGGTCCAGCGCGCACTCGCTCTTGCCGATGCCGCTGTCGCCTGCCAGCAGCACGCCCAGGCCCAGCACGTCCACCAGTACGCCGTGAATCATCTCGCGGACGGCCAGGCGGTCCTCGAGCAGCGCCGTGATCTTGCCAATGGCGGCGGCAGTCGGCACCGACGTGCCCAGCAGCGGCAGGCCCGCGCGATTGGCCTCGGTAATCACGTCCTCGGGCACGGCCGCGCCGCTGGTCACCAGCAGGCAGGGGACGTTCTGCTCGAACGACTTGGCGAGCGCGAACTGCCGGGCGACCTCGGGCAGCGACTCGAGGAAGCGAATCTCGCTCTCCCCGAAGATGAGCACGCGCCCGGGCTGGAGGTACTCGTGGAAGCCGGCGAGCGCGAGACCGGTCTTCTGGATGTAGGGGCTGGTGATGCGCCGGTCGAGGCCGGACGATCCGGCGAGCAGTTCGACCGGCAGGCCGATAGCCTCGGGGCGCGCGCCCAGCAACCCGCTGACGGTGACGGCCGGAACCGTCGTCATCTCAGGTGGCCGTGCGGCTAGCGCCGCCGGCGGTCCTTCCACGCGCCTGCGCGCCCGCCCGCGAGCGAGCGGAACCGACTGGAGGCCGTCTGGCGACGGCCCGTGATTGCGATGTGCATGCCCTAGAACAGGACCTTGCGCTGGTTCGACGTCGGGATCTTCAGCTCTTCGCGGTACTTGGCGATGGTGCGCCGAGCGAGGATGAGACCCTCGCGCTGGAGGATGCTGACGATTTTCGAGTCGCTGAGCGGCTTGCGCGGGTCCTCTCCCTCGATGATCTTCTTGATCCGGTTCTTGATGGTCACCGACGACACCGACTCGCCGTACGAACTGCTGATGCCGCTGTGGAAGAAGAACTTCATCTCGTGCACGCCCTGCGGGGTGTGCATGTACTTGTTGGTGACGACGCGGCTGACCGTGGATTCGTGCATGCCGATGTCGTTGGCGACGTCCCGCAGCACGAGCGGCCGGAGGTGCTCGATGCCGTGGTCCATGAAGTCGCGCTGGAAGCGGATGATGCTGGTGGCCACCTTGTGGATGGTCTTCTGCCGCTGCTCCACCGATTTGATGAGCCACAGCGCCGAGCGGAACTTGTCCTTCACATAGGCCCGGGTCTCATCCGTGTTCTCGGACGCGCCCTTGTCGAGCAGGCGGCGGTAGGTGGGGCTGATGCGCAGCTGCGGCAGGCCGTCCTCGTTGAGCACCGCCACGTACTCGTCCTCGACCTTCACGACGTAGACGTCCGGTATCACGTACTGCGAGGGCTGCGGATTGAAGCGGCTGCCCGGCTTCGGGTCCAGCTGCTGGATGATCTCGATGTGGTGCTTCAGCTCCTCGAGCGACAGGTTCAGCTTCTTCGCCAGTTCAGGAATCTGGTGGTTCTGCAGCAGCCGCAGGTGCTCGGTGACGATGGTCTCGGCCGGCGTGCCCTCGAGACCCAGGTGCCGGACCTGGAGCGTGAGGCACTCCTGCAGGTCGCGCGCCGCCACTCCGACGGGGTCGAACGACTGGATGAGCCGCAGCACGTTCTCGACGTCGGGCACCGGCCACGGGCCCATGTTGGCGATCTCGTCCACCGAGGCGACCAGATACCCGTCGTCGTCCAGGTTGCCGATGATGGCCTCGCCGATCTCGCGCACCTGGTCGTCGTTGGTCTGGAGCGACAGCTGCCACTCGAGGTGGTCGGTCAGCGAGCTCGAGGTCGAGAGCGTGTTCTCGATCGGCGGCAGCTCGCGCACCTCCTGGGGGGCGCGGGGCTTGTAGCTGTCCTCGAGATACTCGCCGAAGAAGTACTCGTAGTCGGCGTCGTCCCAGGTGTCGTTCTTGTTCTCGGGCTTGGGGGCTTCGGGTTCCTTCTCGGTGGCCGGCTGGGCGTCGGTGGCCTGCAGGTCCTCGGTGGGGATCTCCTCGAGCAGGGGGTTTTCCACGACTTCCTGGGTCAGCAGGTCGGCCAGCTCGAGCGTCGACATCGGCAGCAGCTTGATGGCTTGCTGCAGCGAGGGCGTCAGAATGAGCTTCTGCGCCAGCTTGGTTTGAAGTCTCTGCGAAATGGCCATGCCGGAACTTTCTAAATTCTAGTCCAGCCTGAAATCCGTCCCGAGATAAATCCGCCGGACCTCCTCGTCCCCGGCCAGGGCGGCGGGGGTGCCGTCCCGGAAGATGGCCCCGTCGGTGACGATGTAGGCGCGGTCGGTGATCCGGAGGGTCTCCCGCACGTTGTGGTCGGTGATCAGGACGCCGATGCCCCGCTCCTTCAGGTGGAAGATGATCTTCTGGATGTCGCTCACGGCAATGGGGTCGATGCCGGCGAAGGGCTCGTCCAGGAGCATGAACCGGGGCGACATGACCAGGGCGCGGGTGATCTCGGCTCGTCGCCGCTCACCGCCCGACAGGACGTAGGCGGGCGAGGCGGCCAGGGCGGTCAACCCGAGCTCGGCCAGCAGGTCGCGTGCCCGCTCCCGGCGTTCGGCGGCGCTCAGGGGCAGCGTCTCGAGGATGGCCAGGATGTTCTGCTCCACCGTCAGGCCGCGGAAGATCGACGGCTCCTGCGGGAGGTAGCCAAGGCCCTTGCGCGCGCGCACGTACATCGGGTCGTCGGTGATGTCGGCGTCGTCGAGCAGCACCCGTCCCGAGTCGGGGGCCGTGAGCCCCACCGCCATGTAGAAGGTGGTGGTCTTGCCGGCGCCGTTCGGGCCGAGCAGGCCCACGACTTCGCCCGAGTTGACCTCGAGGCTGACGCCCTTGACGACCGTGCGACCGCCGTATGACTTCGTGAGCTCGTGGGTCCGGAGGCTGGACATCAGCTGGGGGGCTTGGCGGCGCACTTGCCGCCGCGGGTCTCGGTGCGCACTTCTTCGTTGCCGTCGATGATGACTCTATCGGACGACCTGAAGAAGGTCAAAGTGCGCCCGGCGGATTCGTTGCACTCGTCCACGAAGCGGCCCGGCGTGCCGGTGATCTCGTACCGCTGGTCGGTTGGACGATAGGTCAGCGCCGCGCCCGACGCGCTGCGCTTGTCGAGCGTCACCTGGACGGCGCCTCGTGCGTCGAGTCGATCGAGCCGGTTGTCGTCGGCGGCCAGCAGCAACTCGATGTGCTCGGCGTGGAGGTCGCCCTGCTCACCGTTCATCTGGGCGCCGGTATCGTACACGGCGCGCCGCGTGTCGTCGGCGTAGCGGAACGTCGAGGCCCGCACGATGGTGGGCGGCGTCTTGGTGGCGGACTGCGCCTGGTCCGAGGCCAGCGACAGTGTGGTCACGACCGAGCCGTTGGCCGAGAGGTCGCCCCTGGCCTCGTCGAGGGTGATGACATCGCCCTGGATGGTGGTGTTGCCCTGCCACAGGCGGGCGCCGCCCGTGTAGACGCCCTTGCGCGCCTGCTCGGCGTCGGTCATCTCGGCGGCGATGATGTTGACGGGATCCGCGTCGCCCAGCAGCCCCGGACGACGCGCGGCCTCGGCCCCCGGCTTCTCGTTCGTCGGCTGGAGCACGCTGCGGACGCTGCCCTTCGCCGCCATCCGCCGTGGGGACAAGGTGACGTCGATGGCCTCGGCGTCGATGCGCACGGTCTCGTCGGAGACCATGGGAGGCGTGGCCCCCTCCTTCCCGCCGAGCGCCAGGGTGCCCGCAGTGACGCGGTAGATGGCCTCGGCACTGCCGGCGCGCAGCGGGCCGTCCTCGAAGCGGAAACTGCCCGCGAAGCGCGCCTCGTCCAGGATGCCGGTGGCCGCATCGAGCCTGGCGTCCAGCCGCCGGGCCCGGGCCACGCGCGCGCCGCGGTTCGCCGCCGCCGCCTCGCGGAACTCCACCGCCTCCTGGAACGTCATGGCCGTGAGCCCCTGGCCCGGCGCGCCGGTGCCGTTCAACTGCTGGGCGCGAATGGTCCTGGCGGGCGCGTCCTTCACCGCTGGCAGGGTGACGACGACGTGGTCGCGGCTGGCCAGCGACTTCACCGATCCGTCGGTCTCGAGCGTGACGTCGATCCACTCACCCTGCAGGCGCTGGCCCGCGGTCTGGTTCGCCCCGGCCAGCTCGATGGCCGACTGCCCCGCCAGCGTCGCCTGCTGCAGCGACCGGCCGTCGTCGGCGTAGTCGAGATTGATGTCGCGCGCGCGCATGACGCGCAGCGCGCCCATGCCCTCGCCGCCGCTGATGCGCGAGTTGCCGCGAAGCTCGATGTGGTCGGGCTCGTCGCGGTCCGCGAACAGGTAGACGATGGCCTCGTCGGCTTCCATCACCTGGCCGGCCCGGGTCATCCGGACGCCGCGTTCGAAGCGCATGTAGCGCTCGCCGCGCGCGAAACCGGCGGCGCCGGCCGCCACGTCCATGGGGCCCGCGGCGCCCTCGGGCGCGAAGCGCACCACGGCCTGGTCGAGCAGCCAGACGGTGTTGCGCTGCTGGTCGAACGAGAACCCGATGCCCGCGCCGGCCATGCGGCCGCGCGTGAACTGGACGGGCCCCGGCGCGCGGACCACACCTTCGGTATCCACGTAGCTGGCCGATCCGGCGGTGGCCACCAAGCCGTCACTGGCCTCGAGCCGCACGTCGCCGGTCATGTCGAACGTGGATTGACTGGCGCCGACCCTCGCCTCCTTGCCGGTGACGACGAAATTGCGACCCGCGCGGTTGTCCACGGTGAGCTTCACACCGACGAGCGCGGTCTTGCCGTCTTCGTAGGTCACCTGGGACTCGCACTCGACGCGGAGGTCCTGCCTTGAACCCTTGAGCTGCACGACGTCGCAGCCGCGCGTTTCGACCATGGCCTTGGGGTCGATCCGCTCGACGGGCGCCGCGGGCACACGCGTCTCGCGCGGACGCATGGCGAACACGATGAACGCCGCGACGCCGATGCCGAAGACTGCGATGCCCAGACGCAGGCGTTTCCGCCACATACACGGATTGTACCAGTCCGTGGAGGTGGATTCCGCAGACACGGACGGGGCCGCAGATGGCGCAGATGTCACAGACACGGACGGGGCCGCAGATGGCGCAGATGTCACAGATACGGACGGGCCACAGATGGCGCAGATGTCACAGAGACGGTCGGGGAGGCCGATCGGAGCAGAAGCCACGGACACGAGTCGAGGCCGCAGCAGGACACGGACGTGCCAATTCCACCGGTCGGGCTCACGCGTCTGGTGCCTGTGGCTTCGTGAGCACGAAACGGCGGTAGTCGAGTCGGGAACCGCCGAAGTTGAGCAGGAGAGCCACCTGGTGCCCGGTGGCGGCGAGGTAGTTGAGCACCTGGGCCTCGTCGCCCGGTCCGGTACTGGCCCGGGCCTTCACCTCGACGATGACCTCCGTGTAGCAGACGAAGTCGATGCGATAGTGTCCGCGGAGGAGGTGTCCCTTGTAATCGACTCCGCAGGCGACCTCCGAGTCGAACGGGATGGACCGAAGGCCGAACTCGATGGCCAGCGCGTCGCGGTAGAAGACCTCGAGGAACCCGCAACCGAGGGTGCGATGGACTTCCATCGCGGCGCCGATGATTGAGAATGTGCGGCTGTCGCCGCTGCTCGGGACACGGTTCTGCATGCCACCGGCGGGAGCAAGGCGGAGGCCGTGGCGACTCCCGACCGAAGACCCCGGTAAATCCGATACCGCTCAATCAGTTAGTCGACCGCGGTCGCTTCGGACCGGCGCACCACGGTGAAGAAGTTGCCGCCCGAATCGGCCACGCGCACAGCAGAAACCGAAACCGGACCGACTCGAGGGAGTGCCGCTGAACTGGCTGGGATGGTCCCTCGGCCCGGCCCTCGTCCTGTGTGCCACCCCGGATTTCGTGAAATCTGCGCTCAGCCGCTCCGTCTTGAACTGGCATGTGGCCCTGTCGGGATAGTGCGCCATCTGCGGCCTGTCCGTGTCTGTCATCAGCGGCCCCGGCCATCTGCGGGTGCCTGGGTTGTGTCATCTGCGGCCAATTCGTGCCTGTCATCTGCGGCCCTGGCCCTCTGCGGCCCGGCCTGTGTCCGCGCCATCTGCGGCGCATCTGTGTCTGCGCCATCTGCGGCCCGTCCGTGTCTGTCATCTGCGGCCCGTCCGTGTCCGTCATCTGCGGCCCTGCCGGCGGACGGTCATGGTGCGGCCCTGGCCCTCTGCGGCCCGTCCGTGCCTGTCATCTGCGGCCCATCCGTGTCTGTCATCTGCGGCCCGTGAGCGTCTGCGCCATCACTGGCAACGCTACCGTCTGTGGGTTCGATCGGCCCTCGGCGTTACAATCCAACTCGTGCCTGGTCTCGAGCCCGCCGTCCGCGACCGCTTTCATTCCCTGCACCGCCTGATCGGGAACACGCCCCTCCTGGTTGTCGATATCAGGTATCGCGGGCGGCCGCGGCGCATCTATGCGAAGCACGAGTCTCTCAACCTCACCGGCAGCATCAAGGACCGGATGGCGCTCTTCGTGCTCGAGCAGGCCTACCACGAAGGGCGCATCAACCCGGGCGATCGCATCGCCGAGGCCACCAGCGGCAACACCGGCATCTCGTTTGCCGCACTGGGCCGCGCGCTGGGGCATCCGGTCACCATCTTCATGCCCGACTGGATGAGCGCCGAGCGCATGTCGCTCATCGCCAGCTTCGGCGCCGAGATCGTGCCGGTGAGCCGGGCCCAGGGCGGGTTCCTCGGCAGCATCGCGCAGGCCGATGCGCTCGGCGAGCGAGATCCGCACCTGTTCCTCCCGCATCAGTTTTCAAACGAAGCCAACGTCCGCGCGCACATGGAGACGACCGGGCGGGAGATCTGGGTGCAGCTGGCGGGCGCCGGGCTCGCGCCCGACGCGTTCATCGCGGGGGTCGGCACGGGGGGAACGGTGATGGGGGTGGGCCGGTTCCTCAAGTCGTGCGGACCATCGGTGCGCATCCACCCGCTGGAGCCCGCGGAGTCGCCGACGCTCTCCACCGGCCACAAGGTCGGTCAGCACCGGATCCAGGGCATCTCGGACGAGTTCGTCCCGCCCATCGTCAAGCTCGGCGAGCTGGACGCGGTCGTGGCCGTGCACGACGGCGATGCCATCCTGATGGCCCAGGCCCTGGCCCAGCATGGCCTCGCCGTGGGCATCTCGTCTGGCGCCAACTTCGTGGGCGCGCTGAAAGTGCAAGATGAATTGGGCGACAACGCGGTCGTGGCGACGGTGTTCAGCGACAGCAACAAGAAATACCTGAGCACCGATCTGTTGCGCACCGAACCGGCGCGCGACGACTACGAGTCGCCGCACGTGGAGGTGCTGGGCTACACCGCCCTGTCACGCACGTGCGTGTTCTGCGCTCGCTGAATCAGCGGGGCGCCATCCGCCTTCATCTGCGGCCCTCGCCCCCTCTGTGTCCATCGGCGGATCGCGTCAGGTCCCGGGTCGCCTACCGAAAATCCTCGACTCTGAGTTCCAGGTATTTCTCGCCGCGAAACTCGTTCTCTTCCAGGGTGTAGGCCAGCTCGACGGCGCGTTTCTGCGATGTGAGCGCGTCTTCCCGCTCGGCGGCGTTCCATTGGATGCCGCGCAGGAGGCGGCCGTCCTGCTTGAAGGTCATCTTCAGGTGCCGTTCCTTCAGGCGCCTGGGGCCGTCCACCACCTCGACCGGCCCGGTGAAGAACTTCGGGCGCGGGTTGGCGGGACCAAACGGCGCCAGCGATGCCAGTTCCGCCACCACGCGGTCGGAGATGGCGCCGAAGGCCAGAGGGCCGTCCAGCCAGAGGCGTGGCCGCAGGTCGTCGGGCTCGAGGTGGTCGTCGGCGTGGGCGTTGACGGCATGACGGAACTCACGAATGCGCGCGGCTTCGATTTGCAGCCCGGCGGCCTGCTTGTGGCCGCCGAAGCGCGACATCAGCGGGGCGCACGATTCGAGCGCGGCCAGCATGTCGAAGCCGGGGATGCTCCGGCACGACCCGTGCGCAACGCCGTCCTCGATGGACAGCACGATGGCCGGACGGTAGAAGGCGTCCACCAGCTTCGAGGCCACGATGCCAATGACGCCGCGATGCCACCCCTCGCCTGCCACCACCAGCACGCTGCGCGCGCCCACCTCGGGGTCGGTGTCCACGATCTTCCGCGCCTTGGCGACGATGTCCTGCTCCTCGGTGCGGCGGCGGGTGTTCTCCACCTCGAGCTGTTCGGCCAGCGCCCGCGCCTCGACAACCATGCCTTCGTCCGACGCCAGCAGGAGCCGGGCCGCGATGTCTGGCGTGCTCATGCGTCCGGCGGCGTTGATGCGCGGCGCCAGCATGAACGAGATGTGATAGCTGTCGATGGTCTTCCCCACCAGGCTGCTGGCCTCGAGCAGCGAGCGCAACCCCACCTTGTGGGGGCCCTTCGAGAGCATCTCGAGCCCCAGCTTGGCGATGACGCGGTTCTCGCCCACCAGCGGCACCACGTCGGCGAGCGTGCCGATGGCGGCCACCTTCACGAACCCGGGCACCCACGCCGATCGGCCCGCGCGCGCGCAAAGCGCCTGCACGAGCTTCAGGGCCACGCCCACGCCCGCCAGGTTCTTGTCGGGATACGAGCAGTCGTGCCGCTTGGGATTGACCACCGCCACTGCGTCCGGGAGCTCGGCATCGGGTTCGTGGTGGTCGGTGATGATGAGGTCAATGCCCAGCTCGCGGGCGCGGCGCGCGGCCTCGGCGCCCCGGATGCCGCAGTCCACCGAGACGACCACCTGCACGCCCTCCGCCTTCAGGCGGTCGAAGGTGGCCGGCTGCAGGCCGTAGCCGTCGCGCAGTCGCTCGGGGACGAAGTGGACGACATCGCCGCCCAGCAGTTCCAGCGTGCGGCGGAGGATGACCGTGGAGGTGATCCCGTCCACGTCGTAGTCGCCGTGCACGGCGATGCGCTCGCGCTGCGCGATGGCGCGCTCGAGGCGCACGACCGCGCGCCCCATGTCGGCCAGACGAAAGGGATCCAGCAGCTGGTCGAGTGACGGCGAGAGGAATCGCCTCGCCTCGTCCAGGTCGTGCAGCCCGCGGATGGCCAGCAGGCGCGCGGTGACCGGCGACACGCCGAGCTCCCGCGCCAGCACGTCAGCCGCGGCCGACTCGCAGCTGTGCGTTTCCCAGATGCGGGGGATCATGCCGTGGTGCGTTCGATGCCGACCTGGCCCATGGCGCGGAACTTCTGGTAGCGCGCTTCGAGCCGGGTGTCGGGGTCCATGGCCGACACCTGCTGCAGGGTGCGATCGAGGGCCACATCGAGAAGCGCCGCCGCCTGCCTCGGGTCGGTGTGCGCGCCGCCGAGCGGCTCGGAGACGATCTCGTCGATGATGCCGAGCCGCAGCAGGTCCGGCGCGGTGATCTTGAGCGCCTCGGCGGCCTCGACCTTCCGGTTGGCGTCGCGCCACAGGATGGCGGCGCATCCCTCGGG
>DAIRFN010000202.1:0-10575 GCA_036795065.1 Vicinamibacterales bacterium
GATGGGACGCCTCGATGTATTCATCCGCCATGTACTCCGGTCCGGACTGGCTCGTGGCGGGCGACGCGGCGTCGTTCGTGGACCCACTTTCGTCGGCAGGCGTAAAAAAGGCCCTGGCCTCGGGATGGCTGGCGGCCATCGTCACCCAGACGGCGCTGAAGGACCCGTCGATGGCGTCCACGGCGCTGGCGTTCTTTGCCGGCCGCGAGGCCGAGATGTATGCGAACTTCCTGGGCTTGACGCGGCGGTTCCTCCGGGACGCCGCGGAGGGACAGGCCCATCCGTTCTGGGCCGAGCGAGCCGAGACCAGCGAGTGGGACGAGCGGCGGGAGCGGGAGCAGCAGGAGCGTGCCCGTGTCCAGGCCGCCTACGAGGGCCTGAGGGCGCGCGCGGAACTGCGGGTGACCCGAGGCCCGGACGTGCGGCTGGAGCCGAGGCCGGCCATTGCCGCACACGAGATCGTGCTCGAGCCGCGGCTGGTGACGCCCGGGGATCCGGCTGGCGTCCGGTTCCTCCACGACATCGACGTCGTCACGCTCGTCGAGCTTGCGCCGACATTCCGCCAGGTCCCGGACCTGTACGACGCGTGCGTCCGGCGTGCCGGCCCCATGGATCTCGCCGCCTTTCTCACCGCGTTGGCCACGGCCTTCGCGCGGCGGTGGCTGACATTCGACCCCGACATCACGCCGCCACCGCTGCCGTGAGCCCACGATCTGTGATAAAACTGAGCGAAATTCATGCACATTCAGGTATTCGCACGAGGGGCCGTCGCGCTGGCCGCCTGCACGCTGTCGCTCGGGATCGGGGTGGGCGCGCAGCAGCCACCGGCCGCGGCGCCGGCAACCACACCTCCCGCAGAGGTCGGTATCCCCATCACCAGCCAGGCCGTCCGTAACGCCTGCGGATCGTGCCACCGTCCCGACGACAAGGGACAGATGTCGCGTATCTCGTTCCAGCGGAACACGCCGGAGGGCTGGCAGGACACGATCAAGCGCATGGTGGCGCTCAACGGTGTGAAACTGGACCCCGCCGTTGGCCGCGAGGTCGTCAAGTATCTGTCCGACAACCTGGGCCTGGCGCCCGAAGAAGCGAAGGCTGCGGCCTACGAGGCGGAACGCCGAGTGGTCGTGGACGAGAGCGCCGCGGCCACCGCCGAACTGCAGGGCGTCTGCAACGCGTGCCACTCGCTGGGGCGCGTGATCTCGCAGCGACGGACCCGGTCCGAATGGGACCTCCTGATCGCGATGCACCGCGGCTGGTACCCGCTGGTGGATCGACAGGTGTACCGCCGCATGGGCCCCGCCCCCCGCGACCGTGGGCCCGATGGCCGTCCGCCCGACACCCGCCACCCGTCCGAGAAGGCCGTCGACCTCCTCGCGAAGACCTATCCGTTCCAGACCCCCGAGTGGGCGTCCTGGGCGGCGACCAAGCGCTCGCCTCGCATCGAGGGCACGTGGGCCCTCAGCGGCTACGAGGTCGGCAAGGGCCCCGCGTACGGACGCGTCGTGATTGCCGCCGTGCCCAACGCACCGGACGAGTTCACCACAGAGACGACGTTCACCTACGCCAGGAGCGGCGAGCAGGTGAAGCGCACCGGTCGCACGATGATCTACACGGGCTTCCAGTGGCGCGGCCGGTCCACCACGGGCGCGGCCGACTCGCCGGTGTACCGCGAGGTGATGTTCGTGGATCGCGACTGGCGCGGCATGGAAGGGCGCTGGTTCACGGGCGGCTACGACGAGATCGGCATGGATGTCCAACTCCGGCGCGCGGGCACGGACATGACCCTCCTCGGCGCGGATCGGTCGGGCCTCAAGAAGGGCGGCGCGGCGCAGACGGTGAAGTTCTTCGCGCTGAACGCGCCGGCCAGCGTGCAGGCCGGCGATCTCGACCTCGGTCCGGGGCTCAGCGTCACCGCCGCGAGCGTCGCGAACAACGTCATCACCGCGACGGTGTCGGTGGCGGACGCGGCCGCGGCAGGCCCGCGCGACGTCGTGATTGCGGGCGCGGTGAAGCCTGGCGCTCTCGTGGTCTACGAGAAGGTGGACCACATCCGCGTGTCACCGGAGTGGAACCTGGCGCGCACGGGCGGCGTGAACTACCCGAAGATGTACGCCGCCTTCGACGCGTGGGGCTACATGAACGGCCCTGACAAGAAGCCGGGCACGCCCGACGACGTGAAGATCGATGTCGTGGACGCGACGTGGAGCCTCGAGGAATACACCGCCACGCTCGATGACGACGACGTCAAGTTCGTGGGCGACGTGGACGCGAAGACCGGCACGTTCACGCCGAACCTCGAGGGGCCGAACGAGCTCAGGAGCGGCCAACGCAACAACATTGGTGATGTGTGGGTGGTCGCCACCTACAACGCGGACGGCACACCGGTGCGTGGTCGCGCGCACCTGCTGGTGTCGCCGCCGGTCTACATGCGCTTCGACTCGTCGGTCATCCCCCGTTGAGCACCATGCGCGAACCAGTGTCCGACGAGCGCGCGGATCACGGCGTCACGAAGATCGCCGGCGTGGAAGCCGGGGTGCCCGGCATCAGCCCCGGCGTCGATACCGTGGTCCGCCTCGGCGAGTTCCATACCTTCGAGGCGGCCGGAGAGCGCTTCGGCTACATGGTGCCGAGCGCAGCCGTCTTCGCCTTCGATGCCTGCGCATCGGCCATCGTGGCGGCGCTGGGCGAGGGCCCGCGCACCATCGGCGATCTCACCGCGGCGCTCGAGCCGCGCTTCCGGCCCGATGAGGTCTGGGACACGCTGGGCGAACTCTATCGGGTGCGCGCCATTGCCGAAGCCCGGGCGTCGGCGCCGTTGCCGACGATCCTGCCGCTGACGGTCATCCCGCTGCAGACGCTGGTGGTGAACGTGACCAACCAGTGCAATCTCGCCTGCGAGTACTGCTACGAGTACGGCGAGGACAAGATCGTCGACACCGAGAACGGCCAGCAGCCCAAGTTCATGAGCGAGGAGACCGCCCGCGAGGCCATCGACTTCGCCCTCCGAGAGAGCGGCAAGACGGCCATGGTGACGTTCTTCGGCGGCGAGACGCTGATGAACTTCCCGGTGCTGAAGAAGACCGTGGCCTACGCCCGGGCCCGCGCCGCGGAGATCGGCAAGGGCATCGACTTCAGCCTCACGACCAACGCCACGCTGCTCAAGCCCGATGTGATCGACTTCCTGGCGGAAGAGCGCATCGGCGTCACCATCTCCATCGACGGCCCGCAGGAGATCCAGGACAAGTTCCGGGTGTTCAACAACGGCAAAGGGAGCTACGACCTGGTGGCGCCGAAGATCAAGGCGCTGCTGGCCCGGCACAAGTCCCGTCCGATTGGCGCGCGCGTTACGCTGACGCGCCAGACACTGGACGTGATGAAGATCTACCGGCACCTGCACGACGAGATGGGCTTCTGGGAGGTCGGCTTCGCGCCGGTCACCACCGCGCCGCAGCGCGGCCACGCCATCGGCGACGCGGGATTCGATCACCTGCTGAGCCAGTTCCGCATCCTGGCGCAGGACTTCCTGCAGGCATCCCTCGAGGGCCGCCATCACGGCTTCTCGAACGTGCGCGAGACCCTGCAGGAGATTCACCAGGGACACGCGAAGGCGTATCCGTGCGGCGCCGGCATCGGCCTGCTCGGCGTGGCGACCGACGGCAACGTCTCGCTGTGCCACCGCTTTGCCGGCTCCGAGACCCACAGCTTCGGATCGGTGACCGGCGGCGTGGACCGCGCGAAGCAGGCGGCCTTCCTCGACACGCATCACATCAACCACAAGACCGACTGCCAGTCGTGCTGGGCGCGGCCCATCTGCGCCGGCGGTTGCTATCACGAGGCCCACACCCGCTACGGGTCGACGACGGGCCCCAACCTGCACTACTGTGAGTGGATTCGCGGCTGGACGCACACGTGCCTGGAGATTTACGGCGAGCTGGCGGTGAAGAACCCCGGTTTCCTTCGCCAGTTCGATGGAGCAGACGATGAAGCATCTCAACGCCATTAATCGCAAGGCCGCCCGCGTGGAAGAGGTCACCCAGCCTGCCCGGAGCTCTGCCGAAGGGCCGTCGCCGGCGGTCACGGCCGACCCGGCTTCGACGGGCGACGTCGTCGCGCTGCAGCAGGGCGGCCAGCCGCCGCAGCAGCCCGAGGGCCCGCACATCCCGCCGGGGTGCTCCATCGTCTTCTCACCGGGCTGGGAGGCCGACCGCACCGGCGGCACCGCCGGGCTCTGCCAGCCGGTGGAGCGCGATCTGTTCGACTGCCACATGGGCTGCTACTGGCCCGCTCAGGTGCCAGACCAGTTGAACCATGCGCCCGACTGGACGGCCAAGTGCGCGGCCGCCCAGAAGGACTGGCGGAAGATCGATCTCGTGTTTCCAGGGTAGGGGATGGTGACGGGAGTGAGAAAAGACACGTCGGGAAACGGGACTGGACAAGGCCCCCTCCGGATCGCTCTCGCAGCGCTCGGTGCGGCGCTCATCGCAGGCGCGCTGACCCTGTCGGCGCAGGGCAAGCCGGCGGCGCCCAGCGTCACGGCGGGGAACGGCAAGATCTACATCGGCACCTACACCGGCGACATCCGGATCTACGACGAGGCCACCGAGAAGCTCGAGGACCGCATCGTCCTCAAGACGGGTATCGCACGGTCGTTGACCCCGTCGCAGGACCGCACGCGTTTCTACGTGCTCGACTCGACCTACGAGAAGCTCGAGGTCGTGGACATCGCCACGCGGAAGACGCTCAATACCTACGAGCTCAGCAGCGGCAACAAGCACGTCCGCGTCGCCAACCTGCAGCCCGATCCGCTGAACCGCTACCTCGTCCTGCTCACGCGCACGGCGACGAAATTGATCGACCGCTGGGAGATTGGCCCCGCCACGCTGCAGCAGTTCGACCTGGCGAGCGGGCAGATCACGCGCACCATTCCGTGGCCGCGCGACGAGGAGCGAGAAGCGGTCAACCTGCGCTTTTCCCCGGACGGGAAATTCCTCTACTTCTTCGGTGAGGAGGTCATCGTCCTCGAGACCGAGAAGTTCACCGAAGTGGAGACCTGGCCGTACGCGCAGCCCGCCGAGGGCGGCCTGGGCCGCATCAACTTCGGCCCCGTCCACGACTTCTACGACGCGCCGGGGACGTTCACGGGCTTGTTCACGATGCAGGATCCCATCCAGAAGCGCCGGATCATGGGCATCGGAAAGGTGGATCTGACCGCCCGGAAGATCGACTTCCGGCCCATCGGCCCCGCCGAGCAGGTGTCGTTCGCGCAGGCGCCGGATCGTAAGCGCGCCTACGGCATCAAGAGCGACATCGGCCGCTACGAGTTCTGGACGTTCGATCTCGAGAACGCCAGCGTGGTGAGCCGCCAGGAGTTCAAGGGGCGGCCCCGCGTGGTGCCGCGCGTGAGCTCGAACGGCAGGATCATCTACGTCTACATCGCGGGCGACACCATCGACCTGTACGACGCGGCGACCTATCGGTATCTGCGGACCATCAACATGGGCGCGGATCAGACGACCGAGCTCTTCGTCGTGCCCCCTGCCGCGGCCTCCTCCGCACGCTGAGGGCGTCGTGACTTCACGGCCCGCCGCCGACGCGGATCTGCGGCGGGCATTCGCCTACCTGGCGCCCTACTGGCGCCGCCTCGTGCTGGTGATGCTCATCAGCCTCGTCAGCACGGGCGTCTCCCTGGTCACCCCGTACCTCACGAAGGACCTGGTCGATCGCGCCCTGCTCGGGCGCGACCTCGCCGCGCTCCAGCGCATCGTCCTGCTGTTCGCGGTCCTCGGCGTCTTCAGCTACGTCCTGAACGTCGTGAGCGGTCTCCGCTACACCCGCGTGTCGGCGGACATCCTCTTCGACATGCGGCTGGCGCTCTATCAGCACCTGCAGCGGCTGTCGCCACGCTTCTACGCGCGGACGCGCCTGGGCGACATCGTGGCGCGCATCAACAGCGACATCGGCGAGATCCAGCGCGTGGCGGCGGAAGCGGCCCTGGCGTGGGTGGGGAATATCCTGTTTCTCGTCGGCTGCGCGGCGATGCTGGTGTGGCTGGACTGGAAGCTCGCACTGCTGACCGCGGCGGTGATGCCCCTCAGCCTGGCGGCGCTGATCTTCTACCGCCGCCGCCTCGAAGCGCGGGTGGCCGCATTGCGGCAGCGGAGCGCCGACATCGGCAGCTTCCTCATCGAGACGCTTCAGGCGCACACGCTGGTGGTGTCGTCCAACGCGCAGCAGCGCGAGTCGGGGCGCTTCCGGCAGTTCAACGACCGCTTCATCGACGCCCTGATGGGCATGCAGCGCGTGAGCTACCTGGCCGGCGGACTGCCGGGAATGCTCCTGTCGCTCGGGGCATCCGCGGTCTTCCTGTACGGCGGCTGGCGCGTGGTGGAAGGCACGCTCACGCTGGGTACCTTCGCCGCGTTCATCGCCTACCAGATGCGGGTGATGGCGCCTGTGCAGGCGCTGATGGGGCTGTACACCGCGCTGGCCACGGCCAAGGTGTCGTGGCGAAGGGTGCTGGAACTGCTGGACGCCCCAGTGGACGTGGAGGAGGCGCCCGGGGCGCACGCCCTGCCCGACGTGCGCGGCGCGCTGGCCCTCGATCGCGTCTCGCTCGTGACCGAGCGCGGTCTCCCGGTGCTGGACGAGGTGACCTTCGAAGTGGCGCCGGGGACGTCAGTGGCGATCGTCGGGGCGAGCGGCAGCGGCAAGTCCACCATCGCCGCGCTGCTGCTGCGGCTCATCGACCCCGACCGTGGCGTGGTGCGATTGGATGGCCACGACCTGCGCACCGTGCGCGTGGCCGACGTGCGCCGGCATGTCGTGCTGGTGGAGCAGGAACCGACGCTGCTGCACGCGACCATCGCCGAGAATCTCCGATATGGCCTGGCCGACGATCCTGGAGCCCCGATCCGATCGGGCGAGGACATCGACGCGTCCATTCGTCGCGCCACCGGAGCAGCGGGCGTGGCCGCTTTCATCGAGAGCCTGCCCCGGAAGTACGACACGGTCGTCGGCGAACGTGGCCTGCAACTCTCGGCGGGCGAACGGCAGCGGCTCGCGCTGGCGCGTGCCTTCCTGGCCAATCCCTCGGTGCTGGTCCTCGACGAGCCAACCGCCGCCCTGGATCCCATCTCCGAGCGCGCCGTGGTTGAAGGCTATCGCGCGGTGATGCGCGGACGCACCACCCTCATCATCTCCCACCGCCGCGACGTGGCGATGAGCGTGGATCACGTCATCGTGCTCGACGACGCGCGAGTGGTGCAGGCGGGCCGGCCCGGCGACCTCCTCGAGCAGCCGGGCCTGTTCGCGCGCCTGTTCGCCGGATCGGCGCGTCCGGGCGTGGCGCACTGATGCCGGGCCGCGGCTCGTCATAAGATCATCCGATGCTGGCGCTGAGCGGCCCGCTTCATTTGCACAGCCTTCGGCCGCGCACCGGGCACGGCGTGCGCGTCGTCGTCATCGACAGTGGCGTGTACTCGTCTCACCCGCACGTGGGCGGCGTGGCCGGCGGCGTGAGCGTGGACGCCGAGGGCCTGATCGGCGTGGACTTCGTCGATCGCCTGGGACATGGCACCGCGGTGACGGCGGTCATCCGCGAGAAGGCGCCTGGCGCCGAGGTCTGGGTGGCGCGCGTGTTCGAGCGGCGCCTCGACGCGCCCATCGCGGCCCTGGTCGGCGCGATCGATTGGGCGTTGACCCGCCAACCGCATCTCATCAACTTGAGCCTGGGCACGGCGAAGGCCGAACACCAGCCGGCCCTCGAAGCGGCCGTGGCGCGCGCGATTGCAGCGGGCGCCTGGGTGGTGGCCGCAGGCGAGGAAGACGGCGTTCGATGGCTGCCAGGCTCGCTGGACGACGTGGTGTCGGTGCGCCTGGACTGGTCGCTGTCGAGGGATACGTGCGTCGTGGAACCCAGAGCCGCGGGGACTGGCGGCATCCGCGTCCGTGCGTCGGGGTTTCCGCGACCCGCGCCCGGCGTGTCGCCCGAGCGCAACCTCAAGGGAGTGAGCTTCGCCGTGGCCAACACGACCGGCCTGCTCGCCCTGGCGATGGAGGCCGCCGGCTAGGGGCGGACAGCAGCACCCAGCGGCATGCGCGCGTCCTCGTAGACGGCCGTGAGCTCGCTGCCGACGATCTCGAGGGCCGAGGCGCGACCCTTGTAGGTGCTGGCGAGCATGCCGGTGTCGATGAGCACCACGGTGCCGTCCAGCCGTGTGACGATGCGGCGCGCCTGCAGGGGGGAGTGCGCCACGACAATGCGTGCGGCCCGATGGCGCGACAGCATCGCGTCGAGCGGTCCCTTCAGCGACTCGTCCGGGGCCGTCGCATAGCCGCGATACCACAGCGGGCCCTGCTCGGCCAGCACGTCCCAGTTGCCCATCTGCACTAGTTCTGCCCCTTCGCGCACGAGGTCGATGTCGAAGTCCCCAAGATCAGGCGCGGTGCCCTGCTCCTTGGCAGCGGCCACGACGGCGTTCACCGCGCGAATCTCTCCAGCGGCCACTTGCAGCATCTCGTTCAAGGAAAAGAAGGGGAGCGCCAGCTTCGCGTCCACGAGCCGATCGAGGAAGCGATCGACGCGGGCGATCTGCTCGCGCACGCGCTTCTCCGCGTCGGCCGCGAGATCATTGGTGGAGGTCGTTGGGTTCAGGCCGGCGTGCATGAACAGTGTCCCTGCCACCTGCGCTGAGATGTTGCGCTTCCGCAGCCACGCGCCGTAGTGGCCCCTGGGGCCGAAGGCTTCCCGGTACTCAATCCAACCGGGGGGATGCGCGGCCATCCATGCCTCGCGCGTCTGGGCGTAGACGTCGGGCAACACGGTACGAGCCTTCGCCCGCGCGGCGGCGAGCGCGGCGTACCGCTCGAACGCCTGGATCCGGCGCGTTTCCGATTGCGCGTCCGCGAACGTGAGGTAGATCTCGGGGGTCGCGTCCCGCTGCTCGCCCACCAGGTTCAGCACCTCGTGATTGCCCAGCAGCGTGATCGCGCGGCCGCCGGCGGCGGCAGCCTGCGGCTCGAGCGCCATCAGCAGATCCATCACCGCTCGCACGCCGGGACCGCGGTCAGTGTAGTCGCCGGTCTGGACCAGCGTGGCGGAGCCCCCGGACCACCGGCGATCGGCATCGATCAAGCTCGCCGTCTGGAGGATGGCGACGAAGGGCTCGAACGCGCCATGAATGTCACCGATGGCGACAATTCGTGGCACCTGTCCGCCGAGCGGGGCCACGGCGAGCAGGGCCAGTGCGATCCGGCAGAACAGGGCTAAGGGGCGGGCTCGCATCGAGATGTCGAGACTACCAGATGTCAGGTGTCACAGGACACGGTCGCTGGCCCTGACTTTGCTCTGCCGGGCGGTGGCTGGGCGGGAAGCCGTGAGAAGTCCTGTGTCCGGCAGAACTCACGCAATTTTTGTTGCACTATGAAGCTCTTTAACGTACTCTAACGCACAACCATGTCTGCGATCGATGCCACCACCCTGGCCCTGTTGGGCCTCAATCCCGACAAACCTTCCGCCACCCTCGGGCGTCGGGCGGGCTCCCGCATTCGCCTCCTGCACACCAGTTCGGGCAACGCGCCCGCGCCCAGGCCCGCGGAGGATCGGCGGCACAGCCCACGGGCGACGCCGGATCTGACAGGGATTGCGGAGGTGGCGCGGATGCGCCCCGGGATGGATGTGCGTGTGGTGGACATCGGCCCGAAGGGCGTGCTCATCGAATCGGCTGTCCGTCTTCACATCGGCCTGCCGGTGGAACTGATCTTCACGGTGGTCGACACGCAGATGCGCCTGCAGATGGCTTGCCTGGTCCGGCGCTGCCAGGTAGCCGGACTGAATCCTGTCGTCTACCGGGGCGCTCTGGAGTTCGAGCACGAGTTGCCTATGGAGGCCCTCCAGCCGTTCATTGCTGCCGAGGTCCGCAGCGCCTGATTTTAATTGGTCTGTTCGTCCCGCAGGGTAACCGCCGTTGCACGGCCGCAACACGCGTTACCAGCCCCAGCGGCGTGTTTTTCAGCCTGTTTTCCCGCCCGGTACTGCGTCTCGGCAACCACGGTTGGCACAACCGGCCGAGCGCGCCCATGCCTGGTCGGACCGTCCCCTGACCTAAGCGTTGTGTTTCCAGCAGGTTGCCGCCGCGCGACTCCCGCGGCGCGCGGGTTGCTCCACGACAAGGCGACCGGACGGCCCCGGCCTTTGGCTGGCGCCCCAGACCTCCGCTTTCCACCGGCTGGGACGTCCGGTCCTTCCGCACATGTCGTGCGACTGGAGGGACCCATGGCGAAGTACATCCTCGGAATCATGTTGGCAGGGGCGCTCGTCGTGTTGGCCACCGCCCCGGCGGTGCTGGCGCAGCAGCCACCGGCCGCGGCCCGGACAACGACCGTCGACCTGAACAGCGCCAGCGTCACCGACCTGGAGGCGCTGCCCGGCATTGGCCGCCGAACGGCCGAGCGCATCATCGAGTACCGGCAGAAGAGCGGGGGCTTCAAGAAGATCGAAGAGCTGATGAACGTGAAGGGCATCGGCAAGAAGAGCTTCCTGCGTCTCAAGCCGCTGATTACGGTGGCGCCCAG
>DAIRFN010000203.1:0-10555 GCA_036795065.1 Vicinamibacterales bacterium
GAAGGAGGCGGGAGCGGCCGCCCGCACGCGTGCCGCCGAGGCGGCCGAAAAGGAAGCGCGCGCGCGAGAGGCGCACGAGAAGAAGATCGAGGAAACCAGGGCGCGCCTGACGGGCCTCGAGGCCGCGCTCGAAGCGGCCACCCGCGAGGCCACCGATCTGGCGTCCGAAGAAAGGCGGGCGCGTACCGAGTTGGACGCCGCCGCTGCGCGCGTGGCCAACCTCGAGAGCGAGCTCGAACAGGCCAGAGAGGCGGAGCGTGCCAGCCGCCGCACGCTGTCGTCAGCGACGAAGGCCGCTTCCGAGGCCGAGATGATGCGCGCGCGCACCGCGCGCGACGTCGGCTCCGCGCGGAAACAGCTCGACGACCTTCAGTCAGCCTGACGGCCTTGCGCCAAGGAGCCACCGGTGCCCGACCCCACGTCCCGCCCTCTCCCCCAACCCTTGACGCGGCTCTCGGCGCTGGCGCTCGACCTCCACTGGTCGTGGAACCACGCGGGCGACGCGGTGTGGAAGCGGCTGGACGAATCGCTCTGGGAGCGCACCCAGAATCCCTGGCTCCTGCTGCGGCACGTGCCCTACGAGCGGCTCGAGCACCTGGCCGGCGAGGCAGCCTTCCTGCGCGACGTCGAGGCGCTCGAGGCGTCGCGCGCGCGCTATCGTGCCACCCCGGCCTGGCATCCGCAGGGGACGGCAAGCCTTCCGCGCGTGGCGTACTTCAGCATGGAGTTCGGGCTGCACGACTCACTGCCGCTCTATGCCGGCGGCCTCGGGATCCTCGCCGGCGATTACCTGAAGACCGCGAGCGATCTGGACGTGCCGATTGTCGGCGTCGGCATCCTCTGGCAGCAGGGCTACTTCCGCCAGGTGCTCGACGATCGGGGCTGGCAGACCGAGCTCTATCCCTACAACGAGCCGGCCAGCCTGCCCGTCCAGCCCGTCGTCAACCCGAGTGGCGAGCGCCTCCGGATCCGGTTGATCTTCCCGGACCGCACCATCCTGCTCAGGGCCTGGCAGGTGACCGTCGGCCGCACGGTGTTGTACCTGCTCGACAGCAACGACCCCTTCAACCTGCCGGCGGACCGCGCGCTCACGAGCGCGCTCTACGGCGGCAGCTCGGAAGTGCGCCTGCTGCAGGAGGCCATCCTTGGCGTGGGTGGGTGGCGCCTCGTCCAGGCTCTCGGGCTGGGCATCGAGATATGCCACTTGAACGAGGGGCATGCGGCCTTCGCCGTGGTCGAGCGGGCGCGGCAGTTCAGGGAGCAGCACGGCACGACATTTCACGAGGCGCTCTGGGCCACGCGTGCCGGCAACGTGTTCACGACCCACACGGCGGTGCCGGCCGGATTCGACACCTACCCGACACCGGAGATCGAGGCGTACCGGCCGTACTTTGAATCGTACGTGCGGGGCCTCGGGTTGTCGTGGGCCGAGTGGCTCGCCTTCGCGCGCCAGAACCCTGACGATGTGGCCGAGCCGTTCAACATGGCCTGGCTGGCGGTGCGCGGGTGCTCGTGGGTCAACGGCGTCAGCCAACTCCACGGCGCGGTGAGCCGCCGGCTGTTTGCCGGGTTGTTTCCGCGCTGGCCCGAGCCGGAAGTCCCCGTCGCGCACGTCACCAATGGCGTGCACGTCCCGTCGTGGGATTCACCCTGGACCGACGCGCTCTGGACCCGCGCGGCCGGCAAGGAGCGGTGGCGCGGCGATGTCTCGGCGCTCACCGCGGACATGGTCCAGCTGTCGGACGAGGACCTGTGGACCGTGCGCGAGCATGAGCGACAGGACCTGGTGCGCTACGCGCGCGAGCGCCTCGTGCGGAAGCTGGCGCGGCACGAGGGCCTCGACGCCGCGGCGCCCACGGCTCGGGCGGCACTCAACCCCGACGCACTCACGCTGGGGTTTGCCCGGCGCTTCGCCAGCTACAAGCGCCCGAACCTGCTGCTGTCGGATCCCGAGCGGCTGTTGCGCCTGCTCACGAATCGCGAACGGCCCGTGCAGCTCATCGTCGCGGGCAAGGCCCACCCGCAGGACGACGAGGGCAAGGCGCTGCTCCAGCAGTGGGCGCAGTTCGTGGCCCGACCCGAGGCGCGACCTCACGTGGTGTTCCTGGACGACTACGACATGCGCCTGGCGACGGAACTGGTGCAGGGCGTGGACGTCTGGATCAACACGCCCCGGCGGCCGTGGGAGGCGAGCGGCACGAGCGGCATGAAGGTCCTGGTGAATGGCGGACTCAACCTCTCGACGCTGGACGGCTGGTGGGCAGAGGCCTTCGACCCGGACTGTGGCTGGGCGATCGGCGACCGCACCGATGCCACCGGTGACGACGACCGAGACGCCGCCGCGCTCCTGGCCGTGCTCGAGGACGAGGTGGTGCCGGCGTTCTACGAGCGCGACGAGAAGGGATTCCCCCGGCGATGGATCGCGAGGATGCGCACGAGCATGTCTCGCCTGACCCCGCAGTTCAGCAGCGCGCGGATGCTGCAGGAATACGTCGAGCGCGCGTACGTGCCGGGTGCCGCGGCCCTTCGGCGCCGCGCCAATCGCGAGAACGGCGTGTCAGGGGCGCTCGAGCAATGGTCGCGGCACCTCGCGCAGCACTGGTCGGAGATTCGGTTTGGCGATCGCATCGAGCACGCCGGCGCCGGACAGCTGACGGTGACCGTCGCCGTGCACCTGGGGGCCATCAGCGACCAATCGGTGCGGGTTGAGCTCTACGCCAATCCGGAGAGCGCGGGCGCGCCGATCGTTCAGGCCATGACGCCGGTGACCACCATTCCCGGGGCGCCGAACGCCGCCCTCTACCGCGCCACCGTCAACACCATGCGTCCGCCGGCAGACTTCACGGCGCGCGTGGTGCCGTGGCACCCCGACGCCCGCGTCCCCATCGAGCTCCCGCTCATCGCCTGGGCCCGCTGAATCGCGTCCATTGAGTGAGTGGCGATTGCAGATTGAGCGATTGATTGGGGATTGGGGAATTGGGAAATTGCGCGATTGATTGCTGATCGGGGGATTGGGTGATCGGAGCATTCGGGTCGCCCGAGCGCTGCCGCGGACAAGGGGCGCAGCGCGACACGCCAAATCGCTCAATCCCTCAATCCCTCAATCCCTCAATCGCTCAATGCCTCAATCCCCCAATCATCAATTGATCACCCAATTGGCCAATCCTCCAATCCCCAATGAATCGCTCAATCTGCAATCACCAATCACTCAATGGCCCCCCTTCACCAACCAGTCATAATGCGCCGCCGCCCGGCGGATGACACCCGCCACGTCCTCCGCCAGCAGGAACCCCTCGTCCTCGAGCACCACGGCGGCCAGCGCGATACGTCCCAGGTAGTCCTCGCGGCTGGCGTAGCGTTCCTCGATCGATCGACGGCTGTCGCCGGTGCGCTCTCGATCCGCCTTCGTTCGCGGCAGCGGGAGATAGGAGCCGATTTCGCTCGCCAGTCGATCCGGAGCGCCGATCGTCGGACGTCGATAGTTCCATCCCGTGTGTGTCGCCAGCGGCACCGCAATCTCCGGCAGTCGAATGCCCGCGCGGCTGTTGCCGGCCTCGTCCACCGCGGGCACGAGGCTCACGAACGCCTTGCCAATCCGCGGCGGCTCGATCGACACGACGCCCGTCGGCCACTCGGGACCGAAGTCGAGCCGGTAGGTGGTCATCGGCGAGGTCGGACGCGGGAAGCCGGGAATCGTCGGCCATCCTGATGCCTCCACCGTGGTGAGCGTGCCGTCCGACAACCGCGGATAGCGGCTGGGCGGCGGCGCCTTGCCCTCGACGACCCACGCGTCGAGCGCCCGGAACAGCGCGCGGATGGCCGGGGTGTAGACCAGCGGGTTCATGTCGGCCTGGCCCACGAAGTCCGCGTCGCCGAACGGCGCCGGCGGAAACGCCCCGACGATGTGCGGGGCCGACGCGATGAAGTAGAGGCGGCTCGTCGGCGGCGGCTCGACGTCGCGCGTGCCGGTCACGTCGGTGTGCGTCAGCGAGCCCGCGCGGTTGAAGTACTCGGAGTCGGTCATCAGGTGGAAGAACTTCGGCACCGTGCGGCTCCGCGTCGCCCGCGCCAGCAACCCGTCCGTGACGCCCGTTTCGGGATCCGTCTGGTCGGCGTCGGTGAACGGGAACATGTCCACGGGGTAGAGGATGTTGAAGTGCTGCAGCTGGTCACGCGACTGCTGGCCGAAGCGGTGGTTGAACGACCCGCGGCCCGCGCCGCCCACCTGGTCGAAGACCCCGTCGAAGACCTGGCGCCCGCGCTCGTCCTCGTTGAACCCCTGGTACACGAAATGTCGCAGGAAGCGACCCGTCTGCGAGACGCCCCAGCCGATGGCGAACCGAATGCCCGGCATCGGGTTGCCGCCTGCCTCGTCCGCGTGCTTGAAGAAGCTGATCAGATCCCGCGTGCCCGCGAGGCCCACGCCCACCACGCGCGGGTCGCGCGCGCGGTAGACGACGTCGTAGATGCGCCCGGCTTCGAAACCCCCGTCGAGCGTGACGGTGCCGGGGCCCGTGAAGCGCCAGCGGTTGCGCGGGATCTCCCGCGGGGTGTCGGTGGGCAGCGTGCGCACGAGCAGGCGATGCTCGGCGCTTTCCGGATCGACCACGGGATAGGCCTGGTGGCCGCGGTCTGCGATGGATGCCGTCGTCCAGTTCGCGCCGGGGATGAAGTTGCCGCGCACCCACCCCGTGATGGTGCTGCCGTTATCGGTGGCGATGGGAATGTCCATCCGCATGCGGCCCGCGGGCACGTCCCACTGCCATCCCATCCAGAGCAGCGTGAAGCCCTGGCGCATCAGCGCGCCGTTGCCGAACTCGGCATCGGTCGCCGGGTCGGCCGAGTTCGTCGCGTTCTGGAACGTCGACAGGATGCGCATGGTCCCGCGATTGCCGGCTTCGTAGAAGAGCCGGCCGTTGCCGCGCCCAGGATCGACCGGCTTCAGCAGGTAGAAGTCGGCCGAGAACTCGACCAGGCCCTGGGCGTTTCGCGGCGCCCGCGAGAGGTCCACGATGGCCTCGTTCTGCGGGAGCGCGGGATCGAGCGCGAAGTCCACCTTGCCCACGAGCTTCTCGTAAGGCCCGGCGGCGCCGAACGGCCGGCCGGAGAGCACGACCTCGCGGCGCTCGATCCGAAGGCGCACGACGCCGGCACCCGCGTCGAGCGGCCACGAGAGGCAAACGGCGACCAGGAGGGCGAGCAGCAGGGGGCGCATCGGGCGGGATGATAACAGGCGGCGGCTTGACAGGCCCCCAGGCGGGGCGTAATGTAAGTAAGTGCTTACTTATGAATACTGACGGACACGCCCCGGCCGCGCGCCTCTCCGCGGATGAGCGCCGCCAGCAGCTCATCGATACGGCCACCCGTCTCTTTGCCCGCCGCGGCTTCAGCGGCACCACCACCCGCGAGATTGCCCGGGCCGCCGGCGTGAACGAAGCCATCATCTTCCGTTTCTTCCCGCACAAGGACGACCTCTACGCCGCCATTCTCGAACGGAAGTCGGCCGAGGCGCGCACCGATACCCTCATCGGCGCCCTCCGCGACAGGGCGGCCAGCGGCGACGATGGCGGCGTCATTCGCGCCATCGTCAGCCAGATCATCGAGCACCACCGTCGCGATCCCGAGTTCCTGCGACTCCTGCTGCACTCCAGCCTCGAGGGCCACTCGTTCGCCCGTCAGTATCGCGCGCGTCATTTCGCGCCGTTCCTGCGGTTCCTCTTCGAGTACGTCCGCACCCGTCAGCAGCAGGGACGCTTCCAGGCGGGCCCGCCGGAGACGCTCGTCCGCGCCATCATCGGCATTCCCGCCCACCATGGTCTCAGCGAGACCCTGATGCCCGAGGATTCCGTCAACGATGACGATGCCGTCGACACATACACCACGTTCATCCTGAAGGGCCTGCTCGCAGGCCCTGCGCCGGTCGAGCGCCCTCTATTGGAGTCCTCCCGTGATTAACGCGCTGCTTCGCATTCCCCTGACCCTGCTGCCCTTCTTCCTGGCGACGTTGCTGGCCGCGTGCGGAACCTCCCGCGAGCCGGCGGGTGCCGTCGAAGCGGCGTCGCCCGGGACGCCCGGCCATCCCGTCGATGTCGCCACCGTCGCCGTCGTGGAGCGGGATGTGCCGCTCGTCGTGCAGGCCACCGGCGCCTTCGTGGCCGACGAGGTCTCGGACGTGGCGCCCGAGATGGCCGGCACCGTGGCGTCCACGCCGGTCAACGTAGGCGACCGCGTCGCGGCCGGCGCGGTCATCGCGCGCCTCAACCCGGCGGATGCGACGCTGCGGCTCGAGCAGGCCCGAGCCCAGTTGCTGCAGGCCGAGGCAGCGGCCGCGCAGGCACGGGAGCGCTACAACCTCGCGCGCGCGACCGCGTCGCGCTACGACGCGCTCGCGGCCACCGGCGACGTCTCCGCCACGCTGCGGGATCAGGCGGCCACCGAGGCGGCCACCACCCGTCAGGGCGTGGCCACCGCCGAGGCCGCCATCGCCGACGCAAAATCGCGCGTGGCACTCGCGCAGAAGGCGGTGGACGACACCACCATCCGCGCCCCCTTTGATGGCTTCATCACCGAGCGGCCCACGGCCGTGGGCGAGCATGTCTCCACGAGCTCCACGGTGGCCACCGTGATGAAGCTCGATCCCATCCGCCTGCGGCTGCAAGTGCCCGAGCTCGAGGCATCGCGCCTGCGGGTGGGCCAGGAGGTACGTGCCACGGTGGAGGCGCTGGACAACCAGCAGTTCGCGGGTCGGGTGACGGCCATCAACCCGGCGCTCGACGCCGCCACGCGCGCGACCATCGTCGAGGCGACCATCGCCAACCCGCGAGGGGCGATCCGGAGCGGCATGTTCGCCACCGCGCAGGTGGATCTCGGGACCACCGAGCGGGGCCTGTTCGTGCCGGGCGAGGCGGTGGTGAACGACCCCAACACCAACTCCTTCCGCGTCTTCACGGTGTCCGACACCACCGCGCGGCTGCGTATCGTGCAGCCCGCGGCCCAGGCCGATGGGCAGGTCCGGATCCTGTCGGGCATCGCCGCCGGCGACCGGGTGGTCGTCAGTGGACTCGACCAGTTGTTCGACGGGGCCGCCGTGCTCCCCGTCTCGCGGTAGCGCGCCATGCAGAAACTCGCTGAAATCTGCGTCCGCCGGCCCGTCTTCGCCACCATGCTCGTACTGGCGCTGACGGTGGTCGGCGGCTTCTCCGCCACCACACTCGGCGTGGACCGGTTCCCGAACGTCGATCTGCCGATCATCAGCGTCATGACGGCCAACCCGGGCGCGGCGCCGGAGCAGATCGAGACCGAGATCACCGACGTCATCGAGGGTGCGGTCAACACCGTCTCGGGCATCGACGAGCTGCGCTCGACGTCGCTCGAAAGCATGTCGATGGTGAACATCACCTTCGACATGACCAAGGACGTCGATGTCGCGGCGCAGGAAGTGCGCGACAAGGTGAACCTGGTGATGGCGCAGCTGCCGGACACCGCCGAGGCGCCCATCGTCCAGAAGCTCGACCCCGACGCGGCGCCCATCATGATGTACGCGGTGGGCGCGCCCCGCGGATCGATCGAGGTGAACACCATCGTCGAGAACGTGCTCAAGGAGCGGCTCGAGTCGATCAACGGCGTGGGCCAGGTGATCATCTACGGCGGGCGCCGTCGCGAGATCCACGTGTCGGTGAACCCGGACCGGTTGCGCGCCTACAACCTCACGGTGAGCGACGTGGCGCGCGCGCTCCGCACCCAGAACCTCGAACTACCCGGTGGACGGGTCGAGGAGGGCGAGCGCGAGGTGAGCGTCCGCACGCTCGGGCGCCTCGTGGACGCCGCGCAGTTCGCCAACGTTACCATCAAGACCCAGGACGCCTATCCGATCCGCATCCGGGACATCGGCACCGTCGAGGACGCGGGCGTCGAGCCGCGCTCGGCGGCCATGCTGGACGGCAAGCCGGCCGTCGTCGTGGCGATCCGCAAGCAGTCGGGCACCAACACGGCGGCGGTGGCGGCCGCGGTGAAGGAACGCATGGCCGAGATCCAGCAGCTGCTGCCGGGTGACTTCTCCGTGAGCCTCATCCGCGACCAGTCGGATTTCATCAACCACTCGCTGGAGGCCATCAAGGAGCACCTCATCCTGGGCGCCATCTTCGCGGCCATCGTGGTGCTGGTGTTCCTGGGCAACATCCGCTCCACCATCATCGCCGCGATCGCCATCCCCGTGTCCATCATCGGCGCCTTCGCGCTCATGGCGGCGCTCGGGTACACGCTCAACCAGATGACGATGCTGGCGCTCACGCTGATGGTGGGCGTGGTGATCGACGATGCCATCGTGGTGCTGGAGAACATCTACCGGTTCGTGGAGGAGAAGGGCATGTCGCCCTTCCAGGCGGCGATCGAGGGCACGCGCGAGATCGGGCTCGCCGTGATGGCCACCACGCTGTCGTTGCTGGCGGTGTTCGTGCCGGTGGGCTTCATGAGCGGCATCGTCGGGCGTTTCATGTCGTCGTTCGGGTTGACGGCGGCGGCGGCCATCGCCATCAGCCTCCTGGTGTCGTTCACGCTGACCCCGATGCTGGCGGCGCGCTGGATCAAGCCCCACGGTGGCGCGGGCGGCGACGGGGGCCACTCCACCAAGGACTCGTGGTGGTACCGGCCCATCGACCGGGTCTACACGTGGATGCTGAAGTGGTCGATGGCGCACCGATGGGCCATCGTGGGTGTCTCGGTCGTCACGGTCCTGTCCATCGTGCCGCTGGCGATGATGGCCGGCATCAACTTCATCCCCGAAGAGGACGAGTCGCAGTTCGAGATCACGCTGCGGGCGCCGGAGGGCAGCAGCCTGGCCGCGACCCAGTCGGTGATGGAGCGCATCGCGCGGGACGTGCGGCAGATGCCGGGCGTGCAGAACACGCTGAGCATCGCGGGCTTCGGCGCGCAGCAGGTGGTGAATAGCGGCACCATCTTCGTCCGCCTGGTGCCCATCGACAATCGCGAGGCCCCGCAGTCCGAGCTGATCCGTCGCGCGCGTGAGATCGTGGCCGCGTATCCCAGGGACCTCACCACGTCGGTGCAGCCGGTCGCCGCCTTCAGCGGCGGCGGCATGCGGAGCTCCGCGATCCAGTACGTGCTGTCGGGCGCCGAGCTCTCGAAGCTGGACCAGTACTCGTCGAAGCTGCTGGAGGTGATGCGCGCCAACCCGAACCTCGTCGACGTCGACCGCACGCTGCTGCCCGGCAAGCCGGAACTGCGCGTCGAGATCGACCGGCAGCGCGCGGCGGACCTCGGCGTGAGCGTGGCCAGCATCTCGGAGACGCTCAACTTCATGATGGCGGGGCAGGAGGTCACGACCTTCAACCAGGGCCGTGACCAGTACGACGTCGTCCTGCGCGGGCAGGGCGAGTTCCGGCGCGACCCCGAGAGCCTGCGGCGCATGACCGTCTCCGCGACGGGCGGCCTGACGGTGCCGCTCGCCAGCGTCGTCCGCCTGCAGACGGGCACTGCTCCGGCCAGTATCGATCGCCTCAACCGCGAGCGGCAGGTGACGCTGCTGGCCAACGTCCCGCCGGGTGGATCACAGTCGCAGGGGCTGGACGCCATCGAGGCCGCCACGGCTGCCCTCGGCATGGAGGCCGGCTACGGGGCGTCGCTTACCGGCCAGTCGCGGGAGCTGCAGCGCGCGGGCACCGCCTTCGCCACCGCGGTCCTGCTGTCGTTCATCTTCATGTACATGGTGCTGGCGGCGCAGTTCGAGTCGTTCATCCACCCGGTGACCATCCTGCTCACGCTGCCGCTGGCGGTGCCGTTCGGCCTGTTCACCACGCTGGTGTTCGGGCAGAAGCTGAACATCTTCTCGATCCTGGGCCTGCTGTTGCTGTTCGGCATCGTCAAGAAGAACGCGATTCTGCAGATCGATCACACGCTCGAGCTGCGCGCGCAGGGCATGCCGCGGTACGAGGCCATCATCCAGGCCAATCGCAACCGGCTGCGGCCCATCCTGATGACGACCATCGCGCTCGTCGCGGGCATGGTGCCGCTGATCCTGGGCAGCGGTCCCGGCGCGGCCACCAACCGGTCCATCGGGCTGCTCGTGGCGGGCGGCCAGACGCTGTGCCTGCTGCTCACGCTGCTCGCCGTGCCGGTGTTCTACTCGCTCTTCGAGGACCTGGGCCAGTGGTCGCCGTGGCGGCGGCGTCGCGCGACGGTGCCCGGGCGGCGGGCTGCGGTCGCCGGTTCCACGGCCGCGACGATGGTTCTCGCCCTGCTGGCCCCGGCTCCGGCGGGAGCGCAGACACCGACGCAGCCCGAACTGCCGCGCGCAGACGTGCCCGCGCGAGTGGGGGTGACCATGGCCATCACCGAGATGTCGCTCGACGAGGCCGTGACACGCGCGCTGGCCAACAACGCCGACATCGTCATCGCGCGCCTGGGTACCGAGGCCGCCGACTCGCGCACCTTCGGGGCGCGCGGCGCCTACGACGCCATCGTCTTCGGCAACACGTTGTACGAGAAGGCGGTGACGCCACAGGCCTCGATCTTCACCGGGGGCGCGGACGGCCAGCTC
>DAIRFN010000021.1:0-29128 GCA_036795065.1 Vicinamibacterales bacterium
GCGGGCCCTGCGGGCGCCTGGGGCGCGGGTTCGGCCTTCGGCTCCTGCGCGGCCGCCGTGGCGCCAAGGAAGGTGACGGCGATCAGGATGCCGATCGCCACAATGCGACCGGTCGTCATCGATGGTGACTCATTCTATTCCGCGGCTCGACTGTGGCGGGTGGCTTTGACACAATGAAGGGCGTCATGGTCCGACACCTCCTGCTGGTGTGCGCGGGCATGCTCTTCGCCGCCGCGTGTGGAACCGGATCGTCTCGCTCCGACGAGGCCGCCCGGGCCTCGGCGCAGCATCCCATCACGCGCCCATCGGCGGCGCCCGAGGAAGGCGACCCCGTCTGGCACTACGAGGGGCACGAGGGCCCCGAACACTGGGGCGAGCTCAGCGAAAAGTTCGCGGCCTGCCGGGACGGCCGGGCGCAGTCGCCCATCGATATCACCCTGCCGGTGGCACGTGGCGTGACCGAGGCGCTCAAGCTGCAGTTCCCGCCCGCCATCCTGCGAATTGCCCATCACGAACACGTCGCCGACGGCATCAACAACGGCCACACCATCCAGGTGAACTACGAGGACGGCGACACGCTGTTCCTGGGTGAGACGGCGTACGAGCTGGTGCAGTACCACTTCCACAATCCCAGCGAGCACCTGCTCTCCGGCCGGCGCTTTCCCATGGAGATGCACATGGTGCACCGCTCGGCCGCGGGCGCGCTCGCCGTCGTGGGCGTGCTCATCCAGGAGGGCGGACACAATCGAGCCTTCGATCCGGTGTGGTCGAATCTGCCGAGATCCAGGGGCGTGGAGACGCACTACGAGCACGTGAAGGTGGACGTGGATGCCCTGCTGCCCGCCGTGCGCACGTCGTATCGCTACGACGGATCGCTGACGACACCCCCCTGCACGGAGGGTGTGAGGTGGATCGTGCTCACGATGCCCATCGAGCTGGACGCCTCGCAGATTCGCACGTTCACCGACGTCATGCACGACAACAGCCGGCCCGTGCAGCCGCTGAACGGGCGCATCGTCGGCGCTGACATGGTGGCGATGACCTCCCGCTGACCGGGGGGCCGCAACGCACGGTGAAGTAAGATCCCGATGCGTATGTCGCACGGTTTCGTCTGCCTGCTGATCCTCGCTGGCCTCGTCGTGCCCACGAGCGCGAGGGCTCAGACCAACGCGACATCCCCTGGTTCAATCTCGTCGGTCACCCCGTCTGAATCCTGGCTCGGGCGCGTTGCTGGGCCCGTCAACGGCGACCGCCCCGCGTTCGTGTTCGGCGACCGGGAGCAGGAGTCGAGCCAGCCAGGCTCCGTCACGCCGCTCGATCGCCGGGCCTGCGACGGCTGCCCGCCGCGGCGCGTCGGCCGCGCGTTCCTGCAGGTGACGGGCGTGAACGTGTTCTACGGGCTGGCCAATCTCGCCCGGGGCGAGGAGACCGCGAAGGTCACCCCGAAGACGTGGTGGTCCAACATGAAGACCGGCTTCGAGTGGGAACTCAACGACTTCCCGGTGAACCAGATCGGCCACACGTACCAGGGCAACAACTACTTCACCACCGGCCGCTCCAACGGCCTCAGCTTCTACGAGTCGGCCGCCCTCACGGCCTTCGGCAGCGGCACGTGGGAGTACTTCGGCGAGACCAACCGGGCGTCGTTCAACGATCTCATCAACACCACGCTCGGCGGCATCGCGATCGGCGAGGTGCTCCATCGCGCCGCCTGGCTCGTGCGTGACACGCAGGCGACCGGGCGTGGCCGCCTGATGCGGGAGATCGGGGCCACGGTACTCGACCCGATGTCGGGGTACAACCGGTTCGTGTCGGGCGACGCGTCGCGCGTGTCCGAGAAGCCGCCCGACATGGTGCCGTCGAGCCTCACGGGATTTGCGTCGGCCGGCGCGCTCTGGCGAGGCTCGGAGTCCGGCGAGTTGACCGAGGCCGGCAAGCCGTTCCTGGAACTCGACATGCTGTACGGGGACGTGACCAGGGCTCGCAGCCGGACCCCCTACGACGCGTTCCAGCTCCGCATGCGCATGGGCGGTGGTGGAGCCATCAGCGAGGCGCGCATCCGCGGGCGCCTGGTGGGCCAGCCGTTCCGCAACGACCGCCTCCAGCTGAACGTCCTGCAGGCCTACGACTACCAGAAGAACAACGCCTACGAGTTCGGCGCGCAGGCCTTCCAGGTGAACGGCACCGTTCTGGCCAGGCCGACACAGCGGATGCAGGCCTGGTTCTCGGGATGGGGCGGCCTCACCGCCCTTGGCGCCGTCGACTCGCTGGGCGTGGGCACACAGCCGGCAGGCGGATCGTCATCGGGAGGCGAGGAAGAGGAGGCCCGCCTGTACGACTACGGGCCCGGATCGAACTTCGGTGCGTCGGCCGTGTTCGCGCGCGACGGCCAGATCTTCGCGGTCGTGTTCTACCAGGCCCATCAGCTGTACATCCTCGATGGCGCACGCGCCAATCACCTGCTGCAGCAGGGACGCATCGACCTGCTCTTGCCCCTGCGGGGCGCCCTCGGTGCCGGCGTCTCGGGGGAATACTTCGACCGTCGCACGTACTCCGCGGGTGCGGGGGACGAGGTGCAGCGGTTTCACTTTCCCCAGTTCCGCGTCTATCTCACCTGGAGGATCCAGTGAGCCGGCGACCGGTCCGCGCCCTGTTGGTCGTCACCGCGCTCGCGTGCGCGCCGCATGCGAGCGCGTGGGCGCAAACGAGCCAGGACGCCCCGGCGGCAGCGGCGCCATCCCCGGAGCCGGCCCGCCTCTGGATGGTCGCCGGTGGCGGCTCGACGACGGTGCGGGGCGACTGCCGCGAATGCAGCCACGAAGGGCCCTACCGGCACACGGGAGGCGTGCTGCTGGACGCCGGCGTCCGGGTCAACGACCGCATGGATGGGGGCGTGGAGTTGTTCTGGGTGCCGGGCACGTCAACGGAGGGCGATCGCAATCGTGCGACGTTCCTGCTGGGCATCGCGCAGTTTCGCCCGTGGCGCTCGAAGGGCTTCTTCCTGAAGGGCGGAATGGGCTTCGCGTGGGTGCGCAACTGGATCTACGAGGTCGGGGAAGCCCCGCCGCCGTACACCTCGAAGGCCCTGGGGCTCACCTACGGCGCCGGCTGGGCGTTTCGACGTGCCGAACGCGTCGGGCTCGAGATCTTCGGCTCGCAGCACGTCATCACGCTGGGCGACCTCGAGACCAGCTCGGCGCGCTACGAGAACGTCGTCGGCAACCTGTGGTCGATTGGCGCGGCCGTGGTGATTCGCTGAAGGACGACCGGACGAACGCGCCGCTGGCCGGGCCCCTGCAGCCCGGCCGTGTCCGGCCGATCTACTTCTTCGGCGGAAAGCGCTTGATCAGATCGTTGATGGCCTCGCGCACGTTCTTTTCGCGCTCGGCCTGGGGCCGGTCCCGGTGGGCCTCGGCCTGTGCGATGCCCCGCCACATGGGACGCCCGGTAGGCGACATCACGTCCAGGACGATCGAGCCCTGCTCGTAGATCTTCAAGGACTGGGTCCGCCCCTCGAATGGAGGGATGCCCCATTCCATGGTGCCCGGCAGGAACTGCCCGATGACCTGGGCATCCGTATTGACGCTGATGAGGCCGAAGTAGGCCACCAGGAAGTCTGGCGCCTGTCCGGGCGCGGCCTTCACGAAGCCCTTCTTCGCCAATGCCGCCTCGACGGCGGCGAGAAGAGCGGGCTCGAGGCGCTTGCGAAGCGCCTCGGGATCGTCGTCCTTCGTCAACGCCATCTTCACCTGGCCCGGGCCGTCGGCGGGCCAGGCCCACACTTTGAGGGCGCTGAAATCGGCCGCCGGATCGTAATCCGTCTTCACCTTGACGCGCGCAACGGCGGTGGTGGCGACGAGCGCGGCCAGCAGCAGAGCGGTGAGGGTGAGTCTCATGTCGGATCCCAGGGTCAACGGCAGTATAACGAAAGGCCTAGAAATAGAGTCCGATGCCCAGGATGGGGCCGTGCATCGTCTGCTTCACCTCGAAGTCCCTGTTGCGCACCGTGTCGGTGACCTTGAAGTAAAGGATGTTGTATCCGGCCGTGATTCCAAAATGGCTCACGGGCTTCCAGTCCACGCGGAGCATGCTGGAGAGATCGACGGCGGACCCGACTCCGAATCCGCCGCCCTCGAACGTGCCGTGGAACTCCAGCGTCTTGCCGACTCGATGCCAGCCGAGGCCGATCAACGGATCCCACACGCCCGGCTTGCGCGAGAAGTTGGGCAGGTCGCCCAGCCTGATGTCGTACTTCAGCGCGAGGCGGCGCACGCCGCCCGTGACGAACACATCCCGGACAATCTCACGGCCCGCCGTCGCATGGAAGTAGATGGCGTCCACATCCACCGTCAGCGATGGCAACTGCGGCCGATCGCCGCCCACGGCGGCCCACAGGCCGTCCACGTCCACGCGCCATCCGCCACGTTCGGCGTAGAAGCCCCCCAGGTACGCGCCGTCGAAGCGAGAGTCGACGATTTCGCCGCGGCCGCCGCTGTCGCCGTCGGAGGGCGGCACGGTGACGTCGATGCCGATGCCGAACGGCACCCAGACCAGGATGGGGTAGACCGCCACCTTCCAGTCATCGTCCTGGCCCGTGCTGCCGGGTGCTGGCGTCTGGGCCTGCGCCAAGCCGCCTGTCGCAAGGCCGAGAACAGCGGAAAAGGCGAGGGCGCGAATCATCGTAGACATCTCATCAGTATCCCACGCGCGCCACGAGGGCAGGGTCACCAGAGGCTGAGAACCCTGTGGGCTGGAGGGCGCGCCTCCACCCACTATTTCGTGCTCGCCCCGAAATATCGTGGGCGGGCGACCCGTGCTTTCGTTCCTTCCGGGCAGTAAAGTGAAGGAAGCACTGGGCTTTGTTCACCTTGGCGACATTCGCCCGCGCGGAAGGTCTTGGCTCGATTGCTGCAAAAATCGGGGCAGGTTTGGAACACCTATGCTGATTACCTCCTATCGCTCATCGTGGGTCGCCGGTCTCCTGGCCGTGACCATGGCCATGCCGTCGGTGTCCGTTCTCGGCGGTCAGGCCAAGCCCGACCCGGGCGTGCCGCCTCCCGGGACCAATGCCGACATCGGCTGGCCGCGGACCATCACCCTCAAGCACGGTACGGCCATCTGGTACCAGCCCCAGGTCGAGAGCTGGACCAACCAGAAGCAGATCGTCGCGTGGTCGGCTGTCGCCTACACGCCGACCGGCGCGAAGGAACCGGCGCTCGGCACGATCAAGATTGAGGGTCCTACGCAGATCGCCGTGGACGACCGCGTCGTCAGCCTGGACCTGAAGATCACCGAGTACAACTTCAAGTCGCTGTCGCCGGACCAGGTGAAGACCCTCGTCGCCGACGTCCAGGCTCGGCCGGTGAACGAGAGAGTGCTCGATCTGGATCGCCTGCTCGCCTACGTGGCCGACAGCCCGCTGAAGGTGAAGAACGTCGAGGGGATCAAGGCGGATCCCCCCAAGGTGTTCTCGGCCCCGGCCCCTGCGATCCTGATCAACCTGGACGGGGATCCCATCTGGAGCCCGGTCAAGGACGTGGACCTTCGCTACGCGGTCAACACCAACTGGGATCTGTTCGAGCACACGCCAAGCAAGACGTTCTACCTGCGGTACAACGAATCGTGGCTCCAGGCGGCGGCCGTGACGGCGCCGTGGGCCGCCGTGTCGGGCAAGTTGCCCGACAGCTTCGCGAAGCTGCCCGCCGACGACAACTGGAAGGATGTGAAGGCCGCGCTCCCCGGCAAGAAGCTCTCGTCCAAGACCATGCCCAGGGTGTTCGTCGCCACGACGCCGGCGGAGTTGATCATGATCGAGGGCGCGGTCAGCTACCTCGCGGTCGAGGGCGCGCCGACGCTGCTGTGGGTGAACAACACCGAGAGCGACCTGTTCCGCATGGGCCGCAGCGGCGACTACTACTTCCTCGTGGCGGGCCGCTGGTTCAAGGCCGCCAGCCTCGAGGGCCCGTGGACCTTCGCGACGCCCACGCTGCCCGAGGACTTCAAGAAGATTCCGGTTGAGCACCCGCGCTCGCGAGTGCTCGCGTCCGTGCCGGGCACGCCGCAGGCGACCGAAGCGGTGCTGCTGGCGACGATCCCCAGGACCGCCCGGGTGAACAAGAAGGAGCTGAAGGCGCCGGAGGTGGTTTACGCGGGCGGCAAGCCGGAGCTCAAGCCCATCGAGGGCAGCACGGGTGTTCAGCAGGTGGTCAACACCGACAAAGACATCGTCAAACACGGCGACCTCTACTACATGTGCTTCCAGGGCGTCTGGTTCATGTCGCGAGCGGCGGAGGGCCCGTGGGAGGTTGCCTCGAGCATCCCGCAGGAGATCTACACGATTCCCGCGAGCTCGCCCGTGAACCACGTCACCTACGTCACGGTGGAAGACGATGACGACAACGACGAGTGGGTGACCTTCGCCTATGTCGCGGCGTATACCGGCCTGATGATTGGCTGGGGCTGCGCGGTGTGGGGCAGCGGCTGGTACTACCCGCCGTACGGGTTCTACGGCGGTTACTATCCGATCTACCATCCGTATCCGCACACCTACGGCATGGGCGCCTGGTACAACCCGTACACCGGCGGCTACGGCCGTGGCGCGGGCGTGTATGGGCCGTACGGCGGCGTTGGCATGGGCGCGTCGTACAACCCGCGGACTGGCACCTACGCGCGCGGCGCGGCGGCCTACGGGCCGTACAGCTCACGCGCCGCTGGCCAGGCCTACAATCCCCGCACGGGCACCTACGCGCAGACGCGCCAGGGGTCGAACGTCTACGGGAACTGGGGCACCAGCTCCGTGCAGCGCGGCGACAACTGGGCGCAGACCGCGCATCGCGAGAACTACCGCACTGGCACGAGCACTGGCGGCATCAGGACCAGTGAGGGCGGAGGCGCGGTGTCGCGGACGGGGCCCGGCGGCGACCGGACGACGGTGGGCCGCACGCAGGGTGGCGACATCTACGCCGGTCACGACGGCAACGTCTACCGCCGCACGGAAGGCGGCGGCTGGGAGCAGAATACCGGCGGCGGTTGGAGCAACGTCGAGGGCGGTGGGCAGGGAGCCCAGGCGCGCGATCGCGCCGCCACAGGTGGAGCGACGGCAGGCACGACCGCCGCCGGCACGCGCGACCGCGCGGCCACGAGCGGCGCGACGAGCCAGCTCGATCGGGACCGGAGCGCACGGACCTCTGGCAACACGCGGACGACGAACCGCAGCGGCTGGCAGTCGAGCGGTGCGAGCCGCTCTGGCGCCGGCAGCTACGGCGGCGGCGCCCGCGCCGGCGGCGGACGCCGGCGCTGATCCGAGCTGACTTGAACCGGTGACCGACCAAGGAGACGGCAATGAAGAGACTCAAGACCGTGGGCATGATGGCGGCACTGGTCGCGGCGGCGTGGACCGCGGTTCCGCGGGCCGAGCAGGCGCAGGGCGCCAGTCAGGCGCCGAGCGCCACCGACAAGGTGCGCATCACCGGATGGGCGCTCAACATGAGCAACATCGCGACGGGCGCTAACCAGACCATCCAGATCGACATCGACGGGTGGTCGAACCCTTCGCAGCGGCAGCACCTGATCGAGACGTTCCTCGAGAAGAAGCAGGACGGCCTGCTGCGCGAGCTCGAAAAGCAGCCGGACCTGGGCCGGTTCGCCTTCCCGGGCTACATGGGGCCCGACCCGAACAACGTGATGCGGCTTGGCACCGACATCCGCTACGCGATGAATTTCCCAGGCGAGGACGGCGGCCGGCGCATCGTCATCATCACGCCGCGCGTGATTGGCTTCCGGGAGGCGCGGAACCAGCCGCGGACGGTGGACTATCCCTTCACGCTGTTCGAGATGCGGTTCGACAAGAGCGGAAAGGGCGAGGGCCGCATGGCGTACGCGACGCAGATCTCGTTCGACAAGAAGAAGAACGCCATCGAGCTCGAGAACTACTCGAGCGAGCCGGTCCGGCTGAACGAGCTGAAGCTCGAGGTGAAGAAGTAGAAGGCTTCTGCCTTCCCTAGAACGTCCAGCCGACCGTCAGGCTGAGGCCGACGTCGTTCTTGCGCGCGCCCTCGGTCGGCGGCCGGTTGTCGTAGCTGTCGTAGATCGAGAAGCCGATCGTGAAGTCCTTGACGATCTCACGCTTGAGCTTGCCGTCGAACTCGATCCTCACGCGTCCCCATTCGGAGAGCCCCGGGTAGACGTTGGCCGTCATCGAGACGTCGGTCTTCGGGGTGTCGTAGGTGAAGTAGGACTGGCGCACCGACAGCAGCGCGTCCAGTTGCTGCGTCGTCTCACCGTCGGTGGGGATTTCGCGGCTCGTCGACAGGCCTCCGCCGATGGCCAGGGTCGCCCGGTTCGACCGGACGAGGAAGCGCCCGACACCTGCGCTGACGGTGCCGCGCAGGTCGTAGCCCAGCTCCTGGTTACGCATGAAGCCGCCCTGGAGGAGCCACAGCCACTGCTGGCCGACGTACCGGAAGCCGCTCACGTCGAGCGCGCTGCGGGACGTCTCGTCGCCGTCTTCCTCGACCGTGACGTAGCTGCTCGCCGAAGCCGACAATTGGAGGCTGGGGCGACGATAGACCGTGCTGGCTCCGAAGTTGAGCTGCGCGATGCCGCTCGACTGCGTGTAGCTGAGGCCCAGGTCGAGCGCGCCGTCCAGCTGACGCCAGAAACTGCGCGCGATGGGCACGATGTAGACGATGTCGAGCTGGTCCACCGAGACCGGGCCGGTCTCCTGGACCACGTCCAGGTGCTGTGGATCGGTGGTCACCAGGCGTCCCAGCAGGCGGAGCCCTCCAGACGTCTCCACGCGAAACACCCGGTTGGCCGTTACCGATGCCACCTTGTCCCACTCGATGTTCACGGTGCCGAGGTGGTCGGTGCTCACCTGCAGGCGCCCGCGGTCGAGCAGCTTGATTTCGCAGGTGAGCGTGTCGCCGTTGACCAGCGTGACCACGTCGGTCTTCTGCGCCCACGCGGGGCCGGCCAGCAGGCCGAGGATGCCAAGGGAGAAAAGGGCGGCTCGGCGGGCGCGTCGGGGCTGGGCCGGCACGGCCGGATGGTCAGGACTTGGTGTACGTCGCGCGGGTCGTCGTCCGGCCCTGCGCGTCGACGACCGAGATGGTCAGCTGGTTGCCCTCGATGGCGTACTTGCGTCGCGCCGACAACGCGATGGCGGCCTCGATGGAGGGATCCGGCTTGATGCCGGCCTCGACGCCCATGAACAGGAGCTCCTGCCTGGCCGTGTCGATGACGGCCCGCCCGGAGTAAACCAACGCAGGGGCTGAGGTCACGGTGGTCTCGCCGGGCAGCGGCTCCTCGAGCACGCCCTTCATCGTCAGGTTGCCGAAGGCGTCGTAGCTCAGTTGGGCCTTCGCGCGCACGGCGGTCAGCTGGCCCGACTGGTTGAGCACCTCGAACTTCGTCAGCGTCCAGGTCCCCTCCAGCTGACGCCGGGTGGCCTCGAGGGAACCCGCACCGGTACTGACCGGGCCGCCTTCGACGGGCCGCTGCCGCGGCGACGCGGCACAGGCCCCAAGCCAGAGCGCCGGGGCAACAGCGAGCGTGACCGCGAGAAGCCTGGAAGACCCGACGAATGTCGACCGCATGACCCCTACTTCTTCTTGCCGGTGAAGTCGGCCGTGCCCATACCGAAGTCCAGTATGCCCTTCATCTCCGGGCCGCTGACCTCGGCGCTCATCTTGATGTCGAGGGGCCCTTGCGGGGTGTCCACGTTGAAGGCGAGCGAGAGCGTGGACCCGTTCATCGTGCCGGCGACCGCGGCTTCGCCCGTCGGACCGCTGAACGTGCCGGTCACGTTCTCGCCGTCCTGCTTGAAGACGGCCTCGGTGTCGATGACCCCCTGCGGGCCGTTGATGGTGAGCGTCCAGTCGCCGGCGACGCTGTTCTGGGCGAACGACGTGGCCGTGCCAGCGACCACGATCACGGTGAGAACGAGCGCTGACATCAGTCGGGTCATGGATGCCTCTAGGGGCGGCAGAATACCACGGACGAGTTGCTGGAGCCTGTCCGCTACTTCCGCGCGGCCGGCGTCAGCTGCGTCTCGCGCCGCTCGCCGTTTCGCATGTAGACCACCTTGGCGGGCTGTCCGATCTTCAGCAGCTCGAGCGCGTAGGTGTAGTCGTAGATGTTGGCAATGGACTGCGCGGCGATCTCGACGATGACGTCGCCCTTCTGGAGGCCTGCCTGCTCGGCAGGACCGCCGCCGATGACGCCGCCCAGCAGCAGCCCCTTCACCTCGGTGGCGTAGTCCGGGATCGTGCCGGTGAAGATGCGCATGCCGGCACGGCCGCCACCCTCGGTCTTCTGTTCGACCTTGGTGAACTGCGGCGACTGTTCCAGGTCCAGGAGGCGGCGCGTGATGCCAGTGGCGAATTCGGCGATGCGGTCCAGGTCCTCGTAATTGATTCGCTCGGCCGTATCCGTCGGCTTGTGGTAGTCCACGTGGGCACCGGTGAAGAACGCGAGCGAGGCGACGCCGGCCTGGTTGAAGCTGCTGACGTCGGTCGGCTGGTACGGGTCCTCCTGGAGGATCAGATCGAAGCCGGCCGCCACGTTGGCCTGTTCGAGCATTCTGGGCCACATCGGGCTCGAGCCCGTGGCCTGCACGGTGAGCTTGTTGTCGCTGGAACGGCCCACCATGTCGAAGTTCAGGTAGGCGGCCATCTCGGTGGTCGGCACCGGCGGCGTGGTGACGAAGTGGTTCGAGCCGATGAGGCCCAGCTCCTCTGCCGACCAGAAGGCCACCATCAGGTTGCGCTTGCGCGGCTGCTTCGAGAGGGCATCGGCAATGGCCAGCACGGCGGAGGTGCCCGACGCGTTGTCGTCGGCGCCGTGATGAACCTGGCCCGCCTGCTCCTTCGAGGCCAGTGAGCTGCCGGTCGTGCCGCGGCCAAGGTGGTCGTAGTGCGCGCCGATGACCACCCATGGCTTGTCCACGCCCGTGGCCGTCAGGGACGCGGGAAAATAACCCGCGACGTTGTGGCCGGTCTGCCGCTCGCGCGCCACGTTGGCCTTGACCGTGAGCGTGAGGCCCGGCACCGCGAAGCCCGCCACGTGCGGGTTACCGCTGTCCATCTCCTTCTGCACGGCCTCGAGCGACTTGTCGGGCACGGCGGCGAAGACGGCCCGTGCCACATCCCCGTTCGCGCTCGCGGCCACGAGCCCCGAGCCCGCCAGCGCGGTGTCGAACGTCATCGGCACGGTGTTGCCGGCGTTGGGCGAGCGGGGTCCGGTGATCACGACCAGCGCCTTCGCGCCGCGTTGCCGGGCCGCTTGGGCCTTGTAGCGGAGATCCGAATACCGCGCCACCGCCGCGCGCGTCTGCATGTCCGCGTCCTCGGGGAAGTAACGCAGGACCACCACGACCTTGTCCTTCACATCCAGGCCCTGGTAGCTGTCGTAGCTGAAGTTCTGGTTCGGCGGAACGACCAGGCCGTAGCCGGCGAAGACCACGGGGCCGCTCACCTCGCCGTTGTCCGAGTACGAGAGCGCCATCACCTGCTCGCGTGTGTCGAACGTCCGGGCGGGAGCGCCCTCGCGCTGCACCGTGATGGTCGAGCCCGCGTCCTTGGAACCCGCGGTGAACGAGAACGGCAGCCGGTAGTCGGCCTGGCCGGGCAGCGGCTTCGCGCCCATGCGCTGCAGCTCCTTCACCAGGTACTCGGCGGCCAGCTTCTCGCCGGGCGACCCGGCGAGGCGTCCTTCGAGCTTCCCTGACGCGAGCAGCTCCACGTGTGCCCGCGTCGACGACTTCACGGCCGTCGCCGTCTGCGCGTCAGCGATACCGGCGGCGAGCAGGATGGTGAACATGGTCAGGCGAGTCGTCGTGAGCATGGCGTGAACCTTCGTGCCTTGAACCTTCGTGCTTTGAACCAATGTGCGAACCTACTTGCGAGGGGGCGCCGCCGCGAGCGCTTTCATCGCGTTCTCGTGGCTCCACTGCGCGAGGAAGATTTGCCCCGCGCCGCCGCCCGACCGGCTGGACGTGAACGCCAGCTGCTTCCCGTCCGGCGACGGCACCGGCAGGCCGTCGAAGCCGTCCGAATAGGTGATGCGCACCGGCTCCTTCGCGCCGGCCTTGTCCACCATGAAGACCTCGAAGTTCTCGAAGCCCAGCTTGTTCGAGGCGAACAGGAAGTACTCGCCCGACGGATGCTCGTAGGGCGCCCAGCTCATCGACGTGAAGCTGGTGATCTGCTTCCTGTCCGTACCGTCCAGCTTCATCGTCCAGATGTCGGCGATGAGGCCCTGCTCGTCGAAGTGCCGCCAGACGATGCGCTGGCCGTCGTGCGTGAAGAAGGGGCCGCCGTCGTAGCCGGGCTCGGTGGTCAGGCGGCGCTGTTCCGCCCCGTCGGCCTTCATGATGTAGATCTCGCCGAAGTAGCTGGGGTCGGTCGCCAGCTGCTTCTCCTCGGCCGGGGACAGGGTCCGGTTGTAGGCGTCGCGCATGGACGAGAACGCAATCCACTGTCCGTCGGGCGAGTAGCTGGCCTCGGCGTCGTAGCCCTTCGCGTTGGTGAGCCGGGTCATGGCGCCGGACTTCTCGGCGAACGCGTAGATCTCCATCTCGGTGTCGTAGTCCCACGCGTATCGGCGTTCCTTGCCCGACGCACGGAAGGCGAGCTCCTCGTCCTGGAGCTGCTTCGACTTCGGGTCGTGATGCGTCGACGCGAAGAGAATCTGGTCGCTGCCCGGGCGGAAGAACGCGCACGTCGTCTTGCCGGTGCCGGGGGAGATCCGCTTGGTCTCGCCCGTGGCGAAGTCGAGCACGTAGATCTGGTAGAAGGGGTTGGCGGCGTCGCGCTCGCTCTGGAAGACCAGGCGCTTGCCGTCCGGCGACCAGTAGCCCTCCCCGGCGCGCCGACCTTCCACGGTGAGGCGCCGGACCCGGCTCAGGAAGTCGCGCTCCTGGTTGGCCGCGGGCGCCTGGGCCTGCGCGGCCAGCTCGCCGCGCCGAAGCGCGTCGTCGTCGAACCGCGCGGAGGCGGTGGCGGCGGCCAGGCCGGTCGCCAGGAACATCACCAACAGTCGCATCGTCATTTGGGAGCCTTCAGCAGCGCTCGGATCTTCGCGTTCTGCGGGTCGTCCCGGAACGTCTCGAACTCGAGGGTATAACCCTCGGGATCGTACGCTGTGAAGCCCCGGATGGGCAACGTCTTCGAGTCGGCCACCGGGCTGCGCATCTTCACGCCCCTGGAGACCAGCCAGGCGTGCCAGGCGTCCACGTCGGGGGTGACGAAGGCCACGGCCACCGGCTTGGTATCCGACGCCTTGTGCATCCCGCGCTGCTCGTCCACCAGCCCGATGAAGGACGTCGGGGAGGTCTGGTAGACCTTGGCCCAGCCCTGGTCCACGGTGAGCGTGAGACCGAGGACGTCCTCGTAGAAGCGCATCGCGGCCGGCAGGTCCCTGTAATACAGCCAGGTAACGCTGGCCTGCCCCAGCGGGGCTGGTCGTTGCTGGGCGTGAACGGCCGCCGTGAGCACCGCCGCGACGACCACTGGAATCAGAAACCGCATCGAATTCGCCCCTTTCGTGCCAGTCCCGTCTACATCAGCGTTTGCGAGCCGGGGCGGAAGCGCATCACCGCGGCCAGAATCCGCTGCTCGGCCCCGTTGAGGGTCGGGAACACCGCGACCACGCGCCCGCCGAACGCGTCCACGCCGTTGTAGTCACCCACGAACGAAGACGCCGCGCAGCAGTCGAACGGTTCGACGGGCACCTTGTGATTGGCGAAGGTCCGGCCGCCGTCCACGCTGCGCGCGAGGGTGACGCCCGTCATCGTGCCGGACAGGCCCCGCCGATCGTGGAACACGATGTTGACCGAACCGTCCGTCGGGTCCACGGCCATCCACGTGAACATCTGCACGGCGCCCTTCGGATCGTCGTTCACCCGCACCGGGGCGGCCCACGTGCGCCCGCCGTCGCGCGAGGCCAGCAGGAAGACGTCCGTGTCGCCGTTGCGCTCGTCGATGAAGTTCACGTAAATCGTTCCGCTGCTGGCGGAACTGCCCAGATCGACCGCCGTCACCGGCATGCCGTTGTGCCGTGCCACGCCCGGCACGGGGATATCCCAGCCTCCGGTGAGGGTTCCGATCACCTTGTCGGCACCGAACGTCCACCCGCCGTCGTCGGAGCGGTCGAAGAACAGCCCCTTCGGGCCCGCCCACACCACGTACACTTCGCCCTTCGGCCCCACCGCGGGCACGGCGCCCTCCACGGTGTTGTCGCTGTCCTGCGCGTCGCCCGAGTCGTCCGAGATGCGCAGCGGCGGCTGGAACGACCGCCCGCCGTCGCGTGATCGGGCGAACCAGATATGCGTCCGGTGCAGTGGATCGGCGCTGCCGTACACGTCGAAGCGCGTCCATGCCACGTAGATGTTGCCGCGATGCGGCGAGCCCTCCGCGCGGTCCACTACCGTCCACGGCTTGTCCTCGAAGGGGATGGCCGTGTTGATGTGATCCACGACCGGGACGGGCGGTTCCCACGTCACGCCGTCGGTCGTCCGGCGCACGAAGATGCCCGTCGATGCCACGTCCGGTCGATCCACACGGATGCCGTCGAAGGCGATGTAGGTGTGGAACGCCGTCCCGTCCCGCCCGAACACGATCACGTCGTCGCCCTGCACCCGCTTGCCCGGGTTGGCCGCGGGCGTGCCCGCCCACGTGAGCCCACCGTCGGTCGAGACGTAGCCCCAGTTGGTCGAGCGCGGCTGCTGGCCGGGCGCGGTGCTCTGGATGAAGGTGGCAATCACATGGCTGGGATTGGTCGGGTTGATCGCCACCGAGGCTTCGGCCGGGCGCCGCGCGTCGGGTGCGCTCACCTGCACGACACGGATCTGCGGCGACGGTTGCGCCGGTACCAGCGTCGACCCCACGAGCATGAGCACCGCGATAGCGGGACCGAGACGAAACATGCGCAGATTGTACGAGAGGTGCTTACAATCGCCGCATGATGCGGCACCCCTTGCTTCGCGGGCTCGTCGTGACGGCTGTGCTGGGTGTCCCACTGGCGTCAGCGCCCGAGGAGGTGCGCATGATCGCGGTGGAGGGCGAGGGCGCGAAGTACTGGCCGCGCTGGCGCGGGCCGTCCGGGCAGGGTCTCGTGCCGGCGGGCGCCTACGCCGACACGTGGTCCCCCACGACGCGCGTGCAGTGGAAGGCACCTGTACCCGGGCGCGGGAATTCGTCGCCGGTCGTCTGGGGCGACCGCATCTTCCTGACCACCGCGCGCGAGGATGGACGGCGGCTGTCGATGCTGGCGTTCAGCCGCGGAGACGGGAAGCCGCTGTGGGAAACCTTCATCCCGCAGGAGGGCACCGAACAGGTGCACCAGAAGAACGGCTACGCGTCGGCCACGCCCGCCACCGATGGCCAGCGCGTATACGCCTCGTTCGGGCGTCACGGCCTGGCGGCCTTCGACTTCTCCGGCAAGCTCGTCTGGCACCGCCGCTTCGGTGTCATCGACAACTACCACGGCCCGGCGGGGTCGCCGGTGCTCTACAAGGATCGCATCTTCCTCTACCAGGATCAGAATCCCACCACGAACCAGACCGCCTTCGTCGCGGCCTTCGACAAGGCAACCGGGAAGACGCTCTGGCAGACGCCCAGGTCGGAGACGGTCGGTTGGGGCACCGCCGTCGTCATCGAAGCCGGCGCGCGCGACGAGCTCATCGTGTCGAGCCAGCGCCGCGTCGCGGCGTACGACCCCGACACAGGCCGCGAGCTGTGGACGGTGCGCGGCATGACCTTCGAGGTGATCCCCACGCCGGTCGTGGGCCACGGCCTCGTCTTCGCATCATCCGGCCGCGCCGGCCCGACCTTCGCGATTCGTCCGGGCGGAACGGGCGACGTCACACGCACGCACGTCGCCTGGAGCACGCCCAAGGGCTCGCCCTTCGTCCCCTCCGGCATCGTCGTGGACGATCTGCTGTACCTGGTGAACGACATGCAGAGCATCCTCACCGTGTACGAAGCCGCCACGGGGACGCTCGTCTACCAGGGCCGCCTGGGTGTGGCTCAGCGCGAGGGCTTCTCGGCGTCGCCCGTCGCGGTGAACGGCAAGGTCTTCTTCACCAACGACGAGGGCCAGACGTTCGTGGTCCCCGCCGGGCGCGAATTCAAGCTGCTGCACGTCAATGAGCTCGGCGCGCGCACGCTGGCATCTCCGGCGCTCGTGGACAGCACCTGGTACTGGCGAACGGATGCGGGGCTGGTGGCGATTCGCTAGGTCTATGCATGACGAGAGTCCATTAGTGCGACTTCAGGCATATCATGTCGTATGTGTTGAAATCCGTTAGCATATGAATTAGTTTGTTCGTATGCGCACGACGCTGGACCTGCCCGAAACCCTCATCGACGATGCACGCGCCGTTCTCGGCTTCAAGTCGAAGACCGACACCGTGGTCCACGCGCTGAAGGAAGTCGTTCGCCGCAGCAAGACCGAAGAGCTGAAGGCGCTCTTCGGCAAGGTCACCTTCGACGTCGATCCGACCACCTTGCGCGGGAAGCCGGCGCCCCGATGATTGTCGTGGACACCTCGGTCTGGGTGGCTGTGCTCCGCGGCCGGCCACCCGGCCACGAGGCAATGGTCCTGGGCGAGCTCATCGACGCGGACCTGGTGGCCGTTCCCCAGCCTGTCCGACAGGAGCTGCGCGCCGGGCTCTCGAGCCGGGAACGGCGGCCGGTGCTCGATCGGCTGGCCGCCCTGCCGGTGGCGGTGCCGTCTGAAGAGACGTGGAAAACCGTGGAGGACTGGACCGATCGTGCCGCCGAGATCGGTGAGCGGTTTGGCCTTGCCGATCTGCTGATAGGAGCCCTCGCGCACGATCTTGGCGCCCTGGTGTGGACGCTCGACAAGGATTTCGAACGGCTCGAGAAGCTGGACCTCGTACGGCTGTTCTCGTACCGAACCCGCTGAGCGGGGCGGCGCCGCCGCGGCCTCCCGTCGCCTCACTTCATCTCGAACGTCACCTGTGCCGGCTTGCCGGCGACGACGGTGATCTTCGCCGGCGCGGCCTTCAACGCCTCGTGCCACACGCGTAACTCGTAACTGCCTGCAGGCACGTCCCGCAACGTGAACGCGCCATCATCACCCGTGACGGCCGACACCTCGTCGGTCACGATGATCCAGCCGCGCATCCACTGGTGCGTGCTGCAGCCCACGCGCAGCACGCCCGCTGCGACCAGTGGCTTGGCGATCTCGATGCCCGGGATGGGCACGGCCACGTTGAAGAGCTGCCGTCCGTCGGCCTGTTGGACCACCGTGGTGTGCAGCACCGGATCCTTGCTCGAGGTCTTCACGGTGCCGTTCGGACCGACCACCTGGACGCGGGGGACGAAGGCGCACCTGTCGTTCAGCACCATCACTTCGCGCGGGGACGAAGTGGTCTTGACACCGGTGAGCGTGACCACCGCGTTCGCCAGCCCTCCCGCCGCGCTCACCACGATCGCACGGTCCGGCAGTTCCACTCCGCACACCTTCTGGTCGAACGTCACCCGGATGGGTGGGAGGGCCCGCGCACGCGTCGTCACCACCCCCTGGATCGATCCGCCGCCCTGTGCCGCGGCCGTCGCGGCCCACCCCAGGACCAGCCATCCCGCCGCTGCCGCCGCCAACCACGTCGAATCCCGCCGCATCATGGCCAACCCTCTCGAGCGTTCCAGCGCCCAGTTTCATCCATTCACCGGCCGGGGCGGGCATTCCGACAGCTTTTTGTCTCGGCAGGCCTGGTGGCGCGGTACGCTTTCAGGATATGCGCACCACCTTCATTCCCGGTCTCCTCGCCGTCATTATCCTGGCGATCGGATCCGGTCGCACCCTCGCGCAGTCGGGCACGACGCTGAGTGGGACCGTCACGCAGGCAGAGAACGGGCAGGCGATGGCCGGGGCCCTGGTCATCATCGACGAGTTGCGGCGTGAAACGCGAACCGGCGACGACGGTACCTATCGATTCGAGGGTGTTCCGCCCGGCAGCTACCACGTGGGCGTGCGCGCCGAAGGCTACACGACCCGCCGCACCGAGGTGATCGTGGGGGCCACGCCCGCCACGCTGGACCTCGCGGTGGAGTTCGACCTCCACTTCGCCGAGGTGGTGTCGGTGAGCCCGAACCCGCGGCCGCAGTTCGAGTCGTACCAACCCACCTCCGTGCTCACCGGCCAGGATCTGACGCGGCAGCTCGACAGCACGGTGGCCGGCACGCTGCAATCTGAGCCGGGCATCGCCACGCGCTCGTTCGGCGCCGCGCCGGCGCGCCCGGTCATCCGTGGCCTGGACGGTGACCGCGTGGTCGTGCTCGAGGACGGCCAGCGCATGGGCGACATCTCGAGCCAGTCGGGCGATCACGGCGTGCCCATCAACCCGGCTGCCGCCAGCAAGATGGAAGTGGTCCGAGGGCCTGCGACGCTGCTGTACGGCGCCAACGCCATCGGCGGGCTGGTCAACGTCATCACGGACCAGATTCCCACCGAGCGGTTCTCGGGTACGTCGGGTAACTTCACGTTCGACGTCGGCACCAACGGCGGGCAGGCGGGCGGCGCCGGCGACATCCACGTCGGCAACGGTGAGTGGGCGTTTCACTTCGGCGGCAGCGGCCAGCGGATGGGCGACTACAGCACCCCCGAGGGCACTGCCGAGAACACGCAGTCGCGGACGGGCATGGCCAGCCTCGGCGGCGCCTGGACCGGCGAGCACTCCTATGTCGGCGCCAGCTACGGCTACACCGATCAGAAGTACGGCATCCCGGTGGTCGAGGAAGGGCAGATCAGCCTCACCCCGCGGCGGCACGCGTTCAACATCCGCGCGGGCGGATCGGCGCTGCCGGGGTTCATCCAGTCCTATCGCGCCACCTTCGGCGTGCGTCGGTACGAGCACCAGGAGTTGGAAGGGACCGACGTCGGCACGACCTTCGACAACGACACGCTCGAAGGCGAGGTGCTGCTCTCGCACAGGAAGACGGGCGCGTTGCTGGGCAGCGTGGGCGGATGGCTCCTCAACCGCCAGTTCGCGGCGCGGGGCGCCGAGGCGCTGTCGCCGCCGGTGGACCAGAACAGCCTGGCCGCGTTTGCCTACGAGGAGGTCGCCTGGTCGCACGCGACGCTGCAGTTCGGCGGGCGTCTCGACCACACCAGTTACACGCCCGAGACCGCGCTGCCGACTCGCGACTTCACCGAGTGGTCCAGCTCGGTGGGCCTGCTGATCCGGCCCGAGGCTGCGAACGACAACCTGGTGATCGCCGCCAGCCTGGCGCGCGCCGCGCGCCCCCCGGCCCTCGAGGAGCTGTACTTCTTCGGCCCTCACCTCGGGAACTTCGCGTACGAGATCGGCAACCCCGACCTGGAGGCCGAGCGCGCCCTCGGCCTCGACCTCGCGGTCCGCGTCCGCGGCGATCGCTTCGAGGGCGAGGTCTCGTTCTTCCACAACGCCATCAGCAACTTCATCTTCCGCAACCCGATCAGCGACGAGGAGTTCGAGGAGCGGGAGGAGGAGTTCGACGATCGGTTTGGCGTGGAACACGGCGCGGAAGACGAGGAGGGCGATCACGGGCACGGCGGCGACCTGCCGTACGTGGAGTTCGTGGGGCGCGACGCGACCCTCTGGGGTGTGGAAGCGCACGGCGACGTGAAGCTCACGCCGGAATGGACCGTGGAGTTCACCTTCGACATGGTGCGCGGCCGGCTGACCGACACCGACGAGCCGCTGCCCCGCATTCCGCCCTATCGCGGCATCGCGGGCCTGCGCTACCAGAAGAACGCCTTCCAGGCTGGTGCGGCCGTGACGGCGGTGGCCGATCAGAGCCGCGTGTACGGCGACGAGACGCCGACCAGCGGGTGGGCCACCCTCAGGTTCCACGCGTCGTACTCGTTCATGCAGGGACGAGTCCTCAACACCGTCACCGCGCGCCTCGAGAACGCCACGAACACGCTCTACCGGAACCACCTGAACTACCTGAAGGACGAACTGCCGGAGATGGGAAGGAGCTTCAGGCTGGTCTACGTGCTGGGGTTCTAGGGCTGGTGCGATCGGGTGCGATCCGTGTGCGGCGGGCTTGCCCGCCGGAGCTCGCGCTGCCATGTGGGCGAGCGAAGGTGGGCGCGGGCCAGGGCATCCGCCCCGCGCTAGGTGCGTTGCGGGCGGGCGGTGCGCGTGAGGGCCATGAAGATGGTGCACGCCATGGCCAGCGTCACCAGGATGAGCGCGGTCAGCGAAGGCTCGAGGCCGCGGCTCGCGAAGAACAGCGCCACCGAGAACCACGCGCACGAGACCGCCACCAGCTTCACGCCGCGCGAGATTGACCGCTCGGCGTGATAGCGCTCCACGTGCACCAGCGCCTCGCGGAAGAGCGGCATCCGCTTCACCCATCCGTGCAGGCGCGCGCTCGAGCGCGAGAACGCCCACAGCGCGATCAACAGGAAGACGGTGGTCGGCAGCCCTGGCAGCAGAGCTCCAAGCGTGGCCAACCCGACAGAGGTGAGGCCCACGACGATGTAGACGGCGCGTGCGAAGACGGGCATGCGGACCTGACGCCCCCGATTATAATCCGCGACCATGCATCGGATGGTTCCCTTTGTCCTGGCGCTTGGTCTCGGGCTGGCGGTGGCTGCGGGCTGGCCGGCGCCCTCTTCGGCGGCGGCGACAGGCGTCCAGACACAGGTCCCGGCCTGGCTGTCCCCCTACCGCGACGACGCCCATCGCCTCATCTCGGCCGCGACCGCCGACCAGTTCGGCTGGGACCGCCTGGCCGAGCTCACCGACACGTACGGCGCCCGCCTGACCGGGTCCGACAACCTGACCCGGGCCATCGCCTGGGCCCAGGACACCATGAAGAAGGACGGCCTCGAGCGGGTTCGCACCGAAAAGGTGATGGCGCCCAGGTGGGTGCGCGGGCAGGAGAGCCTGGAGATCGTCGATCCGCCGCATCACGTCATCCCCCTGCTCGGGCTGGGCGGCAGCGTGGCCACGCCGCCCGAGGGCATCGAGGCCGAGGTCATGGTCGTCTCGACCATGGACGAGCTGCAGAAGCGCTCCTCCGAGGCCAAGGGACGCATCGTCCTGTTCGACGTCCCCTACACCAATTACGGTGAGACCGTGGCCTACCGTTCCGGCGGCGCGCGCGCCGCGGCCAGGCACGGCGCCGTGGGCATGCTGCTGCGCTCGGTGGGGCCGACGGGGCTGCGCACGACCCACACCGGCGGGATGGCCTACGGCGACGAGGCGCCGAAGATCCCGGCGGCGGCAATCTCGGTCGAAGACGCGCAGCGCATTCACCGCATCGTGAACCGCGGGCGCACGGTGCGCGTCCGCCTGAAGATGGAGGCGCGCTTCGAGCCCGACGTCGAGTCGGCCAACGTCATCGGCGAGATCGTCGGACGCGAGCGTCCCGACGAGATCGTGCTGGTCGGCTGCCACTTCGACTCGTGGGACGCCGCGACCGGCGCCTCGGACGACGCGGTGGGCTGCATCGTGACCTGGGAGAGCCTGCGGCTGATGAAGAAATTGGGGATTCAGCCTCGACGCACCGTGCGGCTGGTGCTGTTCACCAACGAGGAGAACGGGCTCCGCGGCGGAAATGCCTATCGGGACGCGCACGCCGCGGAGGCGCAGGATCATATCTTCGCCATCGAGTCCGACTCGGGCGTCTTCGCGCCGGCGCGCCTGGCCTTCAGCGGTTCCGAGTCGGCGCGCCGCATCCTTGCCGACATCGGGACGCTGCTGACCGGCATCGACATGCAGAGTGTCGGTCCGGGCGGCGGCGGGGCCGACATCGGTCCAATTGCGGCACTGGGCAAGGTGCCGATGATGGCCTACTCGGGCGATTCGACGAAGTACTTCACCATCCACCACACTCCCGCCGATACGGTCGAGCGCATCCTGCCGGCCGAGGTGTCGAAAGCAGCGGCGTCTCTTGCCGTGATGACGTATGTGGTGGCGGAGATGCCCGAAAGGTTGCCCAAGTAGGTTCGCACGGTTCAAAGCACCAAGGTTCAAAGCACGGAGGTTCAAAGCACGGAGGTGCGAATGAGCGACGCGCCGGGCTTGCCTTCAACGTAGACCGCGATCGTGCCGCGCGGGGTTGCGACGAGGACAGGGTACGACGACGGCGTGTCGGGCGGGCCGAGACGGGTGGTGGCGCCGAAGAGCGGCTGGCCCGCTTCGTCGAACCTCATCGTGCGAACGACGGCTTGGCGGACGCCGCTCATCACCTCGTCCCACGCCAGGGTGATGCGCCCCGAAGCGTCCGCCAGAATCTGTGGGTGCATGGGCTTCGGGCTGCCGAGCGTGGGGATGCGCACGCGTGGCGAGAAGGTTCTGGCATCGCGCGAGACCGCATAGAACAGCGCGCCTTCGGGCGTGGCGCCGCCAATCACGGTGGGCCACACCACGTGCACCGTGCCCTCCGCGTCCACCGCCATCGCGGGCCCATCGTCCGGGCAACCCGCGAGGTGCCAGTCATCCTGGCTCACGCGGCCCGGAGCGGCGAACGACCGGCCCCCGTCTCGCGATGCCATGAAGGCAATATCGCGAAGGTTACCGGGGTAGACGTGCCGCCAAGCGGCGAAGAGCTCGCCGCGCGGGCCCGTGGCCATCGCCACCTTGCAGCAGTAGCAGACGCCTTTCACCAACTCGCGCTCGGCCTGGAGCGCGCCGGTGCCTTCGCGCGCGTAGTACAGCCCTGAGAGCTGCGCCATGGCCGCGCCATCGATGGCCGCAGCCTCGTGATGCTCATGGCTCTGCGCCTTCTGCGCGGCCAGCCCGCGGTGGTCCAGCCACATCACGTGGGCATCGCCGTTGGCATCGAGCGTCATCGCGTGCCAGCCCCGATCGCCGGCGGCACCGGTCGCCTGAAGCGCCCGCCCCGGCGTGAAGGACCGGCCCCCGTCGGTGGAGCGCGACATCTTGATCTCCGTGCCGGTCGTCTTCGAGCCGAACGCGACGACGATGTCGGGCACGCCGCCGCCCGGGCGTGGGACCAGCGCAACGCGCGGCGGCAACTCGCCGCCGAGGCGCGCCTCGCCGTCGATGGCGTTCACGCGCGCGGGTGCGCCAAAGGTCTGCCCCTCGTCCTGGCTGAGCGCGACGTAGACGTCGGTCTTGCCATCTACGGTCGCGCCCCAGGTGACGGCGACGAACCGCCCGTGCGCCGCGGCCCACGGGGTCTGGTTGGATCGGCCGTCCACGGCCAGCGTGATGTGTGGCCCGCTGGCATCGCCGGTGGCAATGGCGAGCATGACGCCAACCGCGAGAAGGGCGGGAAGCCTGGGGACGCGCATTTGCGAGTAGCCTACGTGAGACGATGAAACCCGTGGTGCGGCAAATTGACTCAGGGGCAATCGAGGCTGTTCATCCCCGGATCGACCCCCTGTGGTCGCTCGAAGCCGGCCCCGTGGTGACGGCCCGCTGGCTCACCCGGTTCCGGTGGGCCGTCGCCGCCGGCGCCGTTGCCACCCTCATCGTCGCACGCGTGTTGCTGGGTGTTCAGTTCTCGGGGGGCGGGGTCCTGCTGCTGCTGGCGGCGCAGGTGGCGAGCAACGCGTGGCTCGACCTGATGATTCGGCGTGGTTCCGAGCCTTCGGTTCGCACGCTTGGCGGGCTCATCCTGTTCGACATCGGCATCCTCACCGCCTTGATGGTGCTGACCGGCGGGCCGTCGAATCCGTTCACGATCAGCTATCTCGTCTACATCACGCTTGCGGCCGTCACCCTGAACGCGGCCTGGACGTGGGCCGCGGCCGTCGCGTCGGTCGTCGGCTACGGTTTGCTGTTCGTGACGCCGCTGCGCGCGCTGGTCGATCCTCATGCCGGGCACCTTGGCATGGACCCGGGACTCGGCCACCAGGTGGGCATGGGCGTGGCGTTCGCGGTCGCGGCGCTGCTGACGGCCAGCTTCGTCACCCGCATCCGCTGGGCGCTCGAGGCACGGGAGCGCGCGCTCGCCGAGGCGCGGCGCGCGGCCGCGCAACAGGAGCGACTGGCCTCGCTCACCACGCTGGCCGCCGGCGCGGCGCACGAGCTGGCCACGCCGCTCAGCGCCATCGCGGTCGCGGCCCACGAACTGGACCTCGCGGCGTCCGCACCCGGCCTTCCCCCGGAGATTGCCGAGGACGCGCGGCTCATCAGGTCGCAGGTCGACCGCTGCCGCGAAATCCTGGACCAGATGAGCGGCCGTGCGGACGCCTCGGTGGCGCACGAGGCACAGACGCTGCCCCCTGAGCGCATCGTGGAGGGGATGCTGGCCACGTTCGGCGCACACGATCGGGAGCGCGTGCTCGTGACGATGGCGCCCGGCCTCTCCAGCGTGCAAGTGCCGCTGGAGGCCGCGGCGCGGAGCCTCAGGACGCTCGTGAAGAACGCGTTCGACGCATCGCCGGCCGACGCGCCCGTGCAAGTGAGCGTTGACACCGAGAGGAACCAGGTGCGATTCCGGGTGAAGGACAGTGGGACGGGCATGACCGCCAGCACCCTGCAGCGCGCAGGCGAGCCGTTCTTCACCACCAAGCCGGTCGGGTCCGGGTTCGGCCTCGGCCTGTTCCTGGCCCGGACCTTTGCCGAGCGCTGGGGAGGGAGTCTTGCGCTATCCTCCGCACCGGGCGATGGTACGACGGCAACACTGCTGCTGCCATCCGCCGGCACTGAAGGAAGCCCCTCATGACCGATGATCGCACGCTGCTGCTGCTCGACGATGACGACGTGTTCGCATCGCGCATGTCGAAGGCTCTGTCCGCGCGCGGCTTCGAGGTCACGCGCGCGGCCACGGCCGCAGAGGCCATCGCGTCGGCACGGGACGACAGCCCCGAGTACGCGCTGGTGGACCTGCGCCTGCCAGACGGGCACGGCCTCGACGTCGTGGCAGAACTGCACGCCATCGATCAGACGACGCGCATCGTCGTGCTCACCGGCTACGGCGCCATCGCCACCGCGGTGGAGAGCTTGAAGCGCGGGGCAACGGACTACCTGACCAAGCCCGTGGATGCGGACCAGGTGGCCGCCGCGCTCGACAAGGAGGGGGGCTCGTCCGGGGGCGCGCGCGAGTTCACGGTACCGTCCCTGGCACGTGTCGAGTGGGAGCACATCCAGCGAGTCATGACGGAGTGCTCGGGCAACGTGTCACAAGCGGCGCGTGTGCTCGGCCTCCACAGGCGTTCGCTGCAACGGAAGCTGTCGAAGTACCCGGTCAATAGATGACTGCCCTCGACGTCGCTCGGGGCGGGCACGGTTTCTGCTTTCAGTCAGGTCAGGCACGCCGCGGCACGATGCTCAACCGGTTCCGCGCACACCGACAGGAGTCGTTATGGTCGAGTTCAAACACATCATCTGCCCGACGGACCTGAGCGAGTCGTCCCGCCCGGCCCTGACTTACGCAGCGGCGTTCACGGTCTGGTATGGCGCCAAGCTGTCCATCCTGCACGTGGTGCCCACGTTCGATGCGATCCAGGTGCCGCCGGGTGCGCTCGGCGAGTCGGTGCAGGTCGTCTACCCGTCCACGCGCGAGGACGTGGTGGCGGAGATGCGGCGCCAGTCCGAGGCCATGGGCGCCGCGGCCGTGGGCCCCTACCTCGTGGCCGAGGCCGGCGATCCGGTCGACACCATCGTCGATCAGGCGCTGACCATCCCATCCGATCTCATCGTGATGGGTACGCACGGCCGCAGTGGATTCAACCGCCTGCTGTCCGGCTCCGTCACCGAGCAGATTCTGCACCGGGCGCCGTGCCCGGTGCTCACCGTGCCACCGCTCGTGCAGGCGGCCCCCGGGGACGTCACGTTCAAACGCATCGTGTGCGCCATGGACTTCTCGCCGGCGTCGCTGCAGGCCCTCGGTTTCGCCCTCGATCTGGGCCGCCAGGCCAACGGCAAGGTCACTGTGCTTCACTCCATCGAGTGGCTGGCGGACGAGGAGCCGAGGGTGCACGCCCACTTCAATGTGGCCGAGTACCGGACCTACCTGATCGACGACGCGAAGAAGCGACTCGACCTGCTGGTGGCCGGCGAGGAGCGCACGTGGTGCGAAATCGAGAACGTCGTGACGGTGGGACGGGCCTATCGCGAGATCCTGAAGGCGGCCGCGGCTCGCAAGGCCGACCTCATCGTGATGGGCGCCCAGGGACGCGGCGGCCTGGGCCTGGCTCTGGCCGGTTCGGCCACGCACCAGGTGGTCCGATCTGCCGAGTGCCCGGTGCTGACCGTTCGGGGCGCCGAGGTGGCGACGGGCGCCTGACGGCATCCGGAGGGGAACCGTGGGCCGGGCGCAAGTGTCGGTACGTCGGCACCGCCCCCCGGCTGCGTGACGGCGCTCCGGCGGTAGAGGGACCTTCGGAGAGTGAAAGAGTGAGCGGACGGCGCCTTGGGGCACGTGACGAGAGTCGGTGGCGCGAAGCCGGAGGGTGGCGTGCTGGATTGGGAAAGGGGCGGGCGGATGCGACGAGCGGGCAGATTGACGGGTCTGGTAGTGGTGATGCTGGCGGCGGCCGGGCTGCTCGCGCGCGCCCAGGGCCAGATAGCCGCGACCGGGGCGTGGGTACTCGAGCCGGTGGCGGGTGCAACCGCCACCTCCGCGTACGCGGTGATCGAGAACCCCTCGATGTACGAGATCTACGTGGTGAGTGTCACCACCGACGCCGCTGGCGCCGCGGAGGTGGTGACGGGACCACCGGATGCAGTGAAGCCCGTGCTCGAGCTGTTGGTGCCGGCGTACGGCCAGACCGAACTCAAACCGGGCGGCGTGCACATCCGCCTGAAGGATCTGAAGAAGCCGCTGAAGGAAGGCGATTCCGTGGAGCTGACGCTCACCACGGACGGCGGGGTGACCATCAAGGTCACGGCGCCCGTGAAGAAGGGGTGAGGGCACTCAGCACTCGCCACCTGGCACGTGGCACTCGCACCCCGCACTCTGCACGCGTGCGTGCGAGCGCCTACTGCTTCTTGATGTTGTAGCCGCCGTCCGCGCCCTTGTCGCGGTACTTGGTGTGGCACTGGGCGCAGCTGCCCATCATCTGCTTCATGTGCTCGCCGGCGCTGGCCATGTTGTTGGCGGCGACGGCCTTCTCCACCTCCGCGGCGTGATTCATGGCGGCGGTGGCCCATTCGGCCGCGTCCTGCGTTTTGCGCCCGGTCCAGAAGGCGGCGTTGTTCTTCTGCAGCTCCGCCATCCGCTTCGCGTCCGCGGCGACGGCGTCGCCAGCCTGGGCCTCCATGTTCTTGCGCATGGAGCCGACCGTGGCGCCCACCGACTTCATCAGCTTGTCGAACTCTTCTTCACTGGCGGGCGCCTGCGCGGTCGGCACGACGGCGAAGCCGATGGCGAGCAGCCACGCGACGGTGGCAAGGGACACGAAACGAGCAGCACGCATGGGACCTCCCTGGACGCTGTGGGGCGGCGCACGCCGGCGCCCGCCCCGGGAAAAGAGCGCTCACTATAGCAGAGGTAAGACGCGGGATACCCTCAGGCGAAGTCGCGCAGGTAGGGCAGCTTCGCGGCGAAGGCGCGCACCTGGTCGAAGTCCTGCAGCAGCAGCCCCAGGCCATCCCAGCGCCCGGTGATGAGGGCGTCGCGGGCGGCGGCGGGCAGGTGCACGGCGATGTCGAGCGTGCCGGAGGTCGCGCGCATCGACTCGAGATCCAGCCGCACCACGGTCTGCGGGTCGCGCTCGATCTCGGCCTGCAGCGCGGCCACGTCGGCGGGCGACGCCGTGACGGCGGGCAGCCCCAGCATGACGGCATTGCCGAAGAAGATTTCCGAAAACGACTCGCCGATGATGCCGCGGATGCCCCACCGGACGATGCCCTGAGGGGCGTGCTCGCGCGACGATCCACAGCCGAAGTTGCGATTCACCACCATCAGCGACGCGCCGGCGAAGCGCGCGTCGTCCACCGGGTGCGTGCGGCCCTCCCGCGCGGCGTGCGCGCGGTCGTCGCCGAAGAGGTGCTGCTCGAGGCCGTCGAACGTGATGGCGCGCAGGTGCCGCGCCGGCATGATGCGATCGGTGTCGATGTCGTCGCCCACGAGCGGCAACGCGCGCCCGCTGACCGAGAGTATTCGCGACGCGCTCATTGCACCGCACCTCCGCGCGGGACCACGCTCCGCACGTCCACCACTTCGCCGGCCACCGCTGCCGCCGCGACCATCGCGGGGCTCATCAGCAGGGTGCGGCCCGTGGGACTGCCCTGGCGGCCACGGAAGTTCCGGTTCGAGGACGAGGCGCACGTTTGCGCGCCCGACAGCTTGTCGTCGTTCATGCCGAGACAGAGCGAGCATCCCGGCTCGCGCCATTCGAAGCCGGCGGCCTTGAACACCTCGTCCAGGCCCTCGGCCTCGGCCGCGTGCTGCACCTCGCGGGAGCCGGGGACCACGAGGCCGCGGACGTGACGCGCCACGCGCTGGCCCCGGACCAGGCTGGCCGCGGCCCTCAGGTCCGACAGCCGCGCGTTGGTGCACGATCCGATGAACGCCACGTCCACGCGGCGGCCCTTCACCGCTTCGCCCGCGTCGAATCCCATGAACTGCAGCGCTTCGAGGGCGGCCTCGCGCTCACCGGGTGGCAGCGACCTCGGGTCGGGGATGGGCTCGTCCACCGCGACGCTCTGTCCGGGGTTGGTGCCCCACGTCACGACCGGACCGATGCGGTCCACGTCGATCACACGGTCGTCGTCTGCCGGCGCGGTCGCGTCCGAGGCCATCCGGCGCCACCACGCCACCGCACGCTCCCAGGCGTCGCCCTTCGGCGCGTGCTCGCGCCCACGCAGGAACGCGAAGGTCGTGTCGTCCGGGTTCACATAACCCATGCGGGCGCCGCCCTCGATAGAGAGGTTGCACAGCGTCATGCGCTCGTCCATCGTCATGCGAGTCACGGCATCGCCGGCGTACTCGTAGGCGAAGCCCACGCCGCCGTTCACGCCGAGCTGGCGGATCATCGAGAGCGCCAGGTCCTTCGCGGTGACGCCGGATCCCATCGTGCCCTCGAAGCGGACCCGGCGCAGCTTCGGCTTGTCCATCGCCAGGCACTGCGAGGCCAGCACGTCGCGCACCTGCGAGGTGCCGATGCCGAACGCCAGCGCGCCGAAGGCGCCGTGCGTGGAGGTGTGGCTGTCGCCGCACGCGATGGTCATGCCCGGCTGCGTCAGCCC